>CAILCO010000160.1 GCA_903832735.1 uncultured Sterolibacterium sp.
CAGCCGCGCGCCTCATAACGGTCCCAGGGACCGGTCTCCAGTTCGAGCAGGTTGTGACCGAAGTCGAGATGGATCGGGATGCCTTCGCCTTCGGCCCAGTCGCGGTAGGGATCGATCAGGACTCGGGATTCCTTGATCGGGATTTCTTCCTTTGTCGACGGATTACTGGTCATTTCGCTGACGCCAAGTTACGACTGTAGCCAGTCTCTTATCAAAGGGATGACAAGACCTTCGTAAATGTAGCTGTCGGTGCCGATGACAAAGGCCAGATAAATTCCCGCCGTGAGCCCGATGGAGCAGAGGGCCGATAACAGCCAGGTCTCCTTCTTGAAGCGCAGATAGGCCAGCGTGAAGACCGGGATGGCGATCAAATAGCCGACCGTGAAAATCAGCACGAGGAATATCGCGATCCACATCAGGATATCGAAAAACCGCCGCGTCTTTTCCGCCTGGTCGATCTTCTCAGATTCCTTATGCCCCAGCGATATCTCGCCCACCTGTTCCTTGATTTCTTTCAGGCGCGCGTCTTCTTCTTCGGCCGCCCCTTCCTTGCCCGCCAACTCGACATAAAACCGGTATAGGGAAAAACAAAAACAGGGGATGGCGACCACCAGGGGGATCAGGCGGGCCTTGTATTGGTAGCCAAAGGAGACGTAAATGATCAGGGCAAAAAACAGCACCCAGAACAGGCTGAACCAGTGCTTGACTTGAAATTTCATTTCGCTGCCTCCATTAACTTTTTCTTCTTGGCGTGTGCCTGATAGACGGGAAAGAAAATGGTGGTCAGAGTGATCAGCAGAATGACCGAGGCGATCGGCCTGAACACGAACGACATCCCGTAAAGACTCAGGGAGACGTGGAGGGCGTTTTCGGCGATCTTGCCCAGGACGATGCCGAGGATCAGCGGCCCGCGCGCGTAATCAAACTTCTTCATGCCGTAACCGATCACGCCGAAGAGCACCGTGATCAGGATATCGCTGATCCTGGAGGTGGTCAGATAGCTCCCGAGCAGACCGAACGACAGTATGAAGGGGATCATCACCGAGGTGCGCAGGAAGGTGATCTTGGCCATCGACCCGGCCAGGGGAAGGCAGATCGCGACGGCGATGATGTTGGCAAAGACCAGGACCCAGACCATGCTGAATACGAGGTCGAGATGGTCGGAAAACATTTCCTTGCCAGGCGATACGCCGAGGACCAAGAACGCACCGAGCAGGATCGCCATCCCCGAACTGCCGGGGACGCCGAAAGCCAGCGTGGGAATCAGGCCGCCGCCTTCTTTCGAGTTATGCGCGGCGTCCGTGGCGATGACACCTTCGACGCAGCCCTTGCCGAACTCGTTCTTGCGCTTGGTGGTCTGCAAGGCATGACCGTAGCAGATGAAGGCGGCGGCATCGCCACCGAGACCGGGGATCATCGCGATCATTTGGCCGATCAAGCTGCAGCGCAGGAGCAGCCACCAGTTGGTGAAGCAGTCCTTGACCCCCTGCATCACCCCGGATCCCTTGAGGTTGGGCGACTTGCCGTGGGCGATGCCGCCTTTTTTGAGCCCCATATCGATCACCTCGGCCACGGCGAACAGGCCGACCACGACGGTCACGATATTGATGCCGTCCATCAGGTTGAGGACGCCGAAGGAAAAGCGTACCACGCCGGTCTGCGGGTCCATGCCGACAAAGGAGATGATGAATCCCATCCCGCCGGCCATCAGCCCCTTCAGTATCGAGTTGCCGGACATCAGGGAAATGAAAGCCACCCCCATCATGGCCAGCATGAAGAATTCCGGCGGCCCGAAGGCGAGGACCATGGGGCGCACGATGGGGATGACCATGGCCATGAAAATCGCGCCCAATACCCCACCGACCATGGAAGAGGTCAGCGCGGCGCCGAGCGCGCGTCCCGCCTCGCCCTTCTGCGCCATCGGAAAGCCCTCGATGCAGGTCGCGGCATTTGGACCGGTGCCGGGTGTGTCAAAGAGTATCGCCGGGATGGAGCCGCCGGTGTGCACCACCGCGTGCATCCCGAGCAAGAAGGCGAAGCCCGAGGTCGGGTCCATGCCGAAGGTGAAGGGGATGAGCAGGGCCAGGCCTAAATTTCCGCCCAATCCGGGAATCATGCCGATGACCAGGCCGATCGGAATGGTCATGAGCATCAGGCCGAATGCCGGCCAACCCGTCGCCCCGGCAAAACCGGCCCATACCGCATCCCATACTTCCATAGAAATGTCTCCCTTATTGTTTCTTGCGATGTTCGAGCAGACAGGCCTGAAAGCAGCCCGTCGAACAATTCTGTCGGGTTGCGCTTACTTGATGATATCCCTGAGCATCTTGAGATTCTCGGCGGGCTGGTTGATGCTCGCCGCGACGAGTTTCTGTACCTCCTCGCCATAGGCGGGATCGAGGTCCAGACTGGATTTCTTGGCGTCCTTGATCAAATCCGGATCGGTCAGGGCCTTCTTGTAGGCGTCGCGAAGCACTTCGAGCCGGCCGGCGGGCATGCCCGGAGGAGCGGCCGTGAGACGGCCGATAATGTCGATGGCGTTGACCAGATTGACCATGTTTCTGCTGGCGGGGGACAACTTCATACTGTTGATGTGCGGCACATTTTCCAGGCCCGGTATCTTGTTCTCGCTGCCATACTGCAACACCGGGCGGCCTTCCTTGGCAAGGATCAGTCCGTAAAGCCCGGTATATGAGCCCAGAACGGCGGGAACCTCGCCGCGGAGGATGGCCATTTCCGCTTCCTTGCCGGAGTAGCCGGGGATGGGTTGAAATTTGACCGGCAGGGCGGCGGCCAGGATCAGCGTCTCATTGTGGTCCTCGCTGCCCACGCCGGAGGAGGGCATCTTGATCGGCACCTTGCTGTCCTGGAGGTCCTTGAAGGTTTTGTAGGGGGTTTTGGCGCCGACGATGACGACACGGGTCTCGGAATTGGCCTTGCCGATCCAGCTGAATTTGTTCAGGTCGAACTGAATGCCTTCCTGACCGAGAATCTGGCCATAGACCAGGCCCGTGTTGAAGGTGCCGATGGTCAGACCGTCAGGTGCCGCTGCATAGATGGTGTTCGCGCCAACGATATGGCCGGCCCCCGGCACGTTCTTCACGATGACCTTCGAGCCGGGAAGGTACTTCTGCATGTATTTGGCGACCAAGCGCGCGTAAGTGTCGTAGCCGCCGCCAGTCTTGGTCGAGACGATATAGGTGACGGTCTTGCCTTTGAAAAAGCTGATATCGGCGGGGGCCGCGGCAGCGTCGAACGTCGCTGCGAAAGATAAGAACAAAAATACGCCAACGACAAAAAATGAACATCTGCTTTTCGTAGTCACAATTTCCTCCTTGTTGCCTTGCATGACAGTAAGATTCTGTAATTATTCTTGGGCCGATCACTCGGCTTGCTTTATTGAGAGCAACTTTGGCTATCAGCAACGCCATCCCCGCGCGGCCGGCGCGGGACCGGCTTTAGCGGCGAAACGTCCATGATATGGACTCTTGGCAATGTCCTCAATATCCTATTTACCGCCCGTCGCCTTGCCGGACTATCGTCCTGATCAGGCAATCTCCGCATGACTTTAGCAAGTAATTCGGCCTCACACAATGTGAGCGACGAAACTACAATTCCACTTCATGGACTATTAAGGTGGTTTCGCCGATGACCCGCACTACGGCAAGCCTGGAGACAGGAACGCGCGGGGCAACCCTGCCGATGAGCAGGGCGCAAAATTTCGTCAATATCCTCAGCTGCCTTCGGCTCGAAGGGCGGCGGCGGGGTCGTTTGCGAACGGTATCAAATCAGCAGCCGGCGACGCATTGCCCCTCGCTGCTGAACTCCATCGTCTTGCCGCTCAAGGGAACCCGGACCGGCACCTTGACGGCCTTGACGAAAGCCTCGGTCTTGCTCCCCGGGCGCAGCTTGCCGCCGACGGTGCCGACTTCATTGGCGTGCGATGCGATCACTTCATTCGGCCGGACCAGATCGTTGATCACATAAGCCGCTTCCTTCGGACCGGTGGTGAAACCGTCGCCCATGTTCATCACGGCGAGCTTGGCGCGGTAGTAGCCGTGCACCACCGTGTCCTGTTCGGCCGTGATCCCGGTGTCGCCGGAGAGATAGACCACCAGGCCATTGCTGAAGGTGAGCACATAGCCGGTCGCCTCGCCGACATAGCCGGCGATGCCCGCCTCCTGCATGCTCTTGCCCAGCTCGCCGCCGATGTAGTCGGGGTCGAGGCCGTTGCTGTGGAAGGCGGGCACCGTCGCAATCACCACGCCGCCCAGTTTCACGCTGCCGCCGAAGCGGCTGAGTATCGAGTCCTTGGGGTCGCCGCCATTGGCCTTCAAGCGGTTGGCGAAGAACGGCGGCATCTCGCTGCCGGTTACGATCTTCGCCTTCTTGGCCAGCGCGATGTCCACCGTGTTCGAATTGGGCAGCGACGACACCGAAACGTCGGGCTGGGCGCAACTGCCGGAGTTGGGCGCCTTGTTGTGCGCATTGCCCAGGTGGTCGCCGTGCATGTGGCTGACCAGGATGACGTCGATCTTGCCCAGACGCGGGTCGCTCGCTCCCGCGACGGTACGGCCGACGTCGTAGAGTATCCGCGTGCCGTTCGGATCCTCGAAGATCAGCGCCCGGTCCTGCGGGCAGAAGTCGCCTTCCTGACCGCCCAGCGAGGTGACTTTCACATTGGCCGCCAGAGCGGCTTGCGTTGCCAATGCGCTGATGCAGCCGAGCGCCAGCGTCAAAACCACGGAATTCACTTTCATGCGCCTACCCCCTGTCGAGTATTCAAAAAGACGGAAAAACTACCACGGAATTTTCGCGCTGCGCCGCGCTGGCGGCGAGATGTTGCTAACCCGGCTTAGTGCACGGTTTCCCCGGCATGGCCGCGGCAGCCCGCTGGTCGGGGTCGATATAGACCTTGCCGTCTATCGTATGCACCGCGTAGGTCTTGAGCGGAATCATGCACGGCGGCGTCACTACTGCGCCGGTGCGGATATTGAAGGCGCCGTTATGGAAATCGCACTCGATCACCTCGCCCTCGAGATAGCCTTCGGACAGTGAACCGGGCCCGTGGGTGCACAGATCGTCGGTGACGTAGTATTCGCCGGCAAGGTTGAACACGGCCAGGCTAAGGCCGTTCTTTTCCACCTTGAGCGCGGCGTTGGTCGCCACGTCGGCGGTGGCGCATAATTCGAGCAGGTTGTGTATGTTGACGTCGATCCGGTCGCTCATGAGTATATCCATCATTGACATTGCAATAGTTCAGATGATATCTTGTTTTACCAATCAGGAACAACGTTCCATATATCGGAACTGTTTGGGCCGGCCCCTCCGAAGGAATCCGCAATGACCAGACATGAACAAAACGAACTGCTGACACGGACCGGTCCGGGTACGGCGATGGGCGATCTGTTCCGCCGCTACTGGATACCGGCCCTGATGGCCAGCGAACTGCCGGAGGCCGACTGCCCTCCGGTGCGCGTCCAATTGCTCTCCGAGCGCATGATCGCCTTTCGCGACAGTTCCGGCAAGCTCGGCCTGACCGACGAGTTCTGCGCCCATCGCGGCGTCTCGCTGTGGTTCGGGCGCAATGAGGAGAACGGCCTGCGCTGTGCCTACCATGGCTGGAAATACGACACCACCGGGCAGTGCACCGACGTGCCCTCGGAGCCGGTGGAAAGCGGCTACTGCAAGAAGATCAAGCTGAAGGCCTATCCGCTGGTCGAGCGCGGCGGCATCCTGTGGACCTACATGGGCCCGCCGGAACTGCAGCCGGCCTTGCCGGAATACGAATTCGCCATGGTCAGCGAGAAGAAGCGCTTCATCTCCAAGCGCCATCAGGAATGCAATTTCCTCCAGGCCATGGAAGGTGGCATCGATTCCAGCCACGTCTCCTTCCTGCACAGCGGCGCGCTGGAGCACGACCCGCTGTTCAAGGGCGCCCGGGGCAACAAGTACAACCTGGCGGATTTCCAGGTGAAATTCGAGGTCGTCGAATCCGCCGGCGGTTTGCTGATCGGCGCCCGGCGCAATGCCGAGGACGGCCACTATTACTGGCGCATCACGCAATGGGTGATGCCCTGCTTCACGGCCATTCCGCCGCGCGGCGATCATCCCATCCACGGCCACTTCTGGATCCCGATCGACGATGAAACCTGCTGGTCGTGGAGTTACGACTACCATCCGGCGCGCGACCTCTCCGAGACGGAAGTCCAGGCCATGAACGACGGCCACGGCATCCACGTGAAACTGATTCCCGGCACCTTCATTCCGGTGCAGAACAAGAGCAACGACTACCTGATGGACCGCGCCAGCCAGAAGAGCCGTGCGACCTACAGCGGCATCTCGGGCATCGCCATCCAGGACTCCTCGCTGCAGGAGAGCATGGGGCCGATCGCCGACCGCAGCAAGGAAAACCTGGTGTCCACCGACAACGGCATCATCATGGCGCGCCATCGTTTGAAGAAGGCGGCCGAAGGTCTGAAGAAGGGCATCGCGCCGCCCGGACTCGATCCGGTGACGCATCGCGTGCGTTCTGCGTCCCTGGTGTTGCCGCCGGATGTCGCGTTCAAGGATGCGGCCAAGGAGGCCCTGATCGCCAGGGAAGGGGTGCCCTTGACCTCGGTCTGATGCGCGCCAGGGCAGCGCGGAGCGTAGCCCACCAACAGGCCGCGGAGCGGGTCGCGGCCTGGACGCGCGAGCGTTTCAGCCTGCCGCCGGAGGCCGCGGTGCTGGTTGCCGAGGTGAATTGCGCCGTGCCGGGTTGCCCGCCGCTGGAGACCGTGGTGGCGTTCTGGACTGACGACGGAACGCGCCATCATTTCAAGCTGTTCAAGCCGGTCGAGGCGGTGCTCATTGACGACCTGCCCTACGCCTGGCTGCTGCGTTCCCTGGCCGCCGTCGAGGGCGATGGCTGCGACTGTTGCTGACGATAAAATTTCATGGAGAGAGCAATGGCCGAACTGAAACTGAAAACCGCCATCCAGAGCCTGGGGCATACGCTCGCCCTGAAGGACGGCAGCGTCAGGCCGCAGGGCTTCGTCTTCGAGTTCGAGGAAGTGCCGACTATCATCCAGGCGTTCCGCCGCATGGTCCGGGGCAACGAGTTCGACATCAGCGAGATGGCGATCACCACCTATCTCTGCGCCCGCGCTTTCGGCCACCGTTTCACCGCGCTGCCGATCTTTCTGGTGCGCGCCTTTCATCACGGCGCCATCGTCCATAACACCAAGCTCGGCATCCGCGGCCCGAAGGATCTGGAAGGCCGGAAGGTCGGCGTCAACCGCGGCTATACCGTGACCACCGGCGTCTGGGCGCGGGGCCTGCTCGCCCACGAGTACGGCGTGGATCTCGCTAAGATCACCTGGGTGCTCTCCGGCGACGAGCATGTCGCCGAATACCGGCCGCCGGCCAACGTCGTGGCGATCGATCCGGGCCGAAAGATGGAAGACCTGCTGGCTTCCGGCGAGATCGCCGCGGCGATCGGCGTGAGCATCGACCACCCGGACGTCAAGCCGCTGATCCCGAATGCCGCCGAGGCCGGTTTCGCGGCGCTGGCGGCCACCGGCTATTACCCGATCAACCATACCCTGGTGGTGCGCGACGAACTGCTGGCGGCGCATCCCGGACTGGCGCGGGAAATCTTCGCGGTCTTCGCCGAGGCCAAGCGGCGCTATGTCGAGCGCCTTGCCAATAGCGCCGAAGCCACGGCGAACGACCTGCGCTATCGGCGGGTGATGGCCATCACCGGCGCCGATCCCTTGCCCTACGGCCTGGAGCCGAATCGGCGGATGGTCGCGTCGGTGGTGCGCTACGCAGTAGAACAGGGCATCATCAGCGAGCCTGCCAGCCTGGAAGAATTGTTCGCGCCGGGCAGCCAGGATCTGCTGGGCTGAAATAGCGATACTGGATCGCCACGCCCTGCGGGCTCGCGATGACGGCCGAAGGAAGACGACCTTTGGTAGTCCCTGCGGGACGACTCCCCTAAGGTCTTTGCGAGGAGCGCAGCGACGTGGCAATCCAGCCTTCACGGTTTGACTAAGGAGAGGAAGTCCATGGAAACCAAGGAAGCAGCGGTCACATTGCCGGCGCTGCAGCAGATGAAGCGCGATGGCCGGAAGATCGTCGGCGTGGTGGCCTGGGATTACCAGATGGCGCAGATCGTCGATCGCGCCGGGGTCGATCTGGTCTCGGTCGGCGACACCGTCGGCGTCAATCTCTGGGGCCATGCGAATCCGCTGGAGATCACCATGGACGAGATGGTCGTCGTCTGCAAGGCGGTCCGGCGCGGCGTGAGAAGGGCGCTCCTGTCCTGCGATTTTCCCTACGGTCCGCTGCAGGAGGGTACCGCCTCCGCGCTCGCCGCGGCGATTCGGCTGGTCAAGGAGGCGGGCGTGGACATGGTCAAGCTGGACGGCGCGGCCGACTTCCCGGCGGCGGTCGAGGCGATCGCCCGGGCCGGGATTCCGGTCTTCGCGCAATTCGGCATCACGCCGCAGACCGCGCTGCAATACGGCATCCAGTACAGCGCCGCGAACCAGCCCGGCGCCCTGGTGACTGAGGCCATGACCGCGCGCCTGCTGGAAGAAGCGAAGCGCCTGGAGGACGCCGGCGCCTCGCTGCTCGACTTCACCAACTCCGGCGCAGTTGCCGGCGCGGCGGTCGCCGCCGCGGTGAAGATCCCGGTCATCGGCGGCTTCGGCGGCGGTCCCTGGCTGGACGGGCGGATGCGCATGGCTCATGCCGCGATCGGTTATGCCGCAGCCAATATCGACTCCGATGTCGAGAATTACGCCAATGTCGCCCGCACTGCGCTGGCGGCCATCTCTGCCTATGTGACTGACGTCCGCGCGGCGCGCCAGATCAAGGGCGCCGTTGTTGGCAAAGCCGCTGCCAACGCCGCTGCCAAACCCGCCGCGCCGAAGGTCTGAGGGAGAACGATCATGCCCATCGCCTCTATCGACGGCATCGCGACGCATTACCAGGTGATCGGCGATGGCCCGCCGCTGCTGATGTTCTCGCCGGGCGGCTTCAACGCGACGCTTGATCAGTGGTCCTCGTTGGGCATTTACGCCCGGACTCGGCCGCTAGCTCACCTGGCGCAGAAATACCGCTGCATCGTCTTCGACCGGCGCGAGTGCGGGCTTTCGGGCGGCCGGGTCGAGCGCGTCGGCTGGGCGCAGTATGTCGCGCAAGGCCGCGGCCTGCTCGACCACCTGGGGATAGAGCGCGCCCATCTGCTCGGCGGTTGCATGGGCTGCTGCCCGGTGGCGGCGTTTGCCGTGGCTTACCCCGAACGCACGGCCAGCATGGTGCTGTACTGGCCGGTCGGCGGCGCCCGCTACCGCCTCACCGCCTTCCAGCGCTTTGCCGAGCATCTGAGCTTTGTCAAGAGCCAGGGCCTGGCGCAAGTGGCCGAGCTGGCGGCGCGCGAGGGCAAGCCCTTCGGCGCCGACCCGCGTGGCGGGCCGTGGGCCTCGGTGCTCAGCCACGATGCGCAGTTTGCCGCCGCATTTAGCGAGCTGGACGTCGACAACTACCAGCTGATCGTCGCCGCCATGGCGCGCACCCTGATCGACCGGGATACCGCGCCGGGCGCCGAGCCCGAGGATCTGCTGCGGCTAGACATTCCGGCCCTGATCATCCCCGGCAAGGACGCCTCGCATGCCACCTCGGCGGCGCGTTACCTGGAGGAATGCCTGCCGCGCGCCGAGTACTGGGACCAGCCCCCCGCCGAACAGAGCGAGGCGGCCACGGCCGAAGTCCTGCTGGGCTTTCTCGATGCTCACTAAGCCGTTCCGCTAAGTTGCACGGTGCCACGTTTTAAAAAAGCGTTTGCACCACCAAGGACACCAAGGACACCAAGAGAAGCAAAATTCACAAACAAATTTTTCAAGGATTTTGATTTGCAGTTCTTGGTGTCCTTGGTGTTCTTGGTGGTGAATGATCTGTTTTTTGGTTTAATTGTTCGCGGGGATAGCGACGACTATCCCCGCTTTGAAGGAGAAGATTCGTGGAAAAAGTGCTGGCGGCGGTCAAGGTGGGTCCGAGCAAGATCGAGATCCGGGAATTTCCCATGCCGGAAGTGCCGGCGGACGGCGCTCTGCTGAAGATGGAAGTCGCCGGCATCTGCGGCACCGACGTCAAGATGTACAAGCAGCCCCTGGCGCGCGGTCCGGTGATCATGGGTCACGAGAATATCGGCGTCATCAGCAAGGCCGGCGCCGAATTCACCAGCCGCAAAGGCTTCAAGGAAGGCGACCTGGTGTTCGTCGAGCACTACGTCGGCTGCTTCCAGTGCGAGTGGTGCCACCGCGGCGAGTACCGCCATTGCGCCAACACCGACTGGCGCGAGAATCCGAACGGCATCCGCTACGGCTACACCAGTTGCGACAAGCCGCCGCATCTCTGGGGCGGCTTCGCCCAATATGCCTATCTGCCGTGGAACTCCGTGGTGCACAAGGTGCCCGCTGGCGTGACCGCGGAACTGGCCGGCCTGGTGACACCGATGGCCAACGGCATCGAATGGTCGCTGTTCGACGGCGGCGTCGGCTACGACAGCATCGTGCTGATCCAGGGGCCGGGCCAGCAGGGACTGTCGCAAACCGTGATCTGCAAACAGGCCGGTGCCGCCCTGATCATCGTTACCGGCACTTCCAAGGACGCGGCGCGCATGGAAGTGGCCAAGGCGCTCGGCGCCGATTTCGTGATCGACGTCCAGAAGGAGGATCCGCTGGCGCGGATCATGGAGATCACCGGCGGGCGGGGCGTCGATGTGGTTCTCGATTGCACCGCGGGCGCGGGCACTTTCCCTATCCTGCTCGGCATCGAAGCGATGAAGCGCAAGGGCGGCGTGATGGTGATGCAGGGCGAAATGGGCGACTTCCCGAACTTTCCGATCGGCAAGGTGACGCTGAAGTTCATCACCCTGAAGAGCGCCCGTGGCCATAGCTATCGGGCCTGCGAACTGGCACTGGCGCAACTGGCCTCGCATCGTTTCCCGCTGGAGAAGGTCACCACCCACAGGTTCGGCCTGCAGGACGTGGACCTGGCGATCCGCTCGGTCGGCAATGCCGGCGTGCCCGACGTGATTCATGCTTCGCTGATGCCCTGGCTGTAAGCGGCGGTGGCGAGTTTGTCCGCTGCGCCCGTTGCCACCGTCGACGATGAACCGCGAGTGCCGGTGACGATCCTGACCGGCTATCTCGGCGCCGGCAAGACCACGCTCCTGAACCGCATCCTGTCCGAAGATCACGGCCGCCGTTACGCCGTGATCGTCAATGAGTTCGGCGAGATCGGCATCGACGGCGATCTGGTCGCGAGCGCCGACCTTGGCACCCGCGAAGAGTTGTTCGAGATGAACAACGGCTGCATCTGCTGCACCGTGCGCGGCGACCTGATCCGCACCTTGCATGGCCTGCTGGGCAAGGCTGGCGGGGGCGGCAAGTTCGACGCGATCATCATCGAGACCACCGGCCTGGCCGATCCCGGCCCGGTGTTGCAGACGTTTTTCGTCGATCCCTTTCTGGCCGCGCGCACCTTTGTCGACTCGGTCACCACGCTGGTCGATGCCAAGCATGTGCTGTTGCGTCTGGAAGACAGCCGGGAGGCGGTGGCACAGATCGCCTTCGCCGATCAGATCGTGGTGAACAAGAGCGAACTGGTCGGCGAGGACGAATTGCGCGCGATAGCAGCGCGCCTGAACCAGTTGAATCCGCTGGCCTCCGTCCATCTGGCGCGGCGCGCCGATGTGGCGCTGGAGCGGATACTCGGACGCGGCGCTTTCGACCTGGCGCGGATGGCCGCGCTGGATCTTGCGCCGGCCGATGATCATGTCCATGACGAACATTGCGGCCATCGCCATCAGACCGCCGCACAGCCCGCGGAGGCGCGCCGGCCGCGCCATGACGAGAGCATAGTCAGCGTTTCCCTGCGTGCCATGAAGCCGCTGGATGGCCCGCGCTTCGATGCCTGGATCAGCGAGCTGGTGGCCACGAGGGGGGCGGACATCCTGCGCGCCAAGGGCATCATCGATGTCGCCGGCGAGGTCAGGCGACTGGTCGTCCAGTCCGTACACATGCTCCTCGAAGGCGATTACCAGCGGCCCTGGCAGGCGCTGGAACGGCGTTCCAGCCGTCTCGTCCTGATCGGCCGGCACCTCGACCAAGCGGCGCTGCAGGCGGACTTCGATGCCTGCGCGGCGGCCGAAGTTTAAGCGGATAATCCGCAGCGAGGAGACGATGAAATGACAAAGAAGTTATTCGCCACCCTGGCGGCGCTACTGTGCTGCACTGGCGCGCTGGCGGCGGAGCCGGTCGTGGTCCGGATCGGGGTGGTCAATGCCAGCAGCGATGTCGGTTTCTTCATTGCCGACAAGAAGGGCTACTTCAAGCAGGAAGGCTTGGCCGTCACCTTCACCCCGTTCAACTCCGCCGCCAAGATGGTCGCGCCGCTCGGCGCCGGCCAGCTCGACGTCGGCGGCGGCTCGCCTTCGGCAGGTCTGTATAACGCGATCGAGCGCGGCATCGACATCAAGATCGTCGCCGACAAGGGCTCGACCCCGCCCGGGTATGGTTTCCAGCCGTTGCTGGTGCGCAAGGATCTGGTCGATAGCGGCCGCTACAAGACGCTGAAGGATCTGAAGGGCATGAAGATCGCCGGTAGCGCGCCCGGTAGTGCCTCGACCTCGACCCTGAACGAAGCCCTGAAAAAGGCCGGGCTCAAATACTCCGACGTCGAGCGGGTGTTCATGGCCTTTCCGCAGCATGTCATGGCGCTGCAGAACAAGGCCATCGATGCCGCGATGACCACTGAACCCTCGGCCACCCTGGCGGTGCAAAGCGGCGCCGCGGTGCGCATCATGGGCGACGATAGCTATTACCCGAATCACCAGTTGGCCGTGGTGCTCTATGCCGGCGACTTCATCAAAAACAATCCGGACGCCGCGAAGCGC
>CAILCO010000161.1 GCA_903832735.1 uncultured Sterolibacterium sp.
CCAAGCAGCCGTTCTCCCGGTAAACCATCAAACCGGGTTACTTCCCAAATACATATTTGCTATGAGGCCGGCGCTCAGGATCGGGCTCGTCCAACAAACGGTTCAGATCGTGGCTTCGCACGATCTAACCTTATTCGTTAGATCGCAACCAGGCCTTCAGATCGCCCTTGAAGTAAACGACCTTCTGGTTCGATCCTTCCGAAGTTGAACTGCCTCCCTGCGCATAACGCGGTCCAGGCTTTTTGGCGCCAGGACGGCGCATCTTTTCCATCGAGCTTTTCGACTCGCGGACGAATACCGCCGCCTCGGACGTCGTCAGCGGCGTGTCGTCGGGCAAGCGGCTGATGAGTTCCAGCGCCGCCAGATCGGAAACTTTGAGACCGGGTTCCGTCATGTCATCATACTGCGGAGAAAAATGCGATTCTAACCATCTCCTCTGTTGCCATCTATTACTTTTGCCTTGGGTGGTCTGCCCGTTCGCGGTTTCGCCGACGCGCAAACGTGCGGCTCTGGCGCCTTCAGCGGCGGCCACTCCACGGGTTTGAGCGAATTGTAGATATTCGGGGCGGTCGTCAGGATGTATTGCTCCATCTTCGTCATCCACTCCGAAAGCAACATCCATTCGGCGCGGGTATAGGTATCCGTCACAGTACCGTCCGCGTGATTCAGGAACCGCTGCTTGACCCCATAAGGCACGTCCAGGGTGGTCATCACGGCGCCAAAGGAGCGGCGAAGGTCATGTCGCGCCAACCGGACGATCCCCGCCTCGTCCCGGATGCGACCGAGCAAATCCATCGCATTAGTATAGTGACCGGTCTTGCTGAACTTGCTCTTGGCGGGAAACACCCAGCGGCGGCCTCCCTTGTCGAAGCCGCGTTCAGCAGATTCCTTCGCGGCAGCCTCCTGCCTTCGTTCGAGCAGCGTACGGGACATGCGGCCCAGCGGCAACCTGAGAGCCCGTCCGTTCTTGGTTTTGTAAACGAAGATGTAAGGACCATACTCTCCGCTTTCATGCAGCCAGACATGACTCGTGCGCTTCCGTTCATGCTCGTCAAGCAGGTCACCCCACACGCACGCGGCGTGCTCGGACGACCGGCAGCCCAACAGGATCATGAGGATGAGGTAATCGCACCCTGTCGCGTTGTCGTTCGTCTGGCGCTTGCTCCAGGCGGCTTCGAGGAACTTGCCGAGGGTTGTCGTGGGTCCCAGCGGATTTCGCTTGGCGTTCTCCTCACGTCCTCGCTCCAGCTGTTCGCGATTGCGATACATGGCATTGAGTTGAAGGACAACGAACGGATTCGTCGTCAGCGTCGGCTCCCGCCTCGCCGCCGAGGCAGCAAGCGTCTCGTTGTCTATGCACCAGCGTACGGCCGCGCTCGCCCAACGGAAATTCTGTTCGTTGGCCGTGGGATGTCCCCTGCCTTCCACGAACTTCTCCATGATCTCGTCCGTGGTTATGTCACGGACTTTACGGTCGGCCCAGCCAAAGCGCTCAAATTTGGCGATCGAGCCTTTGATGACTTTGAGAGTCCCCTTGGATGCAGGTCTTTGAGTGCGCTCCTCCAGGTGATTCCGATATTTTTCCAGCACCTGCCCAAGCGTGAGCTCGGCTGCAGCTTTCCTTTTTGCGACCTTGTTGGGGCTCATCCCGGTCGCCTGCAATACCTTGACCATCTCCCTGGCTTTCTCGCGCGCGTCGGCAAGCGTATATTCCCCAGCCGAACAAACCGCAAACTGCCTTACATCCTTGCTTCCCGGTCCGGTCCGCTGCTGAACGTAATAGGTCTTGCGCCCGTCGACCCGGATGCCGAAGCCGGTCGGGACGTCTTGTGAAGCATCACCAACAAAGTAGCGTTTGCGCGTCTCGTTGGGCTCGTAAAGAATTTTTCCTTTGCTGTCGAAACCAACGGGTTTATTCTCGACTTTCAGCCGTTTTATGAACTCCTGCGTCAAGGGAATCTTCATGTTTCAAGGCCCTTAAATGTATGCCGGATATTAAATATTAACATATTGTTTTACAGTTATTTTTTTGTATTTATTTATGAATGTATGCCTGGCTCGAAGCTTACCACTTTCAGTTTGCCTGTAGGCATACAATAGCCATACATTTTCAGGGTTACAAAGTGCTAAACAATGCCACAAAATGCCACGAATGACTACAAACGAAAACAGTAACATATTGAATGGATAAAGATATTATTACAAAACCCAGTAGCGGCAACGGTGTAGAAAACCACACCCCAGTTATGCAGCAGTATCTGCGCCTCAAGGCGCAGCATCCGGAGATGCTGATGTTCTACCGGATGGGTGACTTCTACGAACTGTTCTTCGCCGATGCGGAGAAGGCGGCGCGCCTGCTCGACATCACCCTGACGGCCCGGGGCCAGTCGGCCGGCCAGCCGATCCCGATGGCCGGGGTGCCCTATCACGCCGCCGAACAGTATCTGGCGCGCCTGGTGAAACTCGGTGTATCGGTGGCGATCTGCGAACAGATCGGCGATCCGGCTACCGCCAAGGGTCCGGTCGACCGCGCGGTGGTGCGCGTGGTGACGCCGGGAACGCTGACCGATGCGGCGCTGCTCGACGACAAGTCCGACTGCCTGCTGCTCGCCCTGGTAGAGGAACAGCAGCGCTGCGGTCTGGCCTGGCTGAATCTCGCCAACGGCGATTTCTCCATCCTGGAATGTCCGGCCCGGGATCTACCGGCGCAATTCGAGCGCCTGCGTCCCGCCGAAATCCTACTGCCCGACAGCCGCAGAAACGCAGCGTTCGAGACTAGAAACGCCGCGCTGAAGCATCTGCCGGATTGGCATTTCGACGCCGAATCGGCTACCCGCCTGCTCAGTCGGCAGTTCGGCACGCGCGATCTCGCGGCCTTCGTCGGCGAAGAAGAAGCTGCGATGGCCCTCGCCCTGGCCGCCGCCGGCGCCCTGTTCCAGTACGCCCGCAGCACCCAGCAGCAGTCGTTGGCGCATGTCACCAGCCTCACGGTCCTGCGCGGCGGCGAGTTCCTGCGCCTGGACGCCGCGACGCGGCGCAACCTGGAAATATCCGAGACCCTGCGCGGCGAACCCGCGCCTACCCTGCTCTCGCTCTTCGACACCGCGGCGACCAGCATGGGCTCGCGCTGGCTGCGCCACGCCCTGCACCATCCGCTGGCCGATCGCAATGCCGCCGCCGCCCGCCATCATGCCGTCACGGACCTGATCGAGGGCGCCGCCGCGAAACTCTCCGAAGGCTTGCGCGGCATCGCCGACATCGAGCGGATCACCGCCCGCATCGCCCTCGCCAGCGCCCGACCGCGCGACCTCTCGGCGCTGCGCGACAGCCTGGCCAGGCTGGCCCGGCTGCGCGATGCCGCCATGACGCCAAGCGCGCCGCTGTTGCGCCAGATCGCCGGCGATCTTGAGACGCCGCAGGATTGCCTGGACCTGCTCCGCCGGGCGCTGAAGGCCGAACCGGCCACGCTGCTGCGCGAAGGCGGCGTGATCAACGACGGCTTCGCTGCCGCCCTGGACGAACTGCGCGCGCTGCAGGGCAACTGCGGCGCCTTCCTTCTGGAACTCGAAGCGCGCGAGAAGGCTAGGAGCGGCATCAATAGCCTCAAGGTCGAGTTCAACAAGGTGCACGGCTTCTACATCGAAGTCAGCCACGCCAACAGCTCCCGCGTGCCCGACGACTATCGCCGGCGCCAGACCCTGAAGAACGCCGAGCGCTATATCACGCCGGAGCTCAAGGCCTTCGAGGACAAGGCGCTGTCGGCCAACGAGCGCGCCCTGTCGTTGGAGAAGCAACTCTACGAAAAGCTGGTCCAGGATCTCGCCGCGTTCATCCCGGAATTGCAAAAGATCGCCCGCGCCCTGGCGCTGACCGACGGCCTGTGCGCCTTCGCCGACGCGGCAAAACGCCTGGCCTACTGCCGGCCGCAATTCCTGCCCTACGGCGGCATCGAAATCGAGACCGGGCGTCATCCGGTGGTCGAGAGGGAAGTGGCACAGTTCGTCGCCAACGACACGCTGCTAACCGCCGCGCGCCGCCTGCTGCTCGTCACCGGTCCCAACATGGGCGGAAAATCCACCTACATGCGCCAGGTGGCGCTGATCGTGCTGCTCGCCCATTGCGGCAGTTTCGTGCCGGCCGCCGCAGCCCGGATCGGTCCGGTCGACGCCATCTTCACGCGCATCGGCGCGTCCGACGATCTGGCTTCCGGCCGTTCCACCTTCATGGTCGAGATGACCGAGGCGGCGGCGATCCTGCACGGCGCCAGCGACAAGTCGCTGGTGCTGATGGACGAGATCGGCCGGGGCACCTCGACTTTCGACGGCATGGCGCTGGCCTTCGCCATCGCCCGCCATCTGATCGAGAAGAACCGCGCCTACGCGCTGTTCTCGACCCATTACTTTGAACTTACCCGGCTAGCCCAGGACTATCCGGAATGCGCCAACGTGCATCTGTCCGCGGTCGAGCATGGCCAGGCCATCGTTTTCCTGCACGCACTGGAGGAAGGACCGGCGAGCCAGAGCTACGGCATCCAGGTCGCGGCGCTGGCCGGCATTCCCGCGAGCGTCATTCGCGACGCCAAGCGGCGCCTGGCGGCACTGGAGAACCGTGAAGCAGGACAGGGCGGCCAGCCGGATCTGTTCGCGCCGCCGCCCGCCGCCGCCGAGGAAACTCCGCACCCGGCGCTGGAAGCGCTGGCCGACCTCGATTGCGACAGCCTCTCGCCGCGCGAAGCGCTGGAGAAGCTGTACCAGTTGAAGAAGCTGGCGGACTGAAATCGACCTCGCCCACAAGGGGGATAAACAAGGGGGCCACCCCTTGTTCCGACCTGGGGGATAAACAAGGGGAATTCTCCCCTTGTTCGTACACTGCGTATTTCCGGCCTAACAGAGTGCTGCCTTCTGCACCCCGCTGTAATTCCGCAAAACCTACTGTCGGATCAATGCGCGTGTCCGCCCGCGCCATGAACATGACCGTGGGCGAGTTCTTCCTTGGTCGCCATGCGCACTTCGGCAACGGTGCAGGCGAACAACAGCGCCATGCCGGCGAGTGGATGATTGCCATCGACCACCACCTTGTCGGCTTCGATCTCGGTGATGGTGAACAGCATCTCGTCCTCGTCGTTTTCGGCGGCGCGTTCGAACTGCATGCCGACTTCGATCTGCTCGGGAAACAGGTCGCGCGGCTCGACGTTGACCAGGGCGGCATCATATTCGCCGAAGGCCTCGCTGGGTTCCAGTTTGACCTTGAGCGTAGCGCCGACGTCCTTGCCATGCAGCGCTTCCTCGATGCTCGGGAAAATGCCGTCGTAGCCGCCATGGACATAGACGAGCGGTTCGTTTCCGGCATCGACGAGGTTGCCCTCGGTATCATGGACTTCGTAGTCCAGCGTTACGACAGTATTCTTGCTTATTTGCATGGCTGCTCCATTTGCTTGACGAGTTGCAGGACCTCGACGACATGTCCGCGCGGCTTTATATCATAAAGCGCATGCCGGAGGACACCACGACTGTCAATGATGAAGGTCGACCGCACGATGCACAACTTCTTCACCCCGTCCGTCTCGCGCATCTGGCAGACGCCGTACTTGCGGCTCACCTCGCCTTCCATGTCGGCCAGGAGACGCACCGAGAGTCCGTGCTTGTCGCGGAATTCGGCGTGGCGCATACAGTCGTCGCGGCTGATTCCGAGGATTACGCAGCCGCGACGGGCAAACTCTTCCTCGCGGTCGCTGAAGTCGGTCGCCTCTAGCGTGCAGAATGGTGTGTCATCCCTGGGATAGAAGAACAGCACGGCATGTTGCTTGCCACGCAGCGATTCCAGCGTGAAGTTTTCCATGTCCGCATCGGGCAAGGTGAATCCTGGTGCCGGGTGACCCGCTTGCAGCATGTCCGCTCCCAAGTAATCGCGCCCCGATTCTAACCGAGCCGCCCGGGAAAAAAACAAGATTTTCGGCAATGATTGTGCTTCAGGCTTTGTCGCGTGGCGGCGCCGCCACAGAACGACTAGTGCCCGTCGTCGTCTGCAAGACAACCCAGGGCACTGGTGCCAGCGAAGCAGGTACTAGGGCGTGTTCTCAATTAAGCGACGTGTGCCGATTAATTGAGAACACGCCCTAGAGCGGGAGGCGGTGGGCCTCGGCCAGATACTCGCGTGAGCGCATCTCGGTCAGGCGACTGGCCGTGCGTTTGAATTCCCCGGCCTGGACGCCTTCGCAATACAGTTCGTCGGCGGGACAAGCGGCGGAGAGCAGGAGTTTGACCCGGCTGTCGTAGAGCACATCGATCAGCCAGGTAAAGCGGCGGGCTTCGGAGGCCATGTCACGATTGAGGCGCGGCACGCCGGACAATTGCAGCGTCGGAAAACGCCGCGCCAGTTCCAGATAGTCATTCTGCGAGCGCGGTCCGCCGCAGAGCGTGGCAAAATCGAACCAGACCACGCTCGGCGCGCGCCGGCGCACGGAGATCTCGCGGCCTTGCACCTGCAGCGGGCGGTCATGGCCTTCGCCGCCGGCAATCTGACGGAAATATTCGGCGAGCCTGGCTTCCGACGCTGCGTCTGCCGGGATCAGGTAGGTATCCATCTGCTCCAGTGCGCGCAGCCGATAGTCGACGCCGTGGTCCACCTCGACGACGTCGAGTTGCTCCTTGAGCAGGGCTATCGTCGGCAGGAAATGCTGGCGCTGCAGGCCGTTGGGATACAGGCCGTCCGGCGGATAATTGGAGGTCACGCAGAACACCACGCCGCGCTCGAACAGCGCGGAAGTCAGACGGCCGAGGATCATCGCATCGGCGATGTCGGCGACATGCAAATCGTCGAAGCAGAAGACGCGGGTTTGCGCCGCGATGCTGTCGGCGACCTTGACCAGGGGATCGGCTGAGTGCTTGTGCTGTTTCAGCGCCAGATGCACTTCCCCCATGAAGGCGTGAAAATGCACGCGGCGCTTGCGCTTGTAGGGCAGCGCGGCGAAGAAACAGTCCATCAGCAACGTCTTGCCCCGCCCGACGCCGCCCCAGAAATAGACGCCGCGGGGCAAATTAGGCCGCACCAGCATCTTGCGCAGGCGGCTGCGGCGCTTGTGCTTGAAGGCGACGAGATCTTCGTGCAGGCGCTGCAGTCGCTGGGCCGCCTCGAGTTGGGCGGCATCGGGGGCGAAGTTCCGCAGATCGCACTGCGCCTGGAAGGCGGCGATCATGCCCGATGCCTTGGTGTCGACAGAAGTTGCTATGAGTGCCATGGAAAATCTCAGGACGCTGGTCGGGCTTCTGCCCGACCAGCGGTCGAAAATCAGAAATGCAGCGGACGCTTATCGACGGCCAGGGCGGTTTCGTGCATCGTCTCCGACAAGGTCGGATGGGCGTGACAGATGCGGGCGATATCCTCTGAACTGGCGCCGAACTCCATCGCCATGACCGCCTCGGCCACCAGCTCGGAAGCATTGTTGCCGATGATATGCACACCGAGTATCCGGTCGGTCCTGGCATCAGCCAGCATTTTCACGAAGCCGCTGGTGTCGCCCTGTCCCAGCGCGCGCCCGTTGGCCGAGAAGGGAATCTGGCCGATGCGATAATCGACGCCCTCGCTCTTCAACTGCTGCTCGGTCTTGCCGACCCAGGCAATCTCCGGGTGCGTGTACATCACCCAGGGGATGGTGTTGTAATCGATGTGACCGGCCTGCCCGGCGATCAACTCGGTGACCATGATGCCCTCTTCCATGCCCTTGTGCGCCAGCATCGGCCCGGGCACGACATCGCCGACCGCCCAGACGTTCTCGAGATTGGTGCGGCATTGACCATCGACCGCGATGCGCCCGCGCTCGTCCAGTTTCAGGCCGACGTCGGCGCAACCCAGCCCCTCGGTGAACGGAACGCGCCCGACCGAAACGATCAGCTTGTCGCATTCCAGGGTATGCGCTTCATCGCCGGATTCATACTCGATCCGCACCGGCGCCTCACCCGGCCGTCCCAGGCTGACCTTGCCGATGTTCACCCCGAGTTTGATGTCCAGCCCCTGCTTCCGGGTGAACACCTTCCAGGCTTCCTTGGCCACGGCCTGATCGGCGGCGCCGAGAAAATCCGGCAGCGCTTCGAGTATCGTCACCTCGGCGCCGAGCCGCTTCCAGACGCTGCCCAGTTCGAGGCCGATGACCCCGGCGCCGATCACGCCCAGGCGGCGGGGCACGGCATCGAAGGACAGCGCGCCGGCATTGTCGCAGATCAGCTTGTTGTCGACCGGGATCCCGGGCAGTTGGCGCGCCGTGGAACCGGTGGCGACGATGACGTGGCGGGCCTCGACCACTTCGCGACCCGTGCTGCCATCTTTGCCAGCGACCTCGATTTGCCAGAGGTCGTTGTCGCGGCCCTGGAACTTGCCGCGGCCGGGCAGCAGCGTCACCTTGTTCTTCTTGAACAGCGCGCGGATGCCGCTGGTGAGTTGGCCGACGATGTTGTCCTTGCGCCGCATCATCGTCGCGACGTCCATCCTGACGTTCTCGAAGCCGATGCCGTGCATGACGAAGGAGTGATTGGCCTGATCGTAAAGTTCCGACGACTGCAGCAGCGCCTTCGAGGGAATGCAGCCGACATTGAGGCAGGTGCCGCCCAGGCGCACTTCGCCCTTGGCGTCGGCGTAGGCCTGCGACTCTACGCAGGCGGAGGATAGCCCGAGCTGTGCCGCGCGGATCGCGGCGACATAGCCGCCGGGGCCGCCGCCGATGACCAGCACGTCGAATCTCTTGGTCATGATGTCAGACCTCCAGCAGCAGGCGCGCCGGATCTTCCAGCGCATCCTTGATCGCGACCAGGCCGAGCACCGCCTCGCGGCCGTCGATGACCCGGTGATCGTAGGACAGGGCGAAATAATTCATCGGCCGAACCACCACCTGACCGTTCTCCACCACCGCGCGCTCCTTGGTCGCGTGGATGCCGAGGATCGCCGACTGCGGCGGATTGATGATCGGCGTCGACAGCATTGAACCGAACACCCCGCCGTTGGAAATGGAGAAGGTGCCGCCGGTGAGTTCCTCCAGCGTGAGCTTGCCGTCCTTTGCCTTGGCGCCGTATTCGGCGACTTTCCGCTCGATCTCGGCAATGCTCATCTGGTCTGCGTCGCGCAGGATCGGCACCACCAGCCCGCGCGGGCTGCCCACGGCGATGCCGATGTCGAAGTAACCGTGATAGACGATGTCGTTGCCGTCGACCGAGGCGTTCAGCACCGGATATTTTTTCAGCGCTGCGACCACGGCCTTGACGAAGAAGGACATGAAGCCTAAGCGCACGCCGTGCTCCTTTTCGAAGCGCTCGGCGTATTTTTTGCGCATTTCCATCACCGGCGCCATGTTGACCTCATTGAAGGTGGTCAGGATGGCGTTCTGCGCCTGGGACTGCAGTAAACGTTCGGCGATGCGGGCGCGCAGGCGGCTCATCGGCACGCGCTGCTCCAGGCGATCGCCGAGCACGGCGTCGATATTCACCGCCAGCGGCTGGGTCAGCGCCGGCCGGGCTGCAACCGGAGCAGCGGGAAGAGGCATAGTGCTCGGTGCTGCGGCCGGAGCCGCCACGCCCAGGGCATCGCCCTTGGTGATCCGGCCGCCGCGGCCGGTGCCGGCGATTTCTGCGGCAGCGATGCCTTTCTCCGCCATGATCCTGCGTGCCGCCGGCATCACCTGCGGCGTTTCCTTGACCTCCGAAGAGCCGGCGGGAGCGGCCGCTCCGCCTGTTGCCGAGGCTACCGAGGCAGCCGCGGTATCCTTGGCCGCCTCGGTATCGATCAGCGCGATCACTTCGCCGCTGACCACGGTGGCGCCGTCGTCCTTGACGATCTTGGTGATGACGCCGGCCGCCGGGGCCGGCAACTCGAGGACCACCTTGTCGGTTTCTATGTCGATCAGGTTCTCGTCGCGCGCGACCGACTCGCCCGCTCTCTTGTGCCAGCTGACGAGGGTCGCTTCCGCAACCGATTCGGACAGTTGCGGGACTTTGACTTCAATCAACATGGGGGCTCCTATTCCGGTGCCGTAAGCTTGCCGAATGCACCATCGATAATGGCCTTCTGCTGGGCATTGTGTTTGGCGTAGTAGCCGACCGCCGGCGACGCAGAGGCGGGACGGGCGACCACATGCAGTTTCTGCGCATCGCGCAGGCCGCGGCTGAAGTGATGGCGGGTAGCGTACCAGGCGCCCTGGTTCTGCGGCTCTTCCTGGCACCAGACGACATCGCGTGCAGCGGCGTACTTCTTCATTTCGGCGGCAAAAACCTTGTCCGGGAAGGGATAGAGCTGCTCGACACGCAACAGGGCGCAATCAGTGCGCTGCTTCTCGCGCCGCGCCGCGAGCAACTCGAAATAGATCTTGCCGGAACAGATGATGATGCGCTTGACCTTCTTCGCATCGAGTTCATCGACCTCGCCGATGACCGTCTGGAACTTCCCCCGGGCCAGTTCGTCGAGCGAAGAGACCGCATCCTTGTGGCGCAACAGCGACTTCGGCGTCATGACGATCAGGGGCTTCCTGATCTTGCGCAGCATCTGGCGGCGTAGCAGATGATAGATCTGCGCCGGGGTGGTCGGCACGCAGACCTGCATGTTCTGTTCCGCGCAAAGCTGAAGATAGCGCTCCAGGCGCGCCGAGGAGTGCTCCGGTCCCTGACCCTCGTAGCCGTGCGGCAGCAGCATCACCAGGCCGGTAAGCCTGCCCCATTTGGCCTCGCCCGAACTGATGAACTGGTCGATGACGACCTGGGCGCCGTTGGCGAAGTCGCCGAACTGCGCCTCCCAGACCACCAACTCGTTCGGCTCCGCGGTCGAATAGCCGTATTCGAAACCGAGTACGCCCTCCTCGGAGAGCACCGAGTCGATGACGATGAACGCCGCCTGTTTTTCCTGGATGTGCTGCAACGGTAACCAGGTGCCGTCATCCCAGCGCTCGCGATTCTGATCGTGGAGCACGGCATGACGGTGGAAGAAGGTGCCGCGGGCGCTGTCCTCGCCGGAGACACGCACGGCGTAACCTTCCACCAGCAAGGTGGCGTAGGCCAGTGTCTCGCCCATGCCCCAGTCGAGCGGCAGCTTGCCCCGCCCCATCGATCGCCGGTCCTCGATGATCTTCTGCACCCGGGATTGCAGGGTGAAGTTGGCGGGGATGTCGCTGAGACGTTCGGCCAGCCTCTTGAGATCGGCCAGCGGCACATGGCTGGCGCACTCGTCGCTGTACTTCTGGCCGACGAAGGGCGTCCAGTCCACCGAAAACTGCTGCTGATAATTCGACAGCACGGGGTTGTAGAGCAATTCGCCGCGATCGAGCGCGGCGCGGTAGTCCTTGATCATCTGCTCCGGTTCGTCGCGCTCGAGTATGCCTTGGGCCAGCAGTTTGTCGGCATAGAGCCGGCGCGTGCCGGGATGGGCGGCCACCTTCTTGTACATCAGAGGCTGCGTCACCATCGGCTCGTCCTGCTCGTTGTGGCCGAGCTTGCGGAAGCAGATCAGATCGATGACCACGTCGATCTTGAATTCCTTGCGGAAATCCATCGCGATCTTGGTCACCAGCGCAACGGCTTCGGGATCGTCGCCATTGACGTGGAAGATCGGCGCCTCGACCATCTTGAAGATGTCGGTGCAATAAAGGGAAGAACGGTAATCGCGCGGATCGGAAGTGGTGAAACCGATCTGGTTGTTGACCACGATATGCACCGTACCGCCGGTGCCGAAGCCGCGCGTCTGGGAGAAGTTCAATACCTCCTGGATGACGCCTTGTCCCGCCACTGCGGCATCGCCATGAATCAGGACCGGCAAAACCTGGGCGCCGGTCTGGTCATGGCGGCGGCGCTGGCGGGCGTAGACCGAGCCCTCGACGACGGGGTTCACGATTTCCAGGTGCGAAGGATTGAAGGCCAGCGTGAGATGCACCGCGCCGCCCGGCGTCGCGAGGTTGGAAGAAAAGCCCTTGTGATACTTGACGTCGCCCGAGGACAGTTCGTCGGCATGCTGGCCCTCGAATTCCGAGAACAGATCCTCCGGCGACTTGCCCAGGGTGTTGACCAGGACATTCAAGCGGCCGCGGTGGGCCATGCCGATGACGATCTCCTGAACGCCGTTGGCGCCGGCTTCGCGCACCAGTTCGTCCATGGCGACGATGGTCGACTCGCCGCCCTCGAGCGAGAAGCGCTTCTGGCCGACGTACTTGGTGTGCAGATAGCGTTCCAGCGTCTCGGCGGCGGTCAGCCGTTCGAGCAGGCGCTTCTTCTGCTCCGGGGAACAGTTAGGCGTCGCGCGCAGCGGTTCGAGCCGGGCCTGGATCCAGCGCTTGTGGGCGATGTTGCTCAAGTACATGTACTCGGCGCCGATGGTGCCGCAGTATGTCTGGCGCAGCGCCTCGAGAATCTCGCGCAGGCTGCCCTGCTCGGGTCCGAAGGCGAAGGATCCGGTGCTGAATGTGGCGCCCAGATCGGCTTCGGTAAAACCGTAGTAGGCCGGATCGAGTTCGGCGATGGCCGGCCGCTCGGTACGCTTCAGGGGATCGAGTTGGGCCCAGCGGTTGCCCAGGAAACGGTAGGCGTTGATCAACTGCATTACTTTGATCTGCCGCCCGTCGACCGCCGATGCGGGCAGCGCGCGCAGCGTTCCCTGCTTGGCGCGTTGCGCGAAGGAAGCGATGATCGGACCATGAGCGACATCGAGCGCGGCGGCATTGCCGGCGCCGGGCAGGTTCTGCAGCCTGTCGAAATAGTCCCGCCAGGCGGGCGTCACCGCGCCCGGATTGTCGAGGTAGGTCTCGTAGAGGTCCTCGATGAAGGGTGCGTTGGCTCCGTAGAGATACGAATTTGCAAGCATCGTCTTCATCGTCGAGACACCATCGCTGTCAGCGCTTGTCCACCGGCATCACGTCGCGGCGGGTGGCGCCGACGTATAGCTGGCGCGGGCGGCCGATCTTCTGTTCGGGATCGGAAATCATCTCGTTCCATTGCGCGATCCAGCCGACGGTGCGCGCCAGCGCGAAGATTCCGGTGAATAGCTGGGTCGGAATCCCCAGGGCGTGCTGGACGATGCCGGAGTAGAAATCGACGTTGGGATAGAGTTTCTTCTCGACGAAATATTCGTCTTCCAGCGCGATCTTCTCCAGCGCGAGCGCCAGCTTGAACAGCGGATCGTCGTTCAGGCCCAGTTCGTTCAGGACCTCCCGGCAGGTCTCGCGCATCAGCTTGGCGCGCGGATCGAAATTCTTGTAGACGCGGTGGCCGAAACCCATCAGCTTGAAGGTGTCGTTCTTGTCCTTGGCGCGCTTGATGTACTCGCCGACGCGGGAAACATCGCCGATTTCCTGCAGCATCTTCAGGCAGGCTTCGTTGGCGCCGCCGTGCGCCGGGCCCCAGAGGCAGGCGATGCCGGCCGAGATGCAGGCGAAGGGATTGGCGCCCGAGGAACCGGCCAGGCGCACCGTCGAGGTCGAGGCGTTCTGCTCGTGGTCGGCGTGGAGGATCAGGATGCGATCCAGGGCACGGGAGAGCACCGGGTTCGGTTTGTAGGTCTCGCAGGGCGTGGCGAACATCATGTGCAGGAAGTTGCCGGCGTAGTCGAGGTCGTTGCGCGGGTACATGAAGGGCTGACCGACGCCGTACTTGTAGGCCATGGCCGCGATGGTCGGCATCTTGGCGATCAGGCGATAGGCCGAGACGTCGCGGTGTTGCTGGTCTGTGATGTCCATCGAATCGTGATAGAAGGCGGAGAGCGCGCCGACCACCCCGACCATCACCGCCATCGGATGCGCGTCGCGACGGAAGCCCTGGTAGAAGCGGGTGAGCTGCTCATGCACCATCGTATGATTCTTGATGACAGTGACGAATTCGGCCTTCTCGTCGGCGGTCGGCAGTTCGCCGCGCAGCAGCAGCTGGCAGACCTCCATGAAGTCGCAATGCTCGGCCAACTGTTCGATCGGGTAGCCGCGATAGAGCAGTTCGCCCTTGTCGCCGTCGATATAGGTGATCGCCGACATGCAACTGCCCGTGGACATGAAGCCGGGGTCGAAAGTGAAGGCGCCGGTCTTGCCGTAGAGGCTGCGGATATCGACCACATCGGGGCCGATGGTGCCGCTATGGACCGGGAATTCGACAGTCTTGCCGTCGAGCGTGAGAGTCGCATTCTTTTGCGTGTTCATGGCTGGTGCCCTCTGTCAAAGTCAAAATAGGCCCGCCTGGCGGCGGCTTCAAACTTCTCGCAACAGTTCTATCATGGGCTGCAACGACGGCAGATCGATGTTCCGGCGGCCGCTGATCACATCCCACAAATCACTTTCTTCCAGTTCCAACACCTGCTCCAGCGCCGCAGCCTGATCAAGGCTCATGGTCTCGCCATGACGCAGCCAGAAACGCTCCAGCACCAGATCCAGTTCCAGCAGGCCGCGCCGGGAATGCCAGCGCAGGCGGTTCAGTAGCGCTGCCCGGGTCATATCAGACGGCGCACCATCAGATCCTTGATCTTGCCGATGGCCTTGGTCGGATTGAGCCCCTTCGGGCAGGCATCGACGCAGCTCATGATGGTATGGCAACGGAACAGCCGGTACGGATCGTCGAGGTTGTCGAGACGCTCATTGGTCGCTTCGTCGCGGGTGTCGGCGATGAACCGGTAGGCGGCCAGAAGGCCCGCCGGTCCGACGAACTTGTCGGGGTTCCACCAGAACGACGGGCAGGTGGTCGAGCAGCAGGCGCACAGGATGCATTCGTAGAGGCCGTTGAGCTCCTCTCTGTCCTCCGGAGACTGCAAGCGCTCCCGCTCGGGCGGGTGATCGTTGTTGATCAGATAAGGCTTGATCGAGTGATACTGCTTGAAGAACTGCGTCATGTCGACGATCAGGTCGCGGATCACCGGCAAGCCGGGCAGCGGCCGGAGCACGATCGGCTGCTTCAGGTCGTCGATGTCGGCAAGACAGGCCAGACCGTTCTTGCCGTTGATGTTCATGGCATCCGAGCCGCACACCCCTTCGCGGCAGGAACGACGGAAGGCGATCGTATCGTCCTTGTACTTCAGCTTCACCAGGACGTCGAGCAGCTTGCGATCGGTTTCATCGCGCTCTACCGTGACTTCCTCCATGTAAGGCTTCTCGTCCTTGTCCGGATCGTAGCGATAGATCTTGAATTGCAAGGTGGCCATGCGTTGCTCCCTTAATACACGCGAGTCTTGAGTTCGATGCTGTCGACCGACAGCGGCTTCATCTGCACCGGTTTGTATTCGAGGCGGCTGCCCTCGCGATGCCACAGGGTGTGCTTGAGCCAGTTGACGTCGTCGCGGCCGGGATAATCCTCGCGTGCCTGGGCGCCACGCGACTCCCTGCGGGCCTCGGCGGAAACCATGGTCGCCTTGGCCACCTCGATCAGGTTGTCCAGTTCGAGCGCCTCGAGGCGCGCGGTATTGAATACCTGCGACTTGTCTTTGACCTCGGTGATCCGCACCTGCGCTTCGACCTCGAGGATTTTCGCCACGCCCTGACTGAGCATGTCGGGGAAACGGAAGACGCCGCAATGGTCCTGCATGACGCGGCGCATCGCCAGTCCGGTCTCATGGACGTTGGCTCCGTTCTTCTGGCTCTCCAGCCGCGCCAGGCGCGCCCGGGTCTGGTCGAAGGCGTCCTGGGCCAGTTCCCGGTGCGCGGCGGGCATGGCCTTGATGTCCAGGACCATGGCTTCCCCGGCGGACTTGCCGAAAACCAGCAGGTCGAGCAGCGAGTTGGTGCCCAGCCGGTTGGCGCCATGCACCGAGGCGCAGGCGCACTCGCCGGCGGCGTAGAAACCGGGCACGACGACGTCGTGCCGACCGTCCTGGGAGACCACCACCTGGCCGTGATAATTGGTCGGAATCCCACCCATCATGTAGTGGGCCGTCGGCACCACCGGAATCGGCTCCTTGATCGGATCGCTGCCGGCGAACTGGATGGAGATGTCCCGGATGCCCGGCAGGCGCTGCATGATGGTCTTGGGATCGAGATGGGTCAGGTCGAGCAGCAGGTAGTCCTTGTTCGGCCCGCAGCCCCGACCTTCCTTGATCTCGGTGGCCATCGCCCGCGAGACCACGTCGCGCGAAGCGAGGTCCTTGGCATTGGGCGCATAGCGCTCCATGAAACGTTCCCCCGTGCTGTTCCTGAGGATGCCGCCTTCGCCGCGGACGCCCTCGGTGATCAGCACGCCGGCGCCGGCCACCCCGGTCGGGTGGAACTGCCAGAATTCCATGTCCTCCAGGGGAATCCCGGCGCGCGCCGCCATCCCCAGGCCGTCGCCGGTGTTGATGAAGGCATTCGTTGAGGAATAGTAGATGCGGCCGGCGCCGCCGGTAGCGAACAGCGTCGCCTTGGCCTGGAACATCACGACTTCGCCGGTCTCCATTTCCATCGCGGTGACGCCCAGCACCTGGCCGTCGGCAGCGCGGATCATGTCGAGCGCCATCCATTCGACGAAGAATTGCGTGTTCGCCTTGACGTTGCGCTGGTACATGGCGTGCAGCATGGCGTGGCCGGTGCGGTCGGCGGCGGCGCAGGCGCGGCGTACCGGCTTCTCGCCGAAGTTCGACATGTGACCGCCGAACGGACGCTGATAGATCTTGCCGTTGTCGAGGCGGTCGAAGGGCATGCCGTAATGTTCCAGTTCGACCACGACCTCGTTCGCCTTGCGGCACATGAACTCGATCGCGTCCTGGTCGCCGAGCCAGTCGGAACCCTTGACGGTGTCATACATGTGCCATTGCCAGCTGTCTTCTTCGGAATTGCCCAGCGATGCCGCGACCCCGCCCTGTGCCGCCACGGTATGCGAGCGGGTCGGGAATACCTTGGAAATCACCGCAGTCTTGAGGCCGGACTCGGACAGTTGAATCGCGGCACGCAAGCCGGCTCCGCCGGCGCCAACGATGATCGCATCGAATTTTCGAATCGTAATTTGGTTCACGCTTACAGTCTCCACAGAATCTGGGTCGTCCACCCGGCATAACCGATCAACGCCATCAGCGTCAGGGTATGCATCAGCAGACGGATACCCACGGGCTGGACATAGTCCATCCAGATGTCGCGCACGCCGACCCAGGCGTGATAGCAAAGGCTGAGTATGCACAGGAAGCTCGCATAGCGCATCCCCGTGCCGGACATCAGCGTTCGCCAACTTTCCTGCGATGGCGCCGGTCCGGCCAGCAGGCTGACCACCAGGATCAGGGTATAGGCGAGCATCACCAGGGCCGTGATGCGTTGCGCCAGCCAGTCCACCAGCCCGTAATGGGCGCCAACGACGATACGCTTCACCATAACTTGACTCCCAATATCGCCGTCAGCAGAACGCCGACGGCGGTCACCAACACGGCACTCGCCCGCGCGGCCGGCAGATCGACACCGATATGGATGTCAATCAGCAGGATGCGGATGCCCATGAAAAAGTGGTGCACGAAACCCCAGAGCACGACGATCAGGAACAACTTGACCAGCGGATGATCGGCCACCGCCTTGAAAGTCGCGAAGTCCTGGGGCGTACCGAGGGAAAGTTGCAACAGATAGATCAATAGCGGCAGAATCAGGAACAGTCCGGCACCGCTGATGCGGTGCATGATCGAGGCGATACCCGCGGGGGGCAGCCTGATCTGGATCAGGTTGAGATATTTCGGTCGCTTTTTCGCTAGCATTTTGGTTTATCACTCCATCATTCGCGGCGTTTTGCCGCCATAAAAAAAGCATATGCAACTATACCTGTGCCGCCCCTCGCCATTCTGACCTATCTCAAATCAAGAGAGATCATTCTGATAATAATGATCCGCGGTCGAATACAGACCGCGGCGCCATTCTACCGGCCGATCGCCATAGGTGAAGCTGACGCGTTCCACCGAAAGCAGCGGCGAGCCTTCGGCGACGTTGAGCAGCAGCGCACTGCTGCGGTCGGCCGCCACCGCTCGCAGGCGTTCCTCGGCGCGGATCATGCGCACGCCGAAACGAGTCTCGAGCAGACCATAGAAAGAACCCTGGTATTCCTGCAGGGCTTCCAGGGTCAGTCCGGAGAAGGTTTCGCCGGGAAGGTAGATTTCTTCTATCACGACGGGCTTGGTGCCGAACCTGAGCAACCGGCGGATGATGGTGATCGGCGCGGCCAGCCGGATTCCCAGAGTGCGCGCAGCTTCCTGTCCGGCCTTGGCGTGCCAGCATTCCAGCGGCTCGCTCTGCGACGCCTCGAGCGTGCCGTTTTCTGGCACCAGGCGCAGGAAGCGGAAGATCAGGCGCGGGTCATCGTCGTTGTGCGAGGCAACATAAGTCCCCTTGCCTTGGCGCCGCACCAGCAGGTTTTCCGCCGCCATTTCGTCGATCGCCTTGCGCACCGTGCCCTGACTCACGCCGAATCGGGAGGCCAGTTCGTTTTCGCTCGGGATGGCGCCGCCGGGCCGCCACTCGCCGGAGGCCAAGCCTTGCAAAATCAGGCTCTTGATCTGACGATAAAGCGGACTGAAGGTCGGCGAGGCAGGGGTTTCCTGAAGCATGAACGGATTTCACCATAAAACATCGGCGACGTCCATAGTAATTCTTATGTCTTATATAAGACATAAGATAACTATTGACATGGTGCGAAAAATCGATTTACCATCCAACGATATCTCAAGTCCTTGTCGCCCCGCATGCCGCAGCGCATAAAGCGGTTGCACCATCGCAAGACGGCTTGAATGCCGCTTTTTCTCTGACTCAGGAGCCAATCATGGCCAAAGCCCCAGTTCGTGTAACCGTCACCGGCGCCGCCGGACAAATCGGATATAGCTTGTTGTTCCGCATCGCCAGCGGCGAGATGCTCGGCCCTGACCAGCCGGTCATTCTGCAATTGCTCGAAATCACGCCATCCCTGCCCGCCCTGAAGGGTGTGGTCATGGAACTGGAGGACTGCGCCTTTCCGCTGCTCGCCGGCGTCGTCCAGAGCGACGATCCGAAAGTCGCCTTCAAGGATGCCAACGTCGCCCTTTTGGTCGGCGCCCGGCCGCGCAGCAAGGGCATGGAGCGCAAGGACCTGCTCGAAGCCAACGGAGCCATTTTCACCGTCCAGGGCCGCGCCATCAATGAAGTCGCCGCCCGCGACATCAAAGTGCTGGTGGTCGGCAACCCTGCCAATACCAATGCCCTGATCGCCATGAATTCCGCACCGGACCTGCCGCGTGCCAACTTCACCTCGATGATGCGTCTCGACCACAACCGCGCCCTGTCGCAACTGGCAACGCGCACCGGCCACGCAGTGACCGAGATCGAGAAGATCGCCGTCTGGGGCAACCATTCCCCGACCATGTATCCGGATATCCGCTTCGCCACGATCGCCGGACAGAATGCCGTGGCCATGGTCAATGACCAAACCTGGTATCGCGATACCTTCATCCCCACCGTCGGCAAGCGCGGCGCCGCGATCATCGAGGCGCGCGGCCTGTCTTCCGCCGCCTCCGCCGCCAATGCGGCAATCGGCCACATTCGCGACTGGACGCTGGGCAGCAACGGCCAGTGGGTGACCATGGGCATCTGCTCCGACGGATCCTACGGCATTCCCGAAGGCATGATCTACGGTTTCCCCTGCATCTGCGCCAACGGCAAGTACGAGATGGTCAAGGGACTCGAAATCGATGCCTTCAGCCGCGAGCGCATGGACTTCACGCTCAAGGAACTGTCGGAAGAGCGCGACGGCGTCAAGCACCTGCTCGGCTGACAGGAACGGCGCGCGGGATTATGGCAACGAGATCGCGCCTCCATCCCGCCGCCGTGCTTTACCTGGGCGGCAAGCCCTTCCCCGCGCTGGCTGCCTGCGAACATTACGCCGGCAGCGAAAAGCTGATTGCCAAGGCGCTCCAGTTGCAGCATGAGCTGGGTCCGATATTCGATATCAGTTGCGATTGCGAGGACGGGGCTGCCCCCGGCCAGGAAGGCGCACATGCGGCCATGGTCGCTGCGCAAATCAACTCCGCCGAAAATCGGCACGGCCGTGTCGGCGCCCGCATCCACGACATCACCCACCCGCACTGGCGGGACGATCTCGAGATCATCGTCGCGGGCGCCGGGGAACGGCTGGCCTACATCGTGCTGCCCAAGGTCGGCGGCGCCGACGATGCGCTGCTGCAGATCTCCGCTTTGGCCGATGCCTGCCAACGCCACGGCGTCAGCCGCACGATACCCGTCCATGTGCTCATCGAGACCCCCGGTGCCCTGTACGAAGCCTGGCGGATCGCCAGCCTGCCCGGTGTCGAGTCGCTCGACTTCGGCCTGATGGATTTCGTATCAAGCCATCACGGCGCGATTCCCGCCAGCGCCATGAAGAGCCCCGGGCAGTTCGAGCACCCCCTGATCGTGCGCGCCAAGTGCGCCGTCGCAGCGGCGGCATTGGGCAATGGCGTGGTGCCGACGCACAATGTCAGCGTCGAGCTACGCGATATTTCCATCGTCTTCGAGGATGCCCGGCGCGCGCGCCAGGAGTTCGGATATCTACGCATGTGGAGCATCCACCCGAACCAGATTCGCGTCATCGTCGAGGCGATGAGGCCGGATTTCACCGAGGTGACTGAAGCGGCCGAGATCCTGCAAGCCGCCCAGGACGCCGACTGGGGCCCGATCCAGCAGAAGGCCAAGCTGCACGATCGCGCCTCCTATCGCTACTATTGGGAACTGCTCCAGAGAGCCCATGCCATGGGCATGGAGCTGCCCGGGCAAGCACAGTCAAGATTTTTTCAGTAATCGAACTTCAAGAAAAGGATTTCGCCATGCTAGTCGCTTACCGCCAACATGCCGCCGAACGCGCTTCCCTCGGCATCCCGCCGCTGCCCTTGTCCGCCGCGCAGACTGCGGACCTGATCGAACTGCTGAAGCAGCCGCCGAAAGGTGAAGAGGCATTCCTGCTCGATCTGATCACCTACCGCGTGCCCGCCGGCGTCGATGATGCCGCCAAGGTCAAGGCCTCCTACCTCGCCGCCGTGGCTCTGGGCCGCGAAGCCTGCCCGCTGATTACCCGTGAACGGGCCACCGAGCTCCTCGGCACCATGCTCGGCGGCTACAACGTCCAGCCGCTGATCGAACTGCTCGACGACAAACTGACCGGCCCGATCGCCGCCGCCGGCCTGTCCAAAACCCTGCTGATCTTCGATGCCTTTCATGACGTCAAGGAAAAGGCAGACAAAGGCAACGTCCACGCCAAACAAGTGCTGCAATCCTGGGCCGATGCCGAGTGGTTCATCTCCCACCCGGAAGTGCCGAAGTCCGTTACCGTGACCGTCTTCAAGGTTCCCGGCGAAACCAATACCGACGATCTCTCTCCCGCGCCGGATGCCTGGAGCCGCCCCGACATTCCGCTGCACGCCCTGGCGATGCTGAAGAACCCGCGGCCCGGCGTGGCCGACAAGCCGCTTGCGCAGATCGTCGAATTGAAGAAGAAAGGCCATCCGATCGCCTATGTCGGCGACGTCGTCGGCACCGGTTCATCGAGAAAGTCCGCGACCAATTCAGTGCTCTGGTATACCGGTGCGGATATCCCCTTCGTGCCGAACAAGCGCTATGGCGGCTTCTGCCTCGGCGCCAAGATCGCGCCGATCTTCTTCAACACCATGGAAGATGCTGGCGCGCTGCCCATCGAACTCGACGTCTCGAAGATGGAGACCGGCGACGTCGTCGAGTTGCGTCCCTATGAAGGCCGCGCCTACAAGAACGGCACACTGATCGCCGAGTTCGAAGTCAAGTCGGCCGTACTCTTCGACGAAGTGCGCGCCGGCGGTCGCATCCCGTTGATCATCGGCCGCGGCCTCACCGGCAAGGCGCGCGAAGCGCTGGGTCTTCCCGCGTCGACCCTGTTCCGCCTGCCGCAGAACCCGAAGGACTCGGGACGCGGATTCACGCTGGCGCAGAAGATGGTCGGTCGCGCCTGCGGCCTGCCCGCCGGCCGCGGCGTCCGCCCCGGCAGCTATTGCGAGCCGAAGATGAGTGCCGTGGGCTCCCAGGACACCACCGGGCCGATGACCCGCGATGAACTGAAGGATCTGGCCTGCCTGGGCTTCTCCGCCGACCTGGTGATGCAGTCCTTCTGCCACACCGCCGCCTACCCCAAGCCGGTCGACGTCAAGATGCACCACGAACTGCCGGCCTTCATGGCCACGCGCGGCGGCGTCTCCCTGCGCCCGGGCGACGGCATCATCCATTCATGGCTGAACCGCATGCTGCTGCCCGATACCGTCGGCACCGGCGGCGACTCCCACACCCGCTTCCCGATCGGCATTTCCTTCCCGGCGGGCTCTGGCCTGGTCGCCTTCGCCGCCGCCACCGGAGTGATGCCGCTCGACATGCCGGAATCCATCCTGGTGCGCTTCAAGGGCGAGATGCAGCCCGGCATCACGCTGCGCGACTTGGTCAATGCCATCCCGCTTTATGCCATCAAGGCGGGTCTCCTGACCGTCGAGAAGAAGGGCAAGATCAACGCCTTCTCCGGCAAAGTCCTGGAGATCGAGGGCTTGCCGAAACTCAAGGTCGAGCAGGCTTTCGAGTTGTCGGACGCCTCTGCCGAGCGCTCCGCCGCCGGGTGCACGGTGCGTCTCGACCGAGAGCCCATTATCGAGTATCTGAACTCGAACATCACGCTGCTGAAGTGGCTGATTGCCACCGGCTACGAAGACAAACGCACGCTAGGCCGGCGCATCAAGGCAATGGAAGCCTGGATCGCCAAGCCGGAACTCCTGGCCCCGGATGCCGACGCGGAATACGCCAGCGTCATCGAGATCGACCTGGCCGAAATCAAGGAACCCATCGTCGCCTGTCCGAACGACCCGGACGACGTCAAGTTCCTTTCGGATGTCTCCGGGACGAAGATCGACGAGGTCTTCGTCGGCAGTTGCATGACCAACATCGGCCACTTCCGCGCAGCAAGCAAGCTCCTCGAAGGCAAGACCGACCTGCCGGTCCGCCTGTGGATCGCGCCGCCGACCAAGATGGACCAAAAGCTGCTCTCCGAGGAAGGCCACTACGCCGTCCTCGGCGGCACCGGCGCGCGCTTGGAAATGCCCGGCTGCTCGCTGTGTATGGGCAACCAGGCATCGATCAAGAAGGGCTCGACGGCGATGTCCACCTCGACGCGCAATTTCCCCAATCGTCTGGGCCTGGACACCCAGGTTTATCTGGGCTCTGCGGAACTCGCCTCGGTCTGCGCACTGCTCGGCAAGATACCGACGGTAGCCGAATACATGGCCAACATCAGCGTGCTCGCCAAGAGTTCTGCCGACATCTACCGCTACATGAACTTCGACAAGATCCCCGAGTTCAAGGAAGCGGCGGACACGGTACCGGCCTAAGCATGAAGCGCGGCGGTCCTGCGTCCTGCAGGACCGCCGCGCGGCAATTCACGGCCCCATGTGCGCGGAAGCGGGGTGGCCGACGTCAGATTTTTTCGCCCGGGTGTTTATCGCTGCCTGCTAGTCTACGCGCCTGAAGCGCTGGACTCGCTTGCCGGTATCCACCTCGGCGGTGTAGACGCTGCCTTCGCGATCCACCGCGATGTTGTGGACCCAATGGAAATCGCCGGCCTGCCTTCCGGGCCGGCCGAACGAACCCAGGCGCTCGCCGGTTTCGCGCTGCACGATGTGCACCTCGTTGTTGGTGCCGTCGGCCACCAGCAGGTAGCGCTGGCCCGGATCTTCCGAGGGAATCATATCCCACGTCGAACCGGATCCCCGGGTAGCGGGTTCGAGAACGATCTGGCGCACGAACTCCCCGTTCTTTCGGAACACCTGGATCCGGTTGTTCATGCGATCGCAAACGTATAGCAAATTGTCGCGGGTCAGGCGAACGCAATGCACCGGATTGCCGAACTGCGGCGACTCGGGGTTGTAGTCTGGGATCTTGCTGTCGTCGGGCTGATGGCCATAAGCGCCCCAGTGGCGCTTGTAGGCCCCGGTCGTTGCATCGAAGACGATCACCCGCCGGTTCTGGTAGCCGTCAGCCACGTAGAGTTCATTGGCCGCGGCATCCATTTCCATGTGCGCCGGCCGACCGAGTTGATCATGCGCGTTGCTGCCCAGACTCATTCCCGGCGTGCCGATCTGCAGCAGAAATTTTCCATCGGCGGTGAATTTGAGCAGCATGTGGTCGGTCGTCCCATTGCCGCCGACCCAGACCCGGCCGGTGGGATCCACATAGATGCCATGTTCGTTCTTCGGCCAGTCATAGCCCGATCCGGGACCGCCCCATGATCGCAGCAGGTTGCCCTCGCGATCGAATACCAGAACCGGCGGTGCCGCGCTACAGCACTTCGATCGGCGCGGGGTGAGCGTCGCACCGCGCTCGTCATCGGTGATCGTCCCGGGGCGGTGAATGATCCAGATCTGGCCCGCCGGGTCGGTCGCGATGCCGGCGACCTGACCGAGTATCCAGTTGTTGGGCAAGGGCTTGGGCCAGTAGGGGTCCACCGCGTAGCGCGGTCCGTCCGGGGCGCCTTCGACGCGTTCCGCACGCTGGGCCAGGGCGCTGGCTGCCGTGAGCAGGAAGAGGAACAGCGCTAGGACGAGCTGAAGCGCGCTTTTGAACATATTGCCTCCGACTATGAAACCGTCTTGCAAAAATCAATCGGGGGGCGCTAGCGCCGAGGCGGGGGCGCCTGCGCAAAGGTCCACCACCTGCCCGGCATAAGTCACTCGCTGCCCGGGGCGGAGTTTGGCACGCTTGCGGCTTTCCACTTTCCCATCCACCTCTACCCGGCCGAGATCGACCTCGGCATGCGCGGCGCCGCCGGAGGCAACCAGACCGGTGGCCTTGAGCAGATGATCGAGCTGGATGAACTCGCCACGGATGACAAAGACGATGGTCATGGCGGCGATCAGAGTACCAGCGTACCCAGCCACCACGCCGCGGCCGCGATCAGGGCACTGGCCGGGATGGTGAAGATCCATGCCCAGACGATGCTGCCGGCCACGCCCCAGCGGACATTGCGCCGGCCAGAGGTAGACCCGACGCCGACGATGGCGCCGGTGATGGTGTGCGTGGTCGATACCGGAATGCCCATGGCAGTGGCCAGGAACAGGGTGATGGCGCCGCCGGTCTCGGCGCAGAAGCCGCCGACGGGTTTCAACTTGGTGATCTTCTGGCCCATGGTCTTGACGATCCGCCAGCCGCCGAACAGGGTGCCCAGACCCATCGCCAGATAGCAGCAGACGATCACCCAGATCGGCATCGGTCCGTCCGTTGCCGTGATGCCAGTGGCCATCAGGAGCATCCAGATGATGCCCATGGTCTTCTGCGCATCGTTGCCGCCGTGGCCGAGGCTATAGAGCGACGCCGATACCAGCTGCAAGCGGCGAAACCAGCGGTCGACCTTCGCCGGCGTCGAGCGAAAGAACAGCCAGGACACCGCGATCATCAGCACCGAGCCGAGCAGAAAGCCCAGGAGCGGCGAGATCAGGATGAAGGCGACGGTCTTGCCCACGCCCGACCAGACCAGGGCGCCGCTGCCCGACTTGGCGACGCCGGCACCGACCAGGCCGCCGATCAGCGCATGCGAGGAACTGGAAGGAAGGCCGTAATACCAGGTGATCAGATTCCAGGCGATGGCGCCGACCAGCGCGCCGAACACCACATAATGATCGACGATGGCGGGATCGATGGTGCCTTTGCCGATCGTCGTGGCCACCTTGAGCTGGAAGACGAAAAGTGCGATGACATTGAATACGGCGGCGAAGGCCACCGCCTGTTGCGGCTTCAGCACGCCGGTGGAAACGACGGTGGCGATGGAATTGGCGGCATCATGAAAGCCGTTGATGAAATCGAACAGCAGCGCCAGCGCCACCAGCACGACGACGACCCAGAGACCGATCTGCAATGAATGCATCGCTATTCCTTATCCTCCGGCCCGGGAATCAGGAGTTTTCGAGGACGATGCCCTCGATGATGTTGGCCACGTCCTCGCAACGATCGGTGACCGTTTCCAGAAGCTCGTAGATCGCTTTCAGCTTGATCAACTGGCGCACGTCCGCCTCGTCGCGAAACAGGCGCGAAATGGCCGAGCGCATGACGCGGTCGGCATCCGACTCCAACTGGTCGATTTCCCGGCAAGTTTTGAGGATGCTCTGCGCGTGCTCCATGTTGGGCAACAAGGCGACCACCGACCGGACCCGCTCGCAGCATGACAAAGAGATATCGGTGAGCTGGCGCGCCTCCTGCGTCACCTTGCGGATGTCGTAGAGCACCATCGATTCGGCGACGTCCTGAATCAGGTCGAGAATGTCGTCCATCTTGCTGATCAACTGGTGAATGCTGTCGCGGTCGAGCGGCGTGATGAACGTCTTATGCAACAGGGCGACGGTCTCGTGGGTGATCTTGTCGGCGCGCGTCTCGATGCCGTCGATGACCTGGGCATGAGCGGAAATTTCGGCAGTCGTCACCGACGCGCCCATCTTGCTCATCAGGGTCGCCAGTTCGCGACCGCCTGCGACGATCTGCTCGGCATGAGCATTGAACAGTTCGAAAAACTTACCCTCTCGGGGCATGAAACGACCGAACATAATGGCCTGCTATCGATAGGAAAAGCAGATGTTACCAATTAATGACATCTCCGACGGGATCGGCGGAATTTTTATCCGGCAAGCCGGCGCCTGATATTATGCGGGGTTCGAAAACAATCACGGCTTCCATGAAACGCATACGCCCCCCCCGCCGTGCCAAGCTCACGCCCGACATTGAGCAATTGATACGCCTGGCAAGCGGCCTCGGCCTGTCCAACAGCCGTATCGAAGACGCTTTCTGGGAGACCCGCCTGTCCGCCCTGGTCGACCGTCTGCTCAAGGACAATGACGAAGCGGCGTTGACCGCTGCCCTCGACCAACTCTACGGCAAGCAGGATCGCGCCTACGACGCACTGGCCGACCTGATCGAGGACAGAAGCGAATCGCGGCAGATCAAGGGCGGTGAAGTAGACCTGCTGCTGTTCGCGGCGCCCTTGCTCGCCTGGTCGCGCTTTTCCATTCCATCGGGCGCCGTCAATGCCGAGGTATTGAGCAATGCCCGGGTGCAGCTTCAGGCCCACGTGTTCGCGCAGGACGCGCGCCTGGGCCTCGCCGATTTTCTCTACAGCCCCGACCAACTGCCGCAGAGCTACTTCGATACCTCGGCCCTGACCGACAAGCTGGCTCGTGCCGCGATGCACAGCCGAAATCTTCACATCGACCCGTTAGTCTTACCCGAGACCACGAATTTCCTTTCGGACACGCGCTATCTGATCGGCGTCGTCTGCGTCGCGAGCGGCAGCGCACTGTTCCGCTGGCAGGAAGAGGACGGCGACCGCGCCGAGGCGCTGAAGGCCTGGCGCGCCCAGGGCGGCGAAGCGCTGCGGCCCCTGTTGCCCGGTTGCGCCAGCGAACTCCTGCTGCCCCAGTCGTATCATGCCGCGGCCCGCGAGGCCGACCACCTGTCCCGCCCCTACTCGCTACGTGCCTCGGTGGCCTTCCTGTCCACCTCGCTCAACATCGCGCCAGCCGAACTACGCTGCGTGGTCGCCCCTTATCACGATCTGCGCCTGGAGGAATTCCGCATCGGCTTCATGGCCAAGGGCTCGGGAGAACTGGTCCACGGCGCCGTCTGGCCCTTGCTCGATGGCGAAGACGAGGGCAGCGAGAGCGGCACCGTTATCGAGACGGTGCTGCGCGAGATCGGGGTTGGCGAAGTGATCGTTCTGGACCATCGGCTGCCGCTGGAATACTGCGACGACTGCGGCGCTCCGCTCTATCCGAATCCGGAAGGCGAGTCGGTGCATGCTGAAATGCCCGAAGAGCAGGCGACCGCCGCACCGCGGCATTTGCACTGATCAGTGCGCTGCGTCCCGCGGGAACCACCTCGTAGGTCGGACCGTGCCCGACCTAGCTCGGGGCGTACCCCAAGGGCACTTCCTACGGGGCGTAATCGGCTGCGTCTATCTCCGGCAAGCGTCCCGATACGAGGTCGGCCATGAGTCTCCCCGAGCCGCAGGCCATGGTCCAGCCGAGCGTGCCATGGCCGGTGTTGACGAACAGATTGCGATAGCGGCTCATGCCGATCAAGGGCACATTGTTCGGTGTCGCCGGGCGCAGGCCGGCCCAGAACTCCGCCCCGGCCCGCCTTCCGGCGCGAGGGAACAGGGTGAAGGCACGCGCGAGCAAGGCGGCGCAGCGCGCTTCGTTGAGGCTGGTGTCGTAGCCGGCGAACTCCGCCGTGCCGGCTACGCGCAAGCGGCCACCCAAGCGCGAGAAGACCAGCCGGTGCTGATCGTCGGTCAGGCTCACGCTAGGCGCGATACTGTCGTCGTCGAGAGCGATCGTCGCCGAGTAACCCTTCGCCGGATACACCGGCAGTCTCAGTCCCAGCGGACGAAGCAAGAGCGGCGTGTAGCTGCCCAGCGCCGCGACATAGGTATCCGCTGTCAGCAGTTCGCCTCCGGTCAGACGGATGCCGCTGATACGTTCGCCATCGGAGGCCAGGCTCTCGATCCCGAGTCCGTAGCGGAACTGCACGCCGCGCCTGGCGCAACGCTCGGCCAGCGCCTCGGTGAATTTGCAGGCATCGCCCGACTCGTCGCTGGCGGTATAAGTGCCGCCGACCAGTTTCACCCTGCTGCCGGCCAGCGCCGGCTCTATCGCCAGGCATTCGGCGGCGCTTTTGATCACCCGATCGCAACCGTATTCGCGCATCAGCGCCGCCTGCGGGCGGGCATGGGCAAACACCTTTTCATCGGAATAGACATGGAGGATGCCCCGCACCTCTTCGTCGTAACGAATGCCGGTGTCGGTGCGCAGCGCCTGCAAGGCGGCGCGGCTGTAGAGCGCCAGACGCAGGATGGCGACGATGTTGGCGCGCATCCGGGCCGGCGTGCAGTGGCGCAGAAAGCGCAGACCCCAGATCCACTGCCAGGGGTCGGCGGAAAATCGCCAGAGCAGCGGTGCATTCTCGCGCCCTAGCCATTTCAGGATTTGCAGCGGCGCGCCCGGATTGGCCCAGGGCTCGGCATGGCTGACCGAAATCTGGCCGCCGTTGGCGAAACTGGTCTCCAGTGCCGCCGCCGGCTGCCGCTCGATGACGACGACCTCGTGGCCGGCCTCGGCCAGATACCACGCCGTCGTCACCCCGATGACACCGGCCCCCAACACGACGACGCGCATCAGTTCGGGTCTTTCCGGCAGGCCGAGAAAATGAACTTAACGCCAGCCACGCACTCTGAGAGAATCTCCATCAGCCAGATTATACTTGTTGGTTTCCGGAGAACGCGATGGCAGTGAAAAAGACCGATGCCGAATGGCGCGCCCAGCTTACGCCGCTGCAATACCAGGTCGCGCGCGCGAAGGGGACCGAGCCCGCCTTCACCGGCGAATACTGGAACAGCCACGATGCGGGCGTGTTCCGTTGTGTCTGCTGCGCCGCGCCGCTGTTCGAATCCGCCGACAAATACGATTCCGGCTGCGGCTGGCCGAGCTTTTCCGCGGCCGCCGGAGAGATTGCCGAAGCAGCGGACGAGAGCCACGGCATGCGCCGCACCGAAGTGCTCTGCCAGCAATGCGGCGCCCACCTCGGCCATCTTTTCCCCGACGGACCGGCCCCGAGCGGATTGCGTTATTGCATCAACTCCGCTTCCTTGAAGCTGGAAAAGAATTAAACGGTATAATCGAACCATGAAATTTCTCTTCGACCTGTTCCCGGTACTGCTGTTTTTCATCGCCTTCAAGTTCGCCGGCATCTATGTCGCCACGGGCGTCGCGATCGCCGCCACCTTCGGCCAGATCGGCTGGATGTGGTTCAGGAAGCGCAAGGTCGATCACATGCTCTGGGCCAGCCTGGCGATCGTCAGCGTATTCGGCGGCGCGACGCTGCTGCTGCACGACGAGACCTTCATCAAGTGGAAACCGACCGTGCTCTACTGGGCGTTCGCAACTGTCCTGCTGTTCTCCGCCACGGTGCTGAAAAAGAACCTGATACGCGCCATGCTCGAAGCCCAGATGGCCTTGCCCGAAGCGCTCTGGGCCAAGCTAAACGCCAGCTGGATAGCCTTCTTCTGCTTCATGGGCGTGGCCAACCTCTACATCGCCTTCGTCTATGCCAAGGACGACACCGCGCTCTGGGTGAATTTCAAGCTTTTCGGCGGGATGGGGCTGATGCTGGCATTCGTCCTCGCCCAGGGCGTGATGCTGGCCAAGTATGTCGAGGAGAAGAAATGATGCGCCACGTCGCGTATGGCGAGGGCCTCGCCCGATGACCGTCGCGGAGGGACTTCCAGCGGCTGTCGTCGCGATGATGAAGGAGCGCCTGGCCCGGCTCCAGCCGCTTAGTCTGGACATCGCCGATGAAAGCGCGCTGCATGCCGGTCACGCTGGAGCCGCGAGCGGCGGCGGCCATTTCCGCATGCGCATCGTCTCGCCGATGTTCGCCGGAGCACCGACCATCGCCCGCCATCGCATGGTGTATGATGCGCTTGGCGCGATGATGAAGCGCGACATTCATGCCGTAAGCATAACCGCCAAAACCCCCGACGAAACCTGACAGAACCTGCAAGGAAAGATAGATGAAACGCACCCCGATAGTATCCGCCGTCGTTGTTCTTGCCACCTTGATTGCCGTCGCGCCCGCATTCGCCAAGGAGGACACCAGCAAGGCAGCTGCTGCCGCCGCCAATTCCATCGCCACGGTCAATGGCAAAGCCGTTCCGAAGAATCGTGCTGATGCCCTGGTTGCCGCCCAGGCGGCGCAAGGCCGGCCCGACTCCGAAGAACTGCGCCAGGCGGTTCGCGAGGAATTGATACGCCGCGAGATCCTCGCCCAGGAAGCGCAGAAGAAGGGTCTCGACAAGAAATCCGATGTCCAGGGCCAAATGGATCTGGCGCGCCAGAGCGTGCTGATCGGCGCCTACATGCAGGAATTCGTCAAGAGCCATCCGATTTCCGAGGACGCCATCAAGAAGGAATACGAGACGGTCAGGGCGCAGCTCGGCGACAAGGAATACAAGGCGCGTCACATACTCGTCGAGACCGAAGCGGAAGCCACGGACATCATCGCCAAGCTCAAGAAGGGCGACAAGTTCGAGGACCTCGCCAAGCAATCGAAGGATCCAGGCTCCAAGGACCGCGGCGGCGACCTAGGCTGGGCGGCCCCGTCAAGCTACGTGAAGCCCTTCTCCGAGGCCATGACCAAGCTGGAAAAAGGCAAGTTCACGGAAACGCCGGTGAAGAGTGACTTCGGTTATCACGTCATCATGCTCGACGACTCTCGCGAACTGAAGCTGCCCTCGATCGACGAGGCCAAACCGCAGTTGGCACAGCGCCTGCAGCAGCAGATGGTGGAGAAGCACATTCTCGATCTGCGCAACAAGGCAAAAGTAAACTAAACCATCCGTCGCGTTGAATAAAGCGGCGCCTGAGGACAACTCAGGCGCCGCTGTTCAATTCAGAGCAACCACTTCCGGGCATTGTCGAACATCGTCAGCCACGGCGTGTCTTCGCCCCAGCCCTCGGGATGCCAGGACATCTGCTGGCTGCGGAAGATGCGCTCGGGGTGCGGCATCATGATGGTGAAACGGCCGTCAGCCGTGGTGACGCCGGCGATGCCATCGACCGAGCCGTTCGGATTGGCGGGATAGCGCGTGGCGACGGCACCAGCGTTGTCCACATAGCGCATCACCACCCCAGCCGGCTGCAACCCGGACGGGAACACGGCGCGGCCCTCGCCATGCGACACCACCACCGGCAGGCGCGATCCGCCCATGTTCGACAAGAACAGCGAAGGCGAATCGGCAATGTCCACCATCACCAGCCGCGCCTCGAACTGCTCGCTGCGGTTCCGCTCGAAGCTCGGCCAGCCCGCCGCGCCGGGAATGATCTCGCGCAACTGGCTCATCATCTGGCAACCGTTACACACCCCCAGCGCAAAGCTGTCCGGACGCGCGAAGAAGGCGGCGAACTGATCGCGGAGTTGGCTATTGAACAGGATCGACTTGGCCCAGCCCTGCCCCGCCCCGAGCACATCGCCGTAGGAGAAGCCGCCCGCCGCGGCAAAACCGTGAAAATCGGCAAGCGCCACGCGGCCGGCCTGGAGGTCGGACATATGGACGTCGTAGGGCGTGAAACCGGCGCGCTCGAAAGCCGCCGCCATCTCCACCTGGCCATTGACGCCCTGTTCCCGCAGGATCGCGATCTTCGGCCGGGCACCGGCTGCGACAAAGGGCGATGCCGGCGCGAAGCTGAGACTCGCGCTGAGGCCGGGGTCGGATGCGGCTAGCAGCGCGTCGTATTCTTCCTGAACGCAGTCCGGGTCGTCGCGCAACCGGGCAATCTGATAACCGGTCTCCGACCAGGCGCGGATCAGTTCGCTTCGGCTCGCGGAAAAAGCCTTCTTGGCATTGCGCCAGACGCGCACTTCGTCCGCATTGTTGATTGAACCGATGAAATGCGTGGCGTGGGCGAGATCCGCGGCGCGCAGCAAGTCCATGACCCGTGTCCTGTCGTCGCGGCGGATCTGCAGCACGGCGCCCAGTTCCTCGTTGAAGAGCGCCGAAATCAGGCGGTCGAAGAGGCGGCCCTCGACGATCTCCGGGCTACGCTCCATGCCGTCGATGTCGTTCATCAAGGGATCGAAGCACAGGCTGTCGAGATACAGCGACACCCCGCAATGTCCGGCGAAAGCCATCTCGGCAATGCAGGCGAACAAACCTCCGTCCGAGCGATCGTGATAGGCGAGGAGCAGCCCATCGCCATTGAGCCGCTGGATGGCATTGAAAAAGCGCTTCAGGAGGCCCGCATCGGCATCAGGGGCGCGGTTGTCGGTCGCGCCATAGGTCTGTGCCAGGGCCGAGCCGCCCAGGCGATCCAGGCCGCATCCCAGGTCGATCAGGAGCAGTTCCGTTTCGCCGACATCGGTTCGCAATTGCGGCGTCAAAGTCCTGCGGACATCGGAACAGGGCGCGAAGGCGGTGATGATCAGGGACAGCGGCGAGACCACCTGCTTGTCTTGACCGTTCTCCGTCCAGGTCGTCCTCATCGACAGGGAATCCTTGCCCACCGGAATGGACAGTTCCAGTTGCGGGCAGAACTCCAGCGCCACCGCGCGGACGGTATCGAACAGCGCGGCATCTTCGGCGCCGTGACCTGCAGCGGCCATCCAGTTTGCCGAGAGCTTGACCTGGCCCAGGTCGGTCACCATGGCTGCCGCCAGGTTGGTCAGCGCCTCGGCCACCGCCATGCGACCGGCGGCAGGGGCATCGATCAGGGCCAGGGGCGTACGCTCGCCGATGGCAAAGGCTTCGCCCAGGGCGGTCGTGAAACCCATCGCGGTCACCGCGCAATCGGCCACCGGCACCTGCCACGGACCGACCATCTGATCGCGTGCCGTGAGGCCGCCGACGCTGCGGTCGCCGATGGTGATCAGGAAGCTCTTCGAGGCAACGCTGGGCAGACGCAGCACCCGAAACGCCGCCTCCTTGATATCGATGTTCGAAAGATCCAGCGGCGGCAAGGCGCGCTTGTCTCGGGTAGCCGTCCTGTGCATGCGCGGCGCACGCCCGAGCAGCACTTCGAGCGGCATGGATACGGCGTCGTTGGCGAAATGCCGGTCATGGACGACCAGTTGTCCGTCTTCGCTGGCCGTGCCCAGCACCGCGAAGGGACAGCGCTCACGCTCGCACAGAGCGCGAAACTCCGGCAGTCGCGCGGGATCAAGCGCCAGCACGTAGCGTTCCTGAGCCTCGTTGGACCAGATCTCGCGCGGCGACATGCCTGACTCCTCGGAGGGCACGGCACGCAGTTCGAAGCGGGCGCCGCGGCCGGCGTCATGCACCAGTTCCGGCAGGGCGTTGGAGATGCCGCCGGCGCCGACGTCGTGGATGGCCAGGATGGGATTGGCATCGTTCATCTGCCAGCAGCGGTCGATCACCTCCTGGGCGCGCCGCTGCATCTCGGGATTGCCGCGCTGCACCGAGGCGAAATCGAGATCGGCGCTGTTCGTGCCGGTGCTCATCGAGGAGGCCGCACCTCCTCCCAGACCGATCAGCATGCCCGGGCCGCCGATCTGGATCAGCAGCGAGCCAGCCGGAAACTTGATCTTGAAGCAGTGCGCCGCGGCGATGTTGCCGATGCCGCCGGCGATCATGATCGGCTTGTGGTAGCCGCGCATCTCGCCGTCCACCGGCAACTCGAAACTACGGAAATAGCCGGCCAGATTGGGCCGGCCGAATTCGTTGTTGAATGCCGCCGCGCCGATCGGTCCTTCGATCATGATTTCCAGTGCCGAAGCGATTCGCTCCGGCTTGCCGTAAGCGGATTTGCCAGGCCCGTCTTCCCAGGGCTGCTTGAAGCCGGGAATATTCAGGTTGGACACCGAGAAACCGCAAAGACCGGCCTTGGGCCTGGCGCCCCGACCGGTCGCGCCCTCGTCGCGGATCTCGCCGCCCGAACCGGTGGCGGCGCCGGGAAACGGCGAGATCGCCGTCGGGTGATTGTGCGTCTCGACCTTGGTGAGAATATGGGTCTCTTCCTCGCGATAGAAATATTCTCCACCGGTTCCGGGATAGAAGCGCTCAACCGCGGCGCCATTGATTACCGCAGCATTGTCGGCGTAGGCCACCACCGTTCCCTGGGGATGCGCCTTGTGCGTCTCGCGGATCATGCCGAACAGGGTCTCGCTCTGATCCACGCCATCGACGGTCCACGCGGCATTGAAGATCTTGTGGCGGCAGTGCTCCGAATTGGCCTGTGCGAACATCATCAGTTCGACGTCGGTGGGATCTCGGTCAAGTTTGGCAAAACTCTCCGCAAGGTAATCGATCTCATCAGGAGACAAGGCCAATCCCAGTTCGCCGTTGGCCTCGACGAGCGCGGCGCGGCCGCGTTTCATGAGTGCAACGGTGCGCAAGGGTTGAGGCGCGACGTGGCGGAACAGCGCATCGGCGTCTTCCCGGGAGGCCAGCACCGACTCGGTCATGCGATCGTGCAACTTTGCGATGAGCGCAGCGCGCTCGAATTTCCCTTCGGCGTATATCGCCGTGCCGCGCTCTATCCGCGCCACCGCCGAGAAGCCGCACTGACGCGCGAGCTCGGTCGCCTTCGTGGACCAGGGCGAGATCGTGCCCAGCCTCGGCGTGACCAGCAACAGCGTGCCTGCGGGGACTGCCGCCGCATCATCGGCGCCGAGCAGCCGTTTCAGGCGCAGCCCTTCTTCCACCGATATGGGCTGCGCGAGTTCGATGAAATACCAGTGCGCTGCAGCAAGGCGTTTGAGGCCGGGGCAGACGCTCCTTGCCTGGTCGGTGAGGCGCTGCAGGCGGCCGGCGGAAAACGCAGCGGCGCCGGCAAGCTTGAGGATCTCGGGCATGATGGCGAAGGGCTGAAGCGGGAAAGGAAAGAATTATACCCGGCGCGCCTTGTTAATCCGCGGCACTTGCTGCATAGTGCGCGCCTCGTTTTCCGCTCACTTTCCACACACGCTGCCCCTGCCAACGCCCATGCTGCCGACCATAGAACAACGCATCGCCGACGAAATCGGCGCCCGCACGCAGCAAGTCGCCGCGGCCGTGGCGCTGCTCGACGAAGGCGCCACCGTGCCCTTCATCTCCCGCTACCGCAAGGAGGCCACGGACGGCCTGGACGACACCCAGTTGCGCCTGCTCGAAGAGCGCCTCGCCTACCTGCGCGAACTGGAAGACAGAAGAATCGCGGTGATCGCTGCCATCTCCGAACAGGGCAAGCTGACGCCCGAGCTCGAAACCGCGATCGGCAACGCCGAGAGCAAGCAGCGCCTGGAGGATCTCTACCTGCCCTACAAGCAGAAGCGCCGCACCAAGGCACAGATCGCCCGCGAAGCCGGTCTCCTGCCCCTGGCCGAGGCACTGCTCGGCAACGCCATGCTCACCCCGGAAACGGAAGCGGCGAGTTATATCAATGAGCAAGTGCCCGACGTGAAGAGCGCACTGGAAGGCGCGCGCCAGATCCTGATGGAGCGCTTCAGCGAGGATGCGCTATTGCTCGGTCGCCTGCGCGAGGAATTGCAGACCCGGGGGGTCCTGGTGGCCACCGTCGTCGCAGGCCAGGAGGAGGCCGGCGCCAAGTTCCGCGACTATTTCGCCTACTCCGAGGCTATCAAGGACATCCCCTCGCACCGCGCACTGGCCCTGTTTCGCGGCAGGAACGAGGACATGCTGAGGCTCGCCTTGAAGATGCCCGAAGAGTTGCAGGAACCGGCACAGACGAGCTCCTGCCAGTTGCGCGTCGCCAGCCATTTCGGCCTCAAGGACGCGGGGCGCCCGGCCGACCGCTGGCTCATGGAAACGGCGCGCTGGGCCTGGATGGTGAAGATTTCCCTGCACCTCGAACTGGACCTGATGGGCGCCTTGCGGGAGCGCGCCGAGGAGGAGGCGATCCGCGTCTTCGCCCGGAATCTGCATGACCTCCTGCTCGCCGCGCCGGCCGGCAGGCACACCACACTCGGCCTCGATCCGGGACTGCGCACCGGCGTCAAGGTGGCGGTGGTCGATGCCACCGGCAAGCTGCTCGACACCTGCGCTATCTTCCCGCACGAGCCGCGCCGCGACTGGGCCGGCTCGCTCAGGTCGCTGGCGGCGCTGGCGAAGAAACACAGCGTCGATCTGATCAGCATCGGCAACGGCACCGCATCGCGCGAGACCGACAAGCTCGCCGCCGAACTGATCGCGCTCCATCCCGAATTGAAGATGAGCAAGATCGTCGTCTCCGAAGCGGGGGCCTCGGTCTATTCCGCCTCGGAACTCGCGGCCAAGGAATTCCCCGAGCTTGACGTCACCCTGCGCGGCGCCGTATCGATCGCCCGCCGCCTGCAAGACCCGCTGGCCGAACTGGTCAAGATCGATCCCAAATCGATCGGTGTCGGCCAGTACCAGCACGACCTGTCGCAAACGCGGCTGGCCAGGAGCCTCGATGCCGTGGTCGAGGACTGCGTCAATGCCGTCGGCGTCGATCTCAATACCGCTTCGGTGCCACTACTCGCACGCATCTCCGGGCTGTCGACGACGATGGCGGCGAACATCGTCGCCCACCGCGATGCCAACGGTCCCTTCACCAGCCGGGCCGCGCTGAAGAAGGTGCCGCGTCTGGGCGAGAAGACCTTCGAGCAGGCTGCCGGCTTCCTGCGCGTATCCCTGGGAGACAATCCGCTCGATGCCTCCAGCGTGCATCCGGAAGCCTACCCGCTGGTCTTCCGCATCCTAGCCGACATCAAGAAGGACATCCGCGAGGTGATCGGCGACAGCAAGCTGTTGAAGTCTCTCGATGCGAACAAATACATCGACGAGAAATTCGGACTACCCACGGTACGGGACATCCTCAAAGAATTGGAAAAGCCTGGCCGTGACCCGCGTCCGGAATTCAAAAGCGCCAGCTTCCGCGAAGGCGTCGAAAGCCTGAAGGATCTCACGCCCGGCATGTTGCTCGAAGGCGTGATCACCAACGTCGCCAACTTCGGCGCCTTCGTCGACATCGGCGTGCACCAGGACGGCCTGGTGCATATCTCGGCACTCTCCGACCGCTATGTCAAGGATCCCCACGAGGTCGTAAAGACCGGCGATGTGGTCAAGGTCAAGGTGCTGGAGGTGGACGAGCAGAGAAAGCGCATCGCGCTCACCATGCGGCTGGCAGACGAATTGCCGAGCGACAGGCGTGTGCTTCCAGTGCGCGCCACTCCGGCCAGGACGGAGAAGGCGCAGAAACCGTCCGGCGCGATGGCCGACGCCTTCGCCAAGCTCAGGCGTTAGCAGTCAGGCCATCCCCGTGGGTGCGTGGCAAGCCCGACAGGCGGCTCACCCTCGCGGCAAACCGCGAAGGTACTTCGGAAAAAATCAAAGAGACTTGTGTGTGCCGTCGCAAAGTGCGCCGGTCTTGCTTTGCTTGCAGCCGCAGAAATAAACCGTCTTGCTTTCTTCAGCCGTGAACTTGGTCGGCGTGAAACTGCCACCCTTATGGCTGCCGTCGCACAAAGGCTGTGTCTTGCTCAGGCCACAGGCGCACCAGTAGTAGTCTTTGCCCTTTTCAACTTCCGTAGCGAACGGGGTTTTTGCGGCGATTTCAGGTTTGTTCATAGGGGCCTCTTGTCAGACAGGTTGGAAACACCCCCCGGGGAGGGAGTATGGGAACGCGTGCTGCAGTTCCGGCAATATTAGTACTAGTTAGGACTAATGTCAAAATTCGCCTGCTTCGTCTTCAGCGCGTAGAATCGCGCCCTTTTGGCGAGCTATCATGTGGTTCAAGAATCTCTCTCTCTACCGCGTCACCGGCTGGAACGTCGCTCCCGGCCAACTCGAAGGCGCCCTCGCAGGCCAGGCCTTCAGGAATTGCGGCAACATGGAAATGGAAAGTCGCGGCTGGCTGGCTCCCAGAGGCAGCGGCGACGCCCTGGTTCATTGCCTGGGCCGGCAGATGCTGATTTCGCTTTGCGTCGAACAAAGGCTGTTGCCGGCTTCGGTGATCAACCAGTATGCCAAGGCGCGTGCCGACGAGATCGAGGCTGCGCAGGGTTCCCGGCCTGGCCGCAAGCAACTGCGCGAGATCAGGGAACGGCTAGCCGAGGAATTGATGCCGCGCGCCTTCACGCGCCGGCGCTCCACTTTCGTCTGGATCGACCCGGTCAATGGTTGGCTGGTCATCGATGCTGCGAACACCAGCAAGGCCGAAGAGGTTCTCGACGTGCTGCGCAAGAGCCTTGAGGCTTTCCCCCTGGCCTTGGTCAAGACCCAACTGTCGCCGACCTCGGCCATGACCGGCTGGCTCGCCGCCAACGAAGCGCCGGCCGGCTTCAGCATCGACCGCGACTGCGAGTTGCTCGCACCGGGCGAGGAGAAAGCCACCGTGCGCTATGTCCGCCACCCGCTCGAGTCGCAGGAGATCAAGAACCACATCGAGGAAGGCAAGGAGGTCACCAAGTTGGCCCTGACCTGGGACGACCGTATTTCCTTCGTGCTGCACGAGAACCTGCAGATCAAGCGACTGGCCTTCCTGGACATACTCAAGGAACAGTCGGAGCAGAACGCGGAAGCCGCCGACGAGCAATTCGATGCCGACTTCGCGATCATGACCGGCGAGCTTGCCCGTTTCCTGCCCGAATTGATTGCGGCGCTCGGCGGAGAAGTCGCAGAAGCATAAGCGCCATAAGCCAGGAAAGCTGAAGCAAGCAGATTGAATTTTCGCCGGCTGGAAAAGCGGGCCGCCCGATCGGACGGCCCTGGGGAAATCAGGCGGTGACGAGCAAGGCCGCCGCCGTGGCGGCACGGCGCGTCTTGCCGGCGCGCGCCGGCACATTGCACAGGCCGCAGACGTAGCCTTTGACCGGATCGTAGGCGTGGGTGACGAAATGACCGGTGCAGGTCTTGCACGTCGCCATCTGCAGCATGTTGGCTTCGAAGAAGCGCACCATGGTCCAGGCGCGGGTCAGGGAAAGCACCGTTTCCATGTCGTTGCGCCGCACCTGATCGAGATACATCTGGAAAGCCTTGATGGTCACATCGAGACCGCGCAACTGGGTATTCTCGCGCATGAAGCGGTGATAGGCCATGAACAGCGAGGCATGGATGTTGGGTTGCCAGGTCATGAACCAGTCGGTGGAGAACGGCAGCATGCCCTTGGGCGGCGATTCCCCGCGCACTTCCTTGTAGAGCTTGAGCAGACGCTCGCGGCTCAACTTGGTTTCGACCTCAAGCAGTTGCAGACGTGCGCCGAGTTCGATCAGTTCGACGGCCAGGCGAATGTCTCTCGCCTCCGAGATGACGGATTTATTGCGCATAGGATTCTCCGCTTCGTCATGCCATCGATTCGACCGGCTTGCCGGCGGCGAGGATCACCGCATGCATGTGCCCGATGCTGCGATCGCGCTCATGGTTGGCAAGCAGGTTGAGCAACAGCGTGTCGTCGAAACGGAAGTTGCACAACAGCATGTTGGAACCGGCCATCTTCAGCACTTGGCCGGGTGTCAGATGGTCCAGCATATCGGCAATCTCTGCGCTGATGCCGAGACGGAAAATGGCCGTCTCGCGGTCGGCGCGAATCATGTTCTGCGCCAGCATCAGGTAGGCAAGATTGACTTCCTTTATGTCATTGTAGGTGTCAGTCGTTTTCATCATGCGCTCCTTGGGTTGCCCCTCGCTGCAAGCTGAAAACTTGCGGCAAACTCGGGGACGAACACATTGTGGGGCGAGACGTCAACAAAAACTATCGGGGTGACGCGGGATTTGACGTAAGAACAACTTCCGAACGCTTTGTAAGGTTTTATCTTACAAATAGCCGACACTCACTTGTTTTAATTGACTTTTTTACTCCTGGACACAGACCACGCAATTTCGGCCGCGCTCCTTGGCGATAAACACGCCTTGATCGGCGCGTTTGATCAGGACATCGAAATCCGGCATGGCCTCGTCGCGCACCGCCAGGCCGACGCTAACCGTGGCGCCGCCGAAGGCCGACGACTCGACCGCCGAACGCATCCGTTCGGCGCAAGCCAGCGCCGACTCCCGCGTCGTGTCCGGACAGATCACCAGAAACTCGTCGCCGCCGAAGCGGCAGACCATGTCCTGCAGACGCAGGGCGCTCTTCAGCGCCGCCGCCACATCCCGCAACACCGCGTCGCCAACGTCGTGGCCATGGCCATCGTTGATCTGCTTGAACTCGTCGATGTCGATGACCATGGCTGCGAGCGGCCTCTTGCTGCGAATCGCCGCCGCCCATTCCTGCTCGATGCGCTCGAGCGCATGGCGCCTGTTGGGAAAGCCGGTCAGCATATCGGTCATCGCCACTTCCTGCAGGCGGCGGTTGGTCAAGGCCAGTTCCGCTGCGAAGCGACGAATCTCCCGGCTGTCGCGTTCGACCTCGTCCTGCAGCTTGACCACACGCCTGGCGGCACGCAGACGGGCGCTCAGCACCCTGGGCTCCAGGGGCTTGCTCATGAAATCGTTGACGCCGCTCTCGAAGGCCTCGACCAAACGGGCTTCGTCGGTCATCGCGGTGAGGATCAGGATGTACGCGCCGCGGCCTATCCTGGTCTGGCGCAAGGCCCGGGTCAGACTGATGCCGTCCATTTCCGGCATCAACCAATCGATGACCATGAGATCCGGGCGCAACTCCAGCGCCATCTCGAAACCCTCCCGGCCATTGACCGCCTCGAACACTTCGTGACCGTCCTCGGCCAGCGTCTTGTTCAGAATCAGGCGGCTGACGGGATCGTCATCGACCAGCAGCACCCGCATCCGGGCAGTTGCCGCGCCGCCCTGGTGAATAGCTTCGTCCGCGGCTTCCGGCGCCGCAGCGGAATCGGCAAACTCATCGAACGGCGGCATTTTGAAAGCCTCGACATCGAGCAGCGAACCCCACTCCAGCCATTCCAGTGCCACCTGGTCGCAGATCGCAATGAGCCTGTCGATATCGAGTGCGAGTTTCGCCCCGAGCAGAAACAAATCGGACATCAGGACATGCCGACTCGCCTCGGGCGCCAGACAGACATCGGCGATATGGTCGGCGAGCGCCAGCAAGTGCGTCAATTTGAACTGGCGCGAGCCCTCCTGCAAATCGACGGCGGCCAGCGTCTCGAAGAGACCTATTGCGTTGGTGTAGACCTCCGGTATTCCCCACGAGCGCATCATCGCCGAGGCCAGCGCGTTGTGCGTCAGGACAAACTCCGCCTGTTCGAGATCGAACAGGCGGGCATCCGGTTCTTCCGCAAAACGCTTCAGCAGGTCCGAGTAGCGCCCGGGGAACATCGTAGCCAGCGCCAGTTCGCCTATCCTGGCGAGCAGCCCGACGGAAAACGCCTCCTCCGGCTGGCTATCATGGGTCGCGCTCGCCAGGGTCTGCAAAGCGATCGCGCAGAGCAGCGAATGCGACCAGAAGCGCGGGTAAGCGAACATCTTGCAACTGCCGCCACGATACGAGGAGAGCAGGGAAAAGCTCAGGGCGAGCGTACGCACTGCCGGCACGCCGAGTACCGCGAGCGCGTTGCGGATCGAGACGACCGGACGATTGCCGTGCGCATTGACGCCATTGGCCGCCTTGATCAGGCGCGCGGAAAAAGCCGGGTCGGCCCTGATCGCATGCGCGAGTTCGGACAAGGACACTTCGGGTCGCTGGGTCAGCCGGATGATGGCCAGCGCCGGCCCTTTCGGAGAGGGCAGGTCGGCCGAGGCGTTCAGCTGTTCGAATATCGAGAGATCAACCATAGTCGGCGCAGCGCAGCTCCGCGCACCTCGTCTTGTTAGCGTTGACTACAGTTTATCCTATGATGGCTAGCAGCCTGTCGAACTTTCCACGCGCGGGGAACCGGGCGGAATCAGGCCGGGCAAGTTAGAATCCGCAAATGGACCCCGTGATCAATTACTGCAGCCACTGCGGCGCCGGCGTCAGCCTCCAGGTGCCGCCTGGCGACTCGCTGGCGCGCCATGTCTGCGCCCGTTGCGGCACCATCCATTATCAGAACCCGAAGCTGGTGGTCGGCAGCCTGCCGGTATGGCAGGACAAGATTCTCCTCTGCCGGCGCGCCATAGAGCCGCGCCACGGCAAGTGGACGCTGCCCGCGGGCTTCATGGAAAACCACGAGACCCTGCCCCAGGCGGCGCTGCGCGAAACTATCGAGGAAGCCTGCGCGCAGGTCGAACTGGGCGAGATGTACACCCTGATCAGCGTGCCGCACATCAGCCAGGTACATGTGATCTATCGGGCCCGCCTGCTCGACCTGGACTTTGCCCCCGGCATCGAGACGCTGGAACTCGGCCTGTTCGCCGAGGATGAAATTCCCTGGCCGGAGATCGCCTTCCGCACCATCGCCCTGACCCTGCGCCATTTCTTCGCCGACCGCCGCGCCGGCAATTTCGGCTTCCATACCGGCGAACTGCCGCCGCCCGATTTGCCCTGAGCTTCATTCGCCGTCGAGTTCGAACAGCACCGGCAACTTGAAGGCGAAGGCCTGGCCGCGCAACTGCTGCGGCAGGCGGGTCAGCTGCACGGCGCGGGAGATCATCTCAAGCGCTGCCTGGTCGAGCAATTCATGACCGCTCGAACTCGCCAGCTGCGGCGGCTCTGCCAGGCCGTTGGCGGCAACGACGACCTGCACCTCGGCCCGGCCACTCAGGCCACTATCCAGGGCAAGCGCCGGATAGCGCTTGAAGCGACGCGTCGCCGAGGCGAGGCTCAGGCGATATTGGCGCAGGCCGTCTGCATCGGGTCCGGCCCCGGCTGCAGGATGTTCCGCCGAAACGCGCTCCGATAAGGGCGCCAATGGTCGCTCCGTTGGCCGCCGTGCTGTCGCGCTCGCCAGCGCAGTCATGGCCTTGGCGTCGGACTCCGCCGGTTTCATCCGGGCGGCATCATCAGCGGCGCCATGAACGCTGGCCGCCGTCTGGCTCCGGGCGACCGTCGCGATCTGCTCCGTCCCGACCTGGCGCAGCGTCGCCGTCAGCGGCAAACCGGCGCGCGACGCAGCCGGCATGGTCGCCTGCGCCAGCAGCCAGGCATGCAAAGCCAGGGAAATGGCCAGACTGCGCCACAGTGAGAAGTCGTTCCCGCCACTATTAAATTTCATCTTGCTCTGCTAGTCTTTGACGATCTTAGCCGACCGGTCGATTCTACTCCGCCGATGTCCCCTGTTCGAACTGCTCCGCCCTTGATCCTGACGCTGGACATGCATGGCGTGCCGCATCGCTGGGTGACCTGGCAGCATGCCTGCTTTTACTATGCCAAAGACCTGGTGGCCTGGGACGCGGGCGATCACCGCTTCACCTTTCACGGCGGCTTGAACCGGCGTACCGGCTGCCGCTCGTCGATCACCGCCAACAGCATCATCGCCATCCGCGGCAAGGCGCTCGCGGGAAAAAGTCTGTTCCAGGTACCGCCGCTCGACAATCGCGAGCTGTTCCATCGCGACCGCCATATCTGCGCCTACTGCGGCGCCGAACAGAGCACCGTGCGCCTGACCCGCGACCATGTCCTGCCGGTCTCCCAGGGCGGGCGCGACCTTTGGATGAACGTGGTCACTGCCTGCCGCAACTGCAATCAGCGAAAAAGCGGGCGCACGCCGGAGCAGGCCGGCATGGAACTGCTCTACGCCCCTTACGTGCCGAACAAGGCGGAATACCTGATCCTCTGCAATCGCCAGATCCTCGCCGACCAGATGGATTTCCTGGCCCGCCATGTCCCCACTGCGAGCAGGGTGAAAACCGCCGCCTAACAGCCCACTTCGGGCCATCTTCGCAGGCAGTACAATGCGCGGATGACTACTCCCTCCGCAGCCCCCAAGCTTCTTACAGCCTACCGCAAACACTGGGCGCAGCGCCTCGGCATCGCCCCTTTCCTGCCGATGTCGCGCGCCGAGATGGATGAGCTCGGCTGGGATGCCTGCGACGTCATTCTGGTCACCGGCGACGCCTACATCGACCACCCCAGCTTCGGCATGGCCCTGGTCGGCAGATTGCTCGAGGCACAGGGCTTCCGCGTCGGCATCATCAGCCAGCCCGACTGGCATTCCGCCGCCGCGTTCAAGGTCCTCGGCCGCCCCAAACTGTTCTTCGGCATCACCGCCGGCAACATGGATTCCATGGTCAATCGCTACACCGCCGACCGCAAGATCCGCTCCGACGATGCCTACACGCCGAATGGCGAGGCCAACAAGCGCCCCGACCGCACGGTGATCGTCTACTCGCAACGGGCGCGCGAAGCCTATCCGGGCAGCGCCATCGTCATCGGCAGCATCGAGGCCAGCCTGCGCCGCATCGCTCATTACGACTACTGGTCGGACAAGGTGCGGCGTTCGATTTTGCCCGATGCCAAAGCCGATCTGCTGCTCTTCGGCAATGCCGAACGCGCCCTGGTGGAACTCGCCCATCGCCTCGCTCAAGGTGTTGCCATCGGTGACATCCGCGACTTGCGCGGCAGCGCCTTCATGGCGCCGTCGGGCTGGCTGCCTGGCGCCGGCTGGCAGGTCGCGGATTCGGCCACGGTCGATACGCCGGGAGCCGTGCATCCCCATCCCGATCCCTATGCCATGAGCGCCGCAGCCCCGGCCGCGCCGCCCGCTGCCGGCGCCGCCCAGACCATACGCTTCCAGAGCAAGAGCGAGCGTCTTGCCGCGCGGCGAGAGGAACGCGCCCACACCGTGGTCCGGCTGCCCTCCTTCGAGCAGGTCACGGACGACCCGGTGCTCTACGCCCACGCCTCGCGCACCTTCCACCTCGAATCCAACCCGGGCAACGCCCGAGCCATGGTCCAGTCGCACGGCGAGGGACCCGGCCGGCGCGACGTCTGGCTGAATCCGCCGCCCTTGCCGTTGTCGACTCCCGAGATGGACCACGTCTATGGCCTACCCTATGCCCGGGCGCCGCATCCGGCTTATGGCGACGCCAGGATTCCCGCCTGGGAGATGATCCGCACCTCGGTGAACATCATGCGCGGCTGCTTCGGCGGCTGCACCTTCTGCTCGATCACCGAGCATGAGGGACGGATCATCCAGAGCCGCTCGGAAGCCTCGATCCTGCGCGAGATCGAGGAGATCCGCGACAAGACGCCGAACTTCACCGGGATCATCTCCGACGTCGGCGGCCCCACCGCCAACATGTACCGCATGGCCTGCAAGAGCCAGGCCATAGAGTCCGCCTGCCGCAAGCTGTCCTGCGTCTTTCCCGACGTCTGCGAGAACCTCGGCACCGACCACGCGCCCCTGATCCAGCTCTACCGCAAGGCGCGCGCCCTGCCGGGCATCAAGAAGGTGCTGGTCAGTTCCGGCCTGCGCTACGACCTCGCGGTGCGCTCGCCGGAATATGTCAAGGAACTGGTGACGCATCATGTCGGCGGCTATCTCAAGATCGCCCCGGAGCATATCGCGGCAGGGCCGCTGTCCAAGATGATGAAGCCGGGCATAGGCACTTACGACAGGTTCAAGGAACTGTTCGAGAAGTTCTCCAAGGAGGCCGGCAAGGAGCAGTACCTGATTCCCTACTTCATCGCCGCCCATCCCGGGACGACCGACGAGGACATGCTGGAACTGGCGCTGTGGCTGAAGCGCGGCGGCTTCCGCCTGGACCAGGTGCAGACCTTCCTGCCGACGCCGCTGGCGATGGCCACCGCGATGTACCACACCGAGAAGAACCCGCTGCACAAGGTGACCCCGACGAGCGAAGCCGTGGGCGTGGTCCGCTCCGGACGCCAGCGGCGCCTGCACAAGGCCTTCCTGCGCTACCACGATGCCGACAACTGGCCGCTGTTGCGCGAAGCCTTGAGACGCATGGGCCGCGCCGATCTGATCGGCAACAGCAAGCAGCATCTGGTGCCCGCCTTTCAGCCGGCCGGTCCGAAGACGATTGGGAGCGGTGCGCCGGGTTCCACCGCACGCCCCTTCGCGCGTTCCGGTCCGCGTTCCGGCCCGCGAACCGGCAGCGCAAAGCCCGGCCGCAAAGTCGTGCGCTAAGCGTTTCATCCGGGCGCACCTGACCGGGCGCAAGAGCGGAATTTGCCTGTATATTGTCGGCCAATTGAGAAGTTGACAGATCGAACTCTAAACCCACACTCACGGGAGAACACCATGAAATACAACCGCCCGCATGCCACCGCCTCCTGGGGCACGATGGCCAAGGACTGGGAACGCGGCATCGACTACCCGCGGCTGATCCGCGAGCGCTTCGAACGCGCCCAGGCCGCGGTCAAGGCGGCCGGTCTCGGCGGCGTGCTCTGCTTCAACGTCGATAACGTACGCTACATCACCGGCACCCATATCGGCGAATGGGTGCGCGACAAGTTCGACCGCTATGCGCTCTGCCCGAGGGACGGCGAACCCTACCTGTGGGACCCGGCGCCGCCGGCGAAGCGCATCAGCAGCCCGTGGATCGCCGATCATGTCGGCGCGCCGATTTCCAACATGCAGGGCGCGCTGCCGCCGTCGATGAACGTGCAGGACGAGTTCGCGCAGCAGATCAAGAAAATGCTCGTGCATTACGGCATAGACAAGCAGCCGCTGGGCATTGATCTGCTCGAACTGCCGATGCTGCGCGCCCTGGAGAAGGCCGGCATCGAAGTGGTCGACGGCCAGCAGGCGATGCTCGATGCACGCGAGATCAAGACCGCGGACGAAATCGAGATTCTCAAGGTCGCCGCCGGCATGGTCGACGGCACCTATTACGACATCTGCAAGGCGATCCGCCCCGGCATCCGCGAGAACGAACTGGTCGCCATCGCCCACGACCGGCTGTTCCGCATGGGCTCGGAGCGCGTCGAGTGCATCAATTCGGTGGCCGGGCCGCGCGGCACGCCGCACTCGCATACCTTCTCCGACCGCATGATCCAGCCGGGCGACATGATCTATCTCGACATCATGCATTCCTTCAACGGCTACCGCACCTGCTACTACCGCACCTTCGTCTGCGGCGAGCCGAACAAGCACCAGATCGACGCCTACGATCTGGCCTCGAAGTGGATCAGCGCCTCGATCGACGCGATCCGCCCCGGCGCCACCGTCGATGACGTGGCCAACAGCTGGCCGCGCGCCGAGGAGTTCGGCTACAAGAACGAGGACGAGGCCTTCCTGCTCCAGTACGGCCATGGCATCGGCCTGTCGCTGTGGGAGCGGCCGATCATCAGCCGCCGCTTCGGCGGCCAGAAAACGGTGTTGAAGGAAGGCATGGTCTTCGCCGTGGAAACCTGGAAAGGCGCCGCGGACGGCTCGGGTGCAGCGCGCATCGAGGAAGAGGTGGTGGTCACCAAGAACGGCTGCGAAGTCATCACCAATTTCCCCTCCGACAAACTGATCTCCTGCGGCCTGCCCGGCTGCGACGTGTTCTGAGCGGATCGGCCGATGCAGCGCATTCCTATCACGGTGATCACCGGCTTCCTGGGCAGCGGCAAGACGACCCTGATGAACCGCTTGCTGCGCATGCCCGAAGCGGGCAGGACCGCGGTGGTGGTCAATGAGTTCGGCGAGATCGGCCTCGACCATGATCTGATCGCCGCCAGCGACGACAATGTCATTCTGCTCAAGAATGGCTGCCTCTGCTGCGCCATGCGCGGCGACCTGGTGACCGCCCTGGACAAGCTCTATCGCCGTAGCTTGCAGGATACTGCGGCGGTATTCGACCGGGTGGCGATCGAAACCAGTGGTCTGGCCGATCCCGGCCCGGTGATCCAACTCCTGCTCTCCGAGCCGGCTACAGTCGCGCGCTACCGGCTCGACGGCGTGGTAACGGTGGTCGACGCGGTCAATGGCGAGGCGACGCTGGACACTCATCTCGAATCGGTCAAGCAGGTCGCGGTCGCCGACCGCATCCTCATCTCCAAGCTCGACCTGCCGGGCGCCGAAGGGGCCGAGCGCAGTGCGGCGCTCAGGGCACGCATCGCGGGCATCAACCCGGCGGCAGACCTCCGCGACGGCGGCGAGGATTTCCCCGCCGCCTTCTTCTCCGCGCGAGCGGAGCGCGACCCCGCCCTGCTGCTCAAGAATTGGCTGCGCGCCGACGCCTATCGCGACGACACGCCGGCAATGTCTGCAGCGCGGCCCCACGACGACCGTTTCCGTTCCTTCTGCTACGTCCGCGAAACGCCGATAGACGAGGCCACGCTGGCGCTGTTCGTCACCGCCCTGGGCGACAATCTGGGGCCGCAACTGCTGCGCATCAAGGGCATCGTCCATGTCGCCGAGCGGCCGGAAACGCCGGCACTGATACATGGCGCGCAGAAGCTGCTCCATGAGCTCGAATGGCTGGAACAATGGCCATCCGAGGACCGCACGAGCCGCATCGTGTTCATTACCCTGGACGCCGGCCGCCCCCTGATCGAGGAACTGATGGGTTTCGCCGAGCGCATCAGCGCGAGCACCATGCGGGCACGGGCCCATGCCGAGCAAGCCGACTGATAATACGTTTCAACCCGGAGATATCCATGTCATTCACCGTTGCGCGTTTCCTGTCCTGCGGCATCTGGTTCTTCGCCGGCATGTTCAAGCTGACCCACTTCAGGCATATCTGCGCGGACATGGCCAAACACGGCATTCCCTTCCAGCCGATGTTCCTGGTCCTGGTGATCATCCTCGAGATCGGCGGCTCGGCCCTGATCTTCGCCAATCTCCATGTCTGGCAGGTGGCGCTGTCGTGGATAGGCTTCATGCTGCTGGCGACGCCGATCTACCACGGCAAGTTCATCATCGACGGAAAAATATTCTTTCCCGAGTATGTTCAGTTTTCCAAGAACATCTCGCTCGCCGGCGGGCTGATCGCCCTGGCGGCGCTGGATCCCGCCCTGCCCGCGGGACTCAGGGCCGCATTCAATTGAACATGGAAAGACCTTTGCACCACCAAGGACACAAAGGACACCAAGGTACCCCCTGAAACTGAATCGTATTCACCGCTCGCCCGTTGGGTGATACGTTGCCTCCCAGACACTCAAGTTGATGCTCGCTTTTCTTGGTGTCCTTGGTGTTCTTGGTGGTGAATGTACTACCGAATTTTTCTAGAAACTTCGCACTCGATAACAGGAGCACAACAATGATCAAGGCTGCCGTAGTAGGACTGGGCTGGTGGGGCAAGACGCTGGTGGAGGCGGTGCAAGGCAGAAGCGCGGACATCCGCTTCGTCGCTGCCGCGACGGGAAAGCAGACACCGGAAGCCCAGGCGTTCGCCAAGGAGCAGAGCCTCGTCCTGTACGGCAGCTATGAGGAACTGATCAAGGATCCCGAGATCGATGCCGTGGTCCTGGCCACCCCCAACTCCATGCATCTGGCGCAGATCGTCGCGGCGGCTGGCGCCGGCAAACATGTCTTCTGCGAGAAGCCGCTGGCGCTGTCCAAGGCCGACGCGGAAACGGCCGTCGCGGCCTGCCGGCAGGCCGGCGTGACCCTGGCGCTCGATTTCAACCGGCGCTTCCATCCGACCATCGCGAAGTTGCGCGAGGGCGTCAAACTCGGGGCGCTGGGCAAGATGCTGCATTTCGAAGGGACGATGACCTTCCCCAACGCGCTCTATCTGAAACCCGATCAGTGGCGCGCCAACCGCACGGAAACGCCCTGCGGCGGATTGATGCCGATGGGCGTCCATGTCATCGATGCGGCGATCGATCTGTTCGGCGAGGTCGAGGAAGTGTATTGCATGAGTCTGCATCGCGCCGTGGCGATAGATGCCGACGACACCACCTCGATCCTGTTCCGCATGAAGAACGGCATGTCCGGCTATCTATCGACCATGACCGCGACCGCGGGCAGCTTCCGCTTCCAGGTCTATGGCTCGGAGGGCTGGGTGCGCATAAACGGCATGACCCATATCGCCGGCGCCTCGTCGGAGGAGCGGCGCAGCCGTCTCTTCGGCGAGTGCACCCATCAGCCGGTCAAGGGCGAAGCCGAGACCTGGCAGGCCGAGCCCTACGACGTCTCCAACGCCGCGCTGGTCGCCTTTGCCCGGGCGGCCGCGGGCGGCCCGGCCTTCCCGATTCCGCTCGCGGAAATGATCCACGGCGTCGCGGTCAGCGACGCGGTGATCCGCTCGGCGGCATCGGGCCGAAGCGAAAAAGTTCTGTAATAAATTTTCCAGGAGCAGCAAGATGGATTTAGGCAAGGGCCTCGGCCATTTGACGTATTCGACACTGGTTCATCCCGGCGACACCTGGGACGAAATGTGGCACAGCCTCACCACGTATGTCCCGGAAGTGAAGCGCCGCTTCTGTCCCGACCAGCCCTTCGGCGTGTCCCTGCGCCTCTCCGGAAAATCGGCCGCGCGGCTGATCGCCGAGCCCAAGGAACGGGCCAAGCTGAAGGACTTCCTCGCCGCCAACGACATGTACCTGTACACGGTGAATGCCTTCCCGCACGGTTCCTTCAAGGGCGAGAGGGTCAAGGAGCAGGTCTATGAACCGGACTGGCGCTCGGACGAGCGCGCGCTGTACACCATGCAGGTCGCGGACATCCTGGCCGAGGTCGCCGCCCCCGGCATCAACCCCTCGATCCAGAGTCCGCCCTGCGGCTTCAAGCCGAGAGTAACCGGACCCGAGGTGGTGGACGCCTACACCCGCCAGGTGCTCAGGGTGGTCGCGCACCTCGTCAAGCTGGAGCAGCGGACCGGCCGGACGGTGACTCTGGCGCTGGAGCCCGAACCTTTCTGCTTCATGGAAGTCACCGCCGAGGCGGTGGACTACTTCACCCAGCAACTCTACGCCGAGAAGTCCGCCGAAGCGCTGGCCAAGGCCACCGGACTGTCCGTGGCAAAAGCTGCGCTGGCGCTGCGCAGGCATCTCGGCCTGGTCTATGACATCTGCCATCAGGCGGTGGAATTCGAGGACATCTCGGCATCGCTGGCCAGCCTGGTGGCCGCCGGCATTCCTATCTTCAAGCTGCAGGAAGCGGCGGCTCTGCGCGTCCCTGTGGTCACCCAGGAACTGGTCGATGCCCTGACGCCCTTTGCCGATACCGTCTATCTCACCCAGACCATCGAGAAGCGGGACGGCCGACTTACCCGCTACCTGAATCTCGAAGATGCCTTCGCCGCCTGGCAGAAGGATCCGGGCCCGCGCGAATGGCGCACGCATTTTCACGTGCCGGTGTTTCTCGACGATCTGGGCCTGTTCAAGACCACCCGCTTCGCGATCGAGGAAGCCTTGCGCTTCCACAAAGCGCAGCCGCTATCGGCGCAACTGGAGATCGAGACCTACACCTGGGACGTGCTGCCCGCCGAACTGAAGACCGGCGACATCACCGACTATGTCGTGCGCGAACTCGAGTGGGTAAAAAATCAACTTGCTTAACCTGGAGTCATCATGAAAATCGGATTCATCGGACTGGGCCGCATGGGCCAGGGTATTGCGCGCAGGCTACTCGATGCCGGCCACGACCTGGTCGTCTATAACCGGACCGCGGAGAAGGCGGCGGAACTTTGCGCCGCCGGCGCGCGCTTTGCCGCGACTACGACCCTGCTCTGCGCGGAGCGCGAAGTGGTGATCACCATGCTCGCCGACGACGCAGCGCTTGACAGCGTGGTCTCGGGCGGCTTGCTGCAAGCGCTGCCCCGGGGGGCGATCCACATGGTCATGGGCACCCATGGCGTGGCCGCCATCCGCGCGCTCACCGCCCTGCATGCCGGGGCGGGCCAGATCCTGGTCGCAGCGCCGGTGCTCGGCCGCCCGGACGTCGCCGCGGCGGGGCAACTGGGCATCGTGGCGGCCGGGCCCGCCGACGCGCTGAAGCGCTGCCGCCCGCTGTTCGAAGTGATCGGCCGGCGCACCTTTGAAGCGGGCGCAGAACCCGAAGGCGCCACCGCGATCAAGCTCGCCAACAACTTCACCCTCGGCTGCGCCATTCAGGCCATGAGCGAGGCGTTCGCGCTGGTGGCGAAGCACGGCGTACCGCCCCAAGTACTCTACGACGTCCTCACCGAAGGGCTGTTCGCGGCGCCCGCCTACAAGGTCTACGGCCAGATCATCGTCGACGAAGCCTACGACAAGCCCGGCTTCACCTCGCTGCTCGCCTTGAAGGACGCGGATCTCGCGCTCGCAGCGGGAGGCGCTGCCCGTGTGCCGCTGCCCAGCGTCAACGCCCTGCGCGACCGCTTGCTCGGCGCGATCGCTCACGGCGACGGCGAAAAAGACTGGGCGGTCATCGCGCGCGAGCAGGCCAGGGCCAGCGGTCTCAAGTAGCGCATGGCGAGTCTCGATGCGCCGAGGCAAGCGGACCCAGTGGACCAACGCGGCCCCGCGCTGAACGCCGCAGCGCCGCTGCCTGGGCCGCTGCTCGCGCCGCTACTGGAACTGTGCGCGGTCTCGAAGCAGTTTCCCGGCGTCAAGGCGCTGGACAAGGTTTCCCTGGAAATCTACCCGGGCGAAGTGCACATGGTGCTGGGGCAAAACGGCGCCGGCAAGTCGTCGCTGATGAAAGTACTCTACGGCGCCTATCACGCTGACGAGGGTGAAATCAGGCTGCGCGGCGAACGGGTACGGATCGCCTCGCCATCGGATGCCCGCCGCCTGGGGATCGCGATCATCTCCCAGGAATTCACCCTGGTGCCGCACCTCAATCTCGCCCAGAACATTTTTCTCGGCCGCCAGCCCGTCGGGCGCTTCATAGGCAAGATCGACCATGCGACGATGCACCGCCGGGCGCGTGAACTGCTCGATGCGCTCGGCCTGTCCGAAGACACCATGACCCCGGCGCACAAACTCGGCGTGGCGCAGCAGCAGCTGGTCGAAATCGCCAAGGCCTTGTCGCAGAATGCGCGCGTCCTGGTGATGGACGAACCCTCCTCCGCGCTGTCCGATCACGAGGTGGAAAAACTCTTCGGAGTGATCCGGCGACTGCAGTCCGAAGGTGTGGCGATCATCTACATTTCGCATCGCATGGCCGAGGTCTTTCAGCTCGGCGACCGGATCACCGTGCTGCGTGATGGCCGCCGCGTCGCCTCCCTGCTGCCGTCCGAGACCACACCTCAGGATCTGGTGAAGATGATGATCGGCCGTTCCGTCGATGCCGGCTACCGCACGCGCTTCTGCGCCGAGCCCGGCGCCGCGCTGCTGGAAGTTCGCGGCCTGTGTGCCGCCAACGGCACGAAGGATGTCAGCCTGGTGGTACGCGCCGGCGAGATCGTCGGCCTCTCCGGCCTGGTCGGATCGGGGCGGAGCGAACTGGTGCGGGCGATCTTCGGCGCCGATACGGTGACCGGCGGGGAACTCGAACTGTTTGGCGCAGCCTACCGCCCGGAGCCGGCCGAGGCGGTGCGCCGGGGCCTGGCCCTGGTGCCGGAGAGCCGCAAGCAGGAAGGCCTGCTGATGATCCACGGCGTCGCGGACAACCTGATCGCGGCGGGCCTGAAGATCCTCTTTCCGCGCGGCTGGTACCGGGCGGGTGTGGCCAGGCGTGCGGCACTCGCCCTGATAGCGCGGATGAAAATTGCCACCCCGAATCCGGAGCGCGTGGTCAAGACGCTCTCCGGCGGCAACCAGCAAAAAGTCGTGATCGGAAAATGGCTCTGCGCCCAGTCCCGATGCTTCATCTTCGACGAGCCGACGCGCGGCATCGACGTCGGCGCCAAGGCCGAGATCTTCGCCCTGATCGAACAGCTGGTCGACGCCGGTTCTGCGGTCCTGATGATCAGCTCCGAGCTGCCGGAGATCGTCGCGCTCTGCGACCGCAGCTATGTCATGCGCGAAGGCCGGATCGTCGGTGAGCTGGCCCGCGACGAACTCTCCGAGGCCAACATCCTGCACCTGGCGATGCACCCGGAGAGTGGGCATGGCGAACATGGAGGGCATGCCGAACATGTCCATTGAATCGCTGCCGCTCTCGGCGCCGGGCGAGGCGAACTGGCGCAAGATGCTCCTGGCCATTCCCGGGACCAGCCTGATCCTGCTGCTCCTGGTGCTCTGGTTCTCCTTCCAGGGCGTGGATTTCGCCAAGCCCTCGAACATCGTCAATATCGGCATCCAGTCGTCCGTGCTGCTGCTCCTGGCCCTGCCGCTGACCTTCATCCTGATGAGCGAGGGGCTCGACCTGTCGCAAGGCGCGGTGCTCTCTCTGGCCAGCGTGGTGCTCGCCGCCGTCCTCGCCCATGGCGGCTCCCTGCCCCTGGCGCTCACCGCCGCGGCGGCGCTCGGCCTGCTCTTCGGCGCGGTGAACGGCGTCTTCATCGCCTACTTGCAGATGCCGCCCTTCGTGGTCACGCTGGGCACGCTCGGGCTCGCCCACGGCATTGCCCTGGTCGCGACCGATGGCGAGAGCATCACCGAGATCGGCAGCCAGCTGCCCCGGCTCTACAAGGCGACCGTGCTCGGGATTCCCTTCCCGATCATCGTCGCCCTTTGCGCTTATGCCCTGTTCCACTACCTGCTCTATCACACCCGCTTCGGCTCCTACGTCTCGGCGCAGGGCGGCAATCGCGAGGCGCTGCATCTGGCCGGCGTCAATGCCAACCGCCATCTCGTCGTGGTGTACCTGATCGGCGGGCTGATGGTCGGACTCGCGGCCCTGCTCTGGGTCGGCCGGATCAGTTCCGGACATCCGACGGCGGGCCACGGCATGGAGTTCGATGCCCTGGTCGCGGTCCTCCTGGGCGGGACGCGACTGGAAAAGGGCTACGGCACCATGCCCGGCACCCTGGTCGGCGTGCTCACCGTCGGCGTCCTCCGCAACGGCCTGAACCTGATGTCGGTGGCGGCTTCCTGGCAGGTGGTCAGCCTCGGCGTGCTGGTCCTGGCCGCCTTGTGGGTCGAGTCCCGGCAGGGCGAGAAATGAGCGGCCAGAACACCGCCCTGCTGGCGCGCATAGGCTTCGTCCTGGCGCTGTGTCTGCTCCTGGCCATCAGCTCGAGCGCATTTCTCACGACCAACAATCTGCTCAATGTCCTGCGCCAGGCGAGCCTGGTCTTTCTGATCGCCTCGGGCCTCACCCTGGTGATCCTCACCGCCGGCATCGATCTTTCCGTCGGCGCCAACGTCGGTCTGTCCGCCTGCCTGTGCGCCGTCGTCCTGAAAGCCAGCGGTTCCATCCTCCTGGCCGTGGTGGCGGGCCTCTCCTGCGGCGCAGTGATCGGCCTGGCCAACAGCCTGTTCATCGTCCTGCTCGCGATTCCGCCGTTCATCGCCACCTACGGCATGCTCTGGATCGTCAATGGCATCACCTACAAACTGATGAGCGGCACGACCATAGAAGGCTTTCCGCCGGGCTTCCGCTTCATCGGCAGCGGCTACTGGCTGGGCATCCCGGTGCCGATCTATCTGATGCTGGGATTCTTTGCCGCAGGCGCCCTCTTCGCCAGGCACACCCGCCACGGCCGCGAACTCTTTGCCATCGGCGCCAACCCGGTCGCGGCAAGGCTCTCCGGCATTCCCGTGCGCGCCCGGCTGATCCTGGTCTATACCGTCTGCGGCGCCATGGCCGGCCTGGCCGGCCTGGTCTATCTGGCGCGTCTGAATTCGGCGGAGGCGGATATCGGCGACCCCATGCTGCTGCCCGCCGTCGCCGCCGTCCTGGTCGGGGGAACCTCGCTTTTCGGCGGCCTGGGAGGACTCTCCGGCACGTTGATCGGCGCGGTGATCGTGACCCTGGTCTTGAACGGCATGAACCTGATGTCGGTCAGCACCAACTGGCAGCCCATGATCACCAGTATCATTCTGCTCGGCGCAGTGCTGACCGACACCCTAGTCCGTCGCCATGCCGAGGGCGCGGCAAAATAACATCAACCAAAGGAGAGGCATCATGAGGAAATTTAACGTGAAATACCTTGCCAAGCGCGCCGTGTCATTTCCGAGCACTGCGAGCCGGATAGTAGCCTCCCCGCGAGGGGAGGACGGGAGGGGAGGGCCGATTTGCCCGCATGTGAAGTGTTACGAAGAGCCGCCTGTTCATGAGTCGGGGTGGTTCACCGGAGCCCTGAGCGTTAGTTTCGCGGCAGTTCTGCTCTTGGCCAGCATCCCGGCCGCCCAGGCCGACGGGGAAAAAATCGCGATGTTCACCAAGAACCAGATCAATCCCTATTTTCAGAGCATGCGCCTGGGTGCCGATGCCGGCGCCAAGGAGATGAACGCCAGCGTGATCCATTACGTGCCCAACAAGCCGGACAACATCGCCGAGCAACTGGCCGAAGTCGAGGACGTGGTGACCAAGAAACCCAATGCCGTGGTCTTCATCCCGGTCGACTCCAAGGCGCTGGTAGTGGGCATGGAGAAGCTCACCGGCGCCGGCATACCGGTGGTCAATCTGCTCGACCGGACCAAGGGCAGCGCCTCGACCTTCGTCGGCGTCAGCGATATCGATCTCGGCATCGATACCGCCCGGGTCCTGTTCAAGAAGCTGAACGGCAAGGGCAATGTGATCTTTCTCGAAGGTGTGAAGGGCGCGCTGTCGACCCAGGAGCGTCTGACGGGTTTCAAGAAGGCGCTTGAGGAATTCCCCGGGATCAAACTCCTGGCCTCCCAGACCGCGAATGCGCAGCGCCTGATGGCCCTGCAGGTGATGGAAAATCTGCTCCAGGCGCATCCGCAGGTCGATGGCGTGCTGGCCGCCACCGACTCGATGGCGATGGGCGCGATCGAAGCCCTGGACGGCGCCAACCGCAAGGCGCTGGTGGCCGCGGTCAATGGCACCAAGGAAGCGGTGGATGCGATCAAGGCGGGCAAACTGCTCGCCACCGGCGACTCCAGTCCGTTCATGCAGGGTTGCGTCGCGGCGATGGCCGCGGTGCGCGCCGCGCGGAAATTGCCGCTGCCCAAGGAGATCATCTTCCCGATCAAGATCATCACCGCCGCCGACGTCAAGGCGGTCGAGGAAAACGTCGGCAAGTGCCCGAAGTGGGAAACGATGGTCAAGAACTGAAAGCTCCCGAGCATATGAAGCCGACACAAGAAGACCTGATCCGCGCCGATGAGGCGCGGCAAAATGCCTTGCTCAAAGCCGACATCGAGGCACTCGATGCCCTGTTTGCCGACGACCTGATTTATCTCCACTCGACCGCCGTGGCCGACGACAAGCAATTCTTTCTCGACGGCTTGAGGAGCGGCAAGACGAAGTACCTGACGATTGCCTACCAGCCCACGGAATACCGTCTGGGCGGGGACTACGCGCTGATCTTCGGCAAGGTCGACATGCAACTGGAGATAGCCGGCGAGCAGAAACCGGTCCGCGCCGTGATCATCAGCACCTGGCGCTTCGCGGATCAGCGCTGGCAGATGGTGACCTGGCAGGCAACCAAGCAACCCTAGAGTCAAAAACCTCAGCACCACCAAGGACACCAAGGGCACCAAGAAGTACCAATTCGAATCCTTGTGCGAAATCTTGATGCACTTAGAATACCGCCGTGTTTTGCGTTTCTTGGTGTCCTTGGTGTCCTTGGTGGTGAAATTATTCTTTCAGGTTTCAATTCAACACAGGAGAACTGCATGAAAGCAAAGTTCCTCGCGGCCGCTGTCGCGATCGCGTTCAGTTCAACCGCGGCCTTGGCCGACGGCGAGAAGATCGCGGTATTCACCAAGAACCTGACCAATCCGTATTTCCAGATGGTCCGGCTGGGCGCCGAATCGGCCGCGAAGCAGATGAACGCGACGACCCAGAACTATGTTCCGACCAAGCCCGACAGCATTCCCGAGCAGATGAGCCAGATCGAGGACGTGGTGGTGAAGAAGCCCGACGCGATCGTGTTCATTCCCGTCGACTACAAGGCGATGGCGATCGGCGTGGCGAAAATCAATGCCGCCAACATTCCCGTGGTGAACATCACCGACCGCAGCGAGTCGGGCAAGTTCGTCTCCTTCATCGGCACCGATGACTACAGCCTGGGACTGGAGACCGCACGCTACATGCTCAAGACCCTGGGCGGCCGCGGCAATATCGTGATCCTGGAAGGCGTCAAGGCGGCCCTCTCCAATGTCGACCGCGTCCGCGGCTTCAAGAAAGCGCTCGAGGAAAACCCCGGCGCCAAGCTGGTCGCGCAGCAGCCGGCCAACTACCAGCGGCTCGCGGCCTTGCAGGTGATGGAGAACCTGATGCAGACCTATCCGCAGATCGACGGCGTGCTCGCCGCCAACGACGCCATGGCCACCGGCGTCGTCGAAGCCATGGAAGCCGCCAACCGCAAGGCGCTGGTGATCGGCATCAACGGTTCGAAGGAGGCGATGGACGCGATCAAGGCTGGCAAGATGCTCGCCAGCGGCGATCCCGGCGGCTTCCAGCAGGGCTGCCTGGGCACCATGGTGGCGATCCGCGAACTGCGCAAAATGCCGGTGCCGAAGGAGGTGCTGTTCCCGGCCTTCGTGATCCACAAGGGCAACTACCAGACCTTCGACGTCGCCGCCGACAAGCGCAGCTGCCCGAAGTGGGAAGAACTGGTGAAGAAGTAGTCAGCGCATGAGTGCAGCACCGGCCCGCGCGACGCACTGACGCTCGCCGGGCAGTTAGCCCACTCTGGATCAACCACGACAAGGCGCTGCGCGACAGCCTCAAAATGGCGCCTGAATTTTACGGCTGAGAACAGCCCGGGAGTTGCTGATGTGGAATGATCAAAGCTTCAAGCGGCGCCGCCCGGTTGCTAGGCTGATCAGCGCAGCCGCAACCGCAGTCACGACATTCGCGCTGTGCACCAGCCCGGCACAGGCGCAACTCAAGGTGCTCATGTCCGGCGGCTTCTCGGGCGCCTATCGTCAGGTCTTGCCGGAGTTCGAAAAGTCTACCGGGATCACGGTGCGCACCGGGTCGGGCGCATCGCAAGGCACGGGCGCGCAGACCATCGCAGCGCAACTGCAGCGCGGCGTGCCTGCCGATGTGGTGATCCTGTCCAGGGAAGGGCTGGAAGAATTGAGCGCGGCGGGACGGATCGTCGCGGGCAGCGAGGTCGACCTGGCGCGCGTGCCGCTCGGCGTCGCCGTGCGCGCCGGCACGGCGACGCCCGACGTCAGCAGCGTCGAGGCCTTCAAACGGACGCTCTTGAACGCGCGATCCGTCGTGGTTCCGGGCAGCACCAGCGGCATCTACCTGACCTCAAAAATATTTCCGCAGCTGGGCATCGCGGAGCGGATTTCCGTCAAGGTCACGGAGCGCGGCGCGCAGTCGGCCGCGATGGTCGCAGCCGGAGACGCCAACATCGCCGTCCAGCCGGTCAGCGAACTGGTGAACGTGCCGGGCATAACGTTTTCCGGCCGGCTCCCGAACGAGTTGCAACTCGTCCAGATATTCGCCGCCGCAATCGTCACGGGGGCCAAGGAGCCCGACGCGGGTCGGCGGCTGATACAGTTCCTCGCATCCGATCGCGCCGCGGCAGCCATCGAAAACAGCGGCATGGATCTGATCGACAAGCGCTGATTGATTTCCCGGGCAACCACCGGCCCGGTCCGCAACGAGTTCGACCGAGGAGTTGGCCATGACACGTCGAAATTTCTTTAAATCGTCGCTGGCAGTCGCCGGCCTGGCGCTTGCCGAAGGCGCCACCTCCGCCAGCGCGCAGGCCCGGGAAAGCGCGCAGCCGGCCGCTCCGGTTCCGAAGGCCGGGCTACCCGGCCTGACCCGCTACGTAGCCGAGTTCATCGTGAACGCGAGTTACGAAAGCATCCCGGCCGAAGTCCTCGAACTCGGCAAGAAGTCCATACTCGACGGCTTCGGCCTCGCCTTGGCCGGATCGGTTTCCGAACATCGCCATGCGCTACTGGAATACCTGAAATCGCTGGGCGCAAATGGCCGGGCCAGCGTCATCGGTACCGGGCTGAAATCCGCGCCGCGCTTCGCCGCATTTGCCAACGGCATCTGGATACACGCCGACGACTTCGACGACACCCAACTTGCCGTGGGCAAGGACAGGGTTTATGGCCTGCTCACTCATCCCACCGTACCGGTACTGCCTCCGGTTTTTGCGCTTAGCGAACTGGGACGCCGTTCCGGGAAGGACTTGCTGCTGGCATATCACGTCGGCGTCGAAGTCGAATGCAAGATCGCCGAGGCGATAAGTCCTCGCCACTACGGTGACGGGTTCCACTCCACCGGGACTTCGGGATCATTCGGCAGCGCGGCGGCGTGCGCCAAGATGCATGGCCTCGACGCCCGGCAAACGGCCTATGCGCTCGGCGTCGTCGGCGCCGAGGCCGGAGGACTGCGCGAGAACTTCGGCACGATGACCAAACCTTTCCAGGCCGGGCACGCCGCGGAAAACGGCACCGTCGCCGCGGATCTCGCGGCGCTCGGCTGGACGGCCGCCGAGAACATTCTCGAAGCGCAGTTCGGCTGGTTCAACGCGGCCGGTGGCGGATACGACAACAACGCCATCCTGAACAAGCTCGGCAGCCCCTGGACATTCGTCTCGCCGGGCGTGTCGATAAAACCATTTCCCTGCGGGTCGCTGAATCATCCGGCGATGTGGCAATTCCTGACCATGATCAGGGAGAACGACGTCAAGCCGGGCGACGTCGACAGCATCGATTGCGGCGCGAACTCCAAGATGACCACGACCCTGCTGCATCATCGTCCGAGTAGCGGCTTGCAGGCAAAGTTCAGCATGGAATACGCGCTTGCGGTTCTGCTACTGGAGCGCAAGGCCGGCCTGGCGGAATTCACCGACGAGGCGGTGAGACGTCCCGACGTGCAGGCGTGGTTGAGGCGCGTGAACTTTTATGTCGATCCGGAAGCGGAAGCCGCCGGGTTCGACAAGATGACCAGTCTCATCAAGATTCACCTTAAGAACGGCAAGATCCTCTCGGGCCAGGCGACCATGGCCAAGGGCAGCCCCGCCAACCCGATGTCCTACGAGGAGGCCGCCGAGAAGTTCCGCGGCTGCGCCGAATTCGCCAGGTGGCCGGCAAAAAAGGCGGAGGCGATCATACGGCTGGTGCGCACGCTGGAAAGGCAATCCGATATGGGCGGCTTGACGGCGGCACTGACCGTCTAGCCGGATTTGCGATACAACGAATATTTCACCGATTTCACCAGCGCCACATCGGCCCCGTGTTCGTGGATAATTCGACCACGCCGGTGAGTTTCCGGGTCAGCAGCGATCACGGCGGCTCCATCGTCACGCTGGAGCCGATGGACTAGAGCCCGTAGTTGTCTGAAAGACGACCCAGGGCTCTTGTGCCAGCGAAGCTGGTACTAACTTGGAAACAATGCCATGAAACTACGACACCGGATTTTGTTCATCATCGCGGCCGCAATTCTCGGCATGTTCATTGTCGGCGGCTATGGATTGTATTCGCTGCGCCAGACCATGCTGGCCGAGCGCCATGACCAGATCGAAAAGATACTCTGGCTGGCACGCGGAGCGCTTGAACATTACCAAGCGCTTGAGGCAAGCGGCAAGCTCCCGCACGATGAGGCGCAGGCCAAAGCCAAGGAAGCCCTGGCGGCGATGCAAAAGGGCGACGACTACATCTTCGTCCGCACTATCGACAACATCATGCTGGTGCATGCCGACGCAAGCCGCATAGGCAAGGTCGACCGGGGCTCGCTGACACCGGACGGCCGCTACACCTCCCAGGTTTACGCGGATCTCCTGGCACAGGCCGATCAAGGCACGCTCACCATATATGCGCCGCGCCCGACCGATGCGGCGAAACAACCGGTAGCCAAACTGATCGGCGTGTCCCTGTTCCGCCCCTGGCAATGGGTCGTTGGCATCGGCTTTTTCGTTGATGATGTGGAGAAGGCGTTCTGGCGCTACGCCGTCGGCCTCCTGTTGATCAGCGGGGTCATCCTGGCTGCGGTCACGGTCATCGCCTTGGCCATGGCCCGTGCCATCTTGCGGCAACTCGGCGGGGAACCACAGTATGCGGTGGAGATCGCAGGCAGCATCGCGGCAGGAGATCTGACGCAGGTTGTCCGGGTGGATGGCCCGGACGACAGCCTGCTCGCGGCGATGGCCCGCATGCAACTGGGCTTGCGCCAGCTTGCCGGACGATTCAACACTGCGGCGATGATTCTGGTACGCGCCTCGACCGAACTCAACGGGGAGATGCGGAAAATCGCCGAGGGCGCGCAGGCCTCCGCGGCAGCGACCTCCTCCACTGCGGCAGCGGTGGAAGAGATGTCGGTGAGCATAGCTCACGTCAATAGCAGTGCCCGCGAAACCGAGGAAAATTCCCGCCTCTCGGTCGCGCTGGCTGGCGAAGGCGAGCAGTTGGCTGCCCAAGTGGTCAAGGAGAACCAGCAGGTTGCCGCCGATGTGACCGAAGCCGCCCAGATGATCCGCGGGCTGGTCAGCAGTTCGCGGGAAATCGATAAGATCGCCGCCGTCATCAAGGATATCGCCGGTCAGACCAATCTGCTGGCGCTTAATGCTGCCATCGAAGCGGCGCGCGCCGGTGAAACCGGACGCGGCTTCGCGGTGGTTGCGGATGAAGTGCGCAAGCTCGCCGAGCGTACTGCTGCGGCTACGCAGGATATCCTGCAGACCACCGAGGCGGTCCAGCGCGACACCAACTCGATCGCCGGCAAGATGGACGAGGTGGGGCGCCTCGTCGACCATGGTGTGGCGAGAACCGAGCGCGCAGCCGGTGCGCTGCGCGAGATCCATGCGAGTGTCGATGGCACGCTGGATCAGGTTCGCGAAGTGGCCCACGCCATGAGCGAGCAAAGCGAGGCAAGCGCGAGCATTGCCGGAAATATCGAACGAATTGCCCAGATGGGGCAAGACTCGCACTCCTCCATCGACGCTGCGCGAGAAGCCGTGGCACGGCTCGATGCGCTGGCCAATGACTTGAGCCAGGCCGCAGCTAGCTTTCGAATTCCTTAACGATTGTCTAGAAGCCCGCTGATGGCCGGGCACGAGGTCCGCCTCGCTTCTCGAGAGCGCAAGGCCGGGAAGCAGCGCAACTGGGTAGACTTGAACAAGGACAACAGAGATGAAAATTTCAGCTTGCTGGATCAGACTAGTCGCATGCGCTTGGCCCGCTCTGCTGGCTGTCCGCGCCACCCCGCAGAACGGCCCGCTGGTGATCGAACGGCAGGGCCGTTGGTTCGTCGGCTACGACCTGATCCCGGTCGCAATGTCGACCAATGAGGCCGCTCCATGCCGACCATGAGCGAAGAGCGGAAGAAGAAACTCGGCGAACTCTCCGTGCTCGCGCTGATCTCGGGCGGGCATTTCTGGAGCCATTTTTTCATGCTCGCCATCCCCTCGGCGCTGCCGCTGATCCGCGCCGAGTTCGCCGCGAGCAACGTCTCGCTCGGCCTGGTCATCGCGGCCAGCGCCTTGATGGGCGCGGGCCTGCAATTTCCCATGGGCGTGCTCTCCGACCGCTACGGCGCCCAGGCCTTCCTGATCTGCGGCCTGGCGGTGGAATCGGCGGCGATGTTCGCGCAGTCGTTCGCGGCGACGGTGCCGGTGATGATCGCCATCGCGCTGATCGGCGGCATCGCCGACAGCATCTTCCATCCGGCCGACTACACCATCCTGACGGCCAAGATCAGGCCGGGCTGGCTCGGCCGTGCCTACGCCGTGCATACCTTCAGCGGCTTCCTCGGCTTCGCCGTGGCGCCCACCGCGATGACCTTCCTGCTCGCCCACGGCAGCTGGCGCCATGCGCTGGCCCTGGCGGGCCTGGCCGGCTTGGCCATGGCCGTGGTGCTCTTCGCCAGCAGCCGCCTGCTCAAGGGGATCGCCTATCCCCACGCCAGGCGCGCCGACGGCGGCGCGTCCGCAACCGACAAGAGCCTGATGCAGTTCCTGCTCTCGCCGCCGCTCCTGATCATGTTCCTGTTCTATGTCGTGGCGACCCTGGGCTCGAACGGGCTGCAGATCTTTTCCAATTCCGCCCTGATCGAGCTCTATCACATCGACCTGGTACACGCCAACACCGCGCTCGCGCTGTTCCTCTGGGGCACGGTGATCGGCGTGCTGGCCGGCGGCGTGATCGCCGACAAGACCCGGCGCCTGGATCTCGTCGCGGCGGTCTGCTACGTCCTGGCCGCGGCGCTGCTTTGCGCGATCGGCATGGCCGCCTTGCCCTACCTGGCGACCCTGGGCGCGTTGTTCTTCACCGGCTTCATGCTCGGCGCGGTGATGCCCTCGCGCGACCTGATGGTGCGCACCGTGACCCCGCCCGGATCGATAGGCAAAGCCTTCGGCTATGTCTCGTCGGGTTTCGCCGTCTCCGGGGCGATCGGACCGCTGGTCTATGGCACCCTGATGGATCTGAAACTGCCGCAGATGGTCTTCTTCGTCGCCGCGGCCATGACGCTGGCCACCATCGCCATCGCTCTTTTCGCCGAGCGGGTGTCGCGCCGCTAGTGCCCGTCGTTGTCTGAAAGACAACCCAGGGCACTTGTGCCAGCGGAGCAGGTGCTAATCCTGCGCTTTGCCTGCCCCTGCCCCTGCCCGATTTCTGCTAGATTCGAACCTGCTCCTGCCCGAAACCGGAGCAGGCGAACGGGAGCGAGACATGAAGCAATCGCGAGAAGCCGAGGACAGCTACAAGAGGCTGTTCGAAGATGCGCCCATGGGCATGGTCCTGCGCGACTGGCAAGGCTTGCGCGTGACCCATGCCAACCGGGCGTTTTGCGCCCTGATCGGCTACGCGGAAGATGAACTTGTCGGCATGTCGGTCCGGGATCTGACCCATCCCGAGGATCTGGACATGAGCCTCGCGCAGTTGCAACGCCTGATCGCGGATGAAGTGCAGAACTATCGGATCGAAAAGCGCTACCTGAAGAAGAACGGCGAGATACTCTGGGCCAGCGTGACCGTCAGCCGGGTACTCGATGCCGCCGGCAAGCCGCAGCATCTGTTCGGCATGGTCGAGGACATCGGCGAGCGCAAACTGGCGCACGAGCAACAACTGGCCATCGCCGCAGCGCATCGCTCCAGTCTGGTGCGGGAAGTGCATCACCGGATCAAGAACAACCTGCAAAGCGTCGCCGGACTGCTCGGACGGGAACTCGACGGCCATACCGAATTGCATCCCCGGCTGGCGGTGGCGATCAGCCAGGTTTATGCCATTGCCACGGTGCACGGGATGCAGGGCGCGCGCAGCAACGAGACCATCCTGCTCTGCGACACCCTGGCGCAGATCTGCAGGAACATCGTCGAGCAGACCAAGGCCGCCATACAGTGCCGGATCGAGGGCGAAAGCCAGGGCTTCCTGCCGGTCCAGATCGCCCGGGACGAGGCGGTGCCCGTCGCCCTGGTGCTCAACGAACTGATCCACAACGCAGTCAAGCACACGCCGCCGGATGCGCCCGCCCCGACGGTTTCCCTGGAATCCGACGGTGTCTCTGCCCGGGTGCGGATAGGCAATTCGGCCAAGGCCGGCGGGGAGTTCGACTTCGCCAGCGGACTGGGCCTGAATACCGGCCTGCGTCTGGTGCAGTCGCTGATGCCGATTGCCGGGGCGACCTTGTCCTATGGCGGCGTCGGCTCCGGCCGGGTGCAAGCCGAACTGTCGCTGACTGACCCGGTAGTCGTAGCCACTGCCGAAAACCCAATGATCTGAACGACCGCGCGGAAAGTAAAGTATTACAATGTGTTTCTGAAAAATTCGCAGGCAACCCACACTTCGTTGCTACCGCTTTGATAGGCGCCGATGATTTGAGGTTGTTCGATGAACACGTTAAAGAAGAAGATCCTCGTAGCCGACGACGACCGCGTCATCCTGCTGACCCTGGCCGAGGGACTGACCAAGGCCGGCTACCTGGTGATCGCGGCGCAAAGCGGCAAGCAGGCCCTGGCCTTGAGCAACAGCGAACATCCCGACCTGGCCCTGCTCGACATCTGCATGCCGGACATCGACGGCATCGCGTTGGCGCAAAGCATCTGCCAGGATTCGGCGGTGCCCTTCGTGTTTCTCTCCGCCTACGACGACGAGGGCCTGGCCAAGCGTGCGGTCGAGGCTGGCGCCCTGGGCTACCTGGTCAAGCCGCAGAGCCTGCCTGCGATCCTGCTGGCACTCCGGGTGGCCCTGGCGCGCGCCGAGGAGATCGCCAGCCTGCGCCAGCGCGAGCAACAACTGGAGCGCGCGCTGGCCAGCAACCGGATCATCGCCACGGCGGTCGGCATCCTGATGCGCGAAAACCAGGTAAGCCAGCAGGAAGGTTTCGAACGCCTGCGCCGCCTGGCGCGCGACCGCCGCCTGAAGCTCGAGGACCTGGCCCGGACACTCGTCGAAGAAGCTGAACGTCCGGACTGAATCGGACCTTGAGTCGTTTGCGATCTAAACAAATTGTCCGTACTATCCGACTCCAGCAACCCATTCCCCGTTGCCATAAGCGAACAGATTCGGCGATCAAGGTAAGCGATCGCGGTTATCCAGGGGTTGTACTATGGGTTCGTTCTCTACCGGGGCAGCATCGGCCGGGTCATGAAAGATCCGGTCGCCATCGAGGCGCAGATCGCGGCCGCCCTCGGCATAGACGATGCAGAGATCGAGTTGCGCAAGCGCTTCCTCGAGTTCGGCGCTGCCGACCTTGCGGCGCTGGCGAAGATCCACGCTCCGCTGGAGGCCAGCCGCGATGCATTCACCGATGCCTTTTACCGGCACCTGTTCAGCTTCGACGAGCCCAATCGACTGCTCGACAAACCCGAAACCCTGGTGCGCATCAAAGAACAACAGGGACGCTATTTCTCCGCCCTGAGCGGCGGCGATTACGCTCGGGACTATGTGCTCGGGCGCTTGCGCGTCGGCTGGGTACACCAGCACATCGGGCTCGCGCCGAAGTGGTATATCGGCGCCTACCGCAAGTACATCAGCGAATTGCTGCCGAGATTGGCCGCCATCCACGGCGACGATACGGGCGCGCTGCTGGCCTCGATAGACGCCTTGATGAAACTGATCATGTTCGACATGGGACTGGCGCTCGACACCTATTTCCACCATGAAAAGGAACAGCTGACGCAACTGGCCCACTTCGACAGCCTGACCAAGCTGCCCAACCGGCTGCTGTTCCGCGACCGCCTGGCGCAAGGGCTTTCACTGGCGCGGCGCAACGAGAGCCTCCTGGCGGTCATGATCATCGATCTTGATAATTTCAAGACGATCAACGACACCCTGGGCCACAGCATCGGCGATCTCCTGCTCCAGGAGGTGGCGCGCCGCCTCGCTCAATGCCTGCGCGATGCCGATACCGTCGGGCGCCTGGGCGGCGACGAGTTCGGCATCATCCTGCCGGGGATCGGCGGCAGCGACGATGCCGCCATGGTCGCCTGCAAGGTGATCGAGAGTTGCGCCCGGCCCTATCTGATCGAAGGTCACGAACTGTTTTCCTCGGCCAGTGTCGGCCTCACCCTGTTTCCCGACGATGGCGCCGATAGCGAGACCCTGATCCGCAATGCCGATACGGCGATGTATCGAGCCAAGGATCTCGGCCGCAATACCTACCGCTTCTTCACGGCGGAGATGAACCAGAACACCCAGGACAAGATGCGCCTGGCAAGGGATCTCCGTCATGCACTGGCCAATGGCGGACTTCTGCTCCACTACCAGCCCAAGGTCAGTTGCGCAAGCGGCCAGATCACCGGGTTCGAGGCGCTGCTGCGCTGGCAGCACCCGGCCCGCGGACTGGTGCCGCCCGACGAGTTCATTCCGACGCTGGAAGAGACCGGTTTGATCGTGCCGGTCGGCGCCTGGGTACTCGCCACCGCCTGCGCCCAGGCCAAGAGTTGGCACGATGCCGGACTGGGCACGCCGGCCATCGCCGTCAACATCTCCGGCCGTCAGGTGCACATTGACGACCTCTGCGCAACGGTGCGCCAGGCGCTCGAGATGAGCGGGCTGGCACCGGATCATCTCGAGATCGAACTGACCGAAAGCTACGTGATGAAGGATGCCGAGAACATCATCGGCATCCTGACGCAACTCAAGACGATGGGCGTCAAGCTTTCGGTTGACGATTTCGGCACGGGCTATTCCAGCCTGGCCTATCTGAAGCGCTTCCCCATCGATACGCTGAAGGTCGACCGCGCCTTCGTCCGCGACATCATCGCCAATCCGAGCGACGCCGCCATCACCCGCGCGATCATCTTCCTGGCCCACAATCTCAACCTCAAGGTGGTCGCCGAAGGCGTCGAGACAGCGGGACAACTGGAACTCTTGATCGCCAGCCATTGCGACGAGATCCAGGGCTATTATTTCAGCCGACCCCTGCCGCCCGAGGAGGCCACCCTGCTGTTGCGCGGAGGGCGCTCGCTGGACAGAAGAGCGGTCGCGGGCGCAAACTCGAATTCCGAATAGGCAGTGACCTCATGATGAGCGACGACACCAAGTCAAACCTTGAGTACCGCGCCACCTTTGCCATCCAAGGCATTGGAGCCGGCCTCTTGGAATGGAACATTCCTACGGGGGAAATGCAATTTTCGGATCGCTGGTTGGAGATATCAGGCTACTCACGCAACGACGTCAAGCCTCGGCTGGAATTCTTAACGGCTCTCGTCCACCCCGACGAGTTAGCCCTTGCGTTGTCAGACATTCAGGAGGTTCTAGGAGGAAGAAAGAGCGTACACGCCATCGAGCACCGGTTAAGACATAAGCAGGGACATTGGATTTGGGTCGAGTCACGGAGCAAGATTGCCGAGTGGAGCGAGCATGGGGAACCGCAATGCATGATCGGTACTCACCGGGACATAACGGCCCGTAAAGAGGCGGAAGAAGCACTAAGACAATCCGAAGAACGGTTTAGGAACGCTCTCGACGTCCTCCTCGAAGGATGCATGATTCTTGGTTTTGACTGGACCTATCTCTACTTGAACGAGACTTCAGCGCGACATGGCCTGAACACACGCGAGAATCTTCTCGGTAGGTCTATCCTGGAAATGTATCCCGGCGTGGAGAACTCAACGGTCTTCGCGCATTACCGGGCTTGCATGGAACAGCGAATCCCGCAACGCTTCGAGGAGTCATACACCTTTGCCAACGGGAGAAAGATTTGGTACGAGTTCAGCGTTCAACCGATTCCGGAGGGAATTATTGTACTTTCCCTGGATATTTCGGCGAGGAAGCAGGCCGAGATTGAGCTTCGCATCGCCGCAGTCGCCTTCGAGTCGCAGGAAGGCACGATGATCACCGACGCCAGCTGCGTTATCCTGAAGGTCAATCGGGCTTTCACCGAGACCACCGGCTACAGCGACGAGGAAGCGGTCGGCCAGACTCCCCGCATCCTCAAATCCGGCCGCCACGACGAGGCCTTCTATCGCGCGATGTGGGAGATCATCGCGCACACCGGCGGATGGCAAGGGGAAATCTGGGATCGGCGGAAAAACGGTGAGGAGTATCCGAAATGGCTCAGCATCTCGGCGGTGAAGAATGAACAGGGCATCGTCAGCCATTATGTCGGCACTCATTTTGATATCTCGAAGCAACAGCGTTCCGAGGCGGCAATAGAAAAGCTCAACGAAGACCTGGAGTGGCTGGCGGCAGAGCGCACCGACCAGTTGGAAGCGGAACGCACGCGCATCGCCCGGGAATTGCACGATCAACTGGGACAAATGCTGACGGCATTGAAAATGGACGTCGCCCGGCTGAGCGGCCACCTAGCGCAGGACGATTCGGAAGCGGCGCAAAAGACCGCGGACATGGCCCGGCTCATCGACGACACCCTTGACGCGGTTAGGAGCATAGCGGCGGGTCTTCGCCCGGTGATGCTCGACGACCTCGGCTTGCGGGCGGCGCTGGAATGGTTGCTGGAAGACTTCGGCAAGCGCTCCGACATCAGCTACGAACTGGAAACCGAACTGGACGAATATTCTCTGGACGACGACAGGGCCACGGCGGCTTTTCGCATCGTCCAGGAGTGCCTGACCAACGTCGTGCGGCATGCCCAGGCCAACCATGTCGTGGTCCGTATCGGCTATCGCAACGACGAATTGCAACTGTCGGTGCAGGACGACGGCAAGGGCATTGCAGCGCCGGCCGACCGACGGCGGAACAGCTTTGGCCTGATCGGCATCCGCGAGCGGGCCGCGCATTTCGGCGGCAGCATCACCATCAGCAACGCCTTGGGCGCGGGAGCACTGATCGAAGTCAGGCTGCCGAGAACTCAGGACAGACGGGGCAAGCCGCCATGATCCGGATACTCCTGGCCGACGACCACACCATAGTCCGCGAAGGGCTGAAGCAGATCCTCGGCGACATCGCCGACTTTACCGTCGTCGCCGAGGCCAAGAACGGCCAGGAGGTCCTGGCGGAGATCCGCGTCCGCTGTCCGGACGTGCTCATTCTCGACCTGTCGATGCCCGGCACGAGCGGCATCGCACTGATCCGGCAGCTGAAAAGCGAAGCGCCGAAATTGCCCATCCTGGTACTCAGCATGCACAAGGAAGAGCAATACGCGGTTCGCGCCATCAAGGCGGGCGCCTCCGGCTACATCACCAAGGAGAGCGCCGCCGAGCAGTTGGTGGCGGCGATCCGCAAGATTCGCGGCGGCGGCGTCTTCATCAGCCCCGGCGTCGGCGAGAGGCTGGCGCAGGAATACGGCCGGCCGTCGGCCGAGGCCCCGCACACGACACTCTCGGAGCGCGAATACCAGATCTTCCAGATGCTGGTCGCCGGCATGGGCGTCACGGCCATCGCCAGCGATCTCTGCCTCAGCGTCAAGACGGTCAGCACCCACAAATCGCGCATCCTGCAGAAGATGGGAATGGGCAACAGCTCCGAGCTGATCCACTACGCCATCGAGCATCAGCTGTTCGAGCCCCGCTAGCACCTGCTTCGCTGGCACCAGAACCCTGGGTCGCCTTCCGGACAACTACGGGTTCTAGCACCTGCTTCGCTGGCACCAGAGCCCTGGGTTGGTACGCCGGCGGATAGGAATATTCCTACCCGCCCTAATCCACTTCCGACAGCAAATTTAAGCATCCGCCGATGGTATCCCGGCGGCTGTCGCGTCACCATAAGCCACAGTCAGCGAGACCCAAGCGAATGAGAATTTTGGTAGCCGAGGATTCCATGCATGTCCGGGAGCGCTTGCTCCGGATGATAGAGGAGATCGACGGCATGGATGTAGTCGGACAGACCGGCAGTGTTCTGGAAGCCTGCGAACTGGTCGCGAGATTGAGGCCCGATGCGGCCCTGCTCGACGTGCGCCTGGCCGACGGCAACTCGTTCGCGGTTCTGGCTGCGATCCGCAAAAGCGAGATCGCTACCCGGGTGATCATGATGTCGCAGAACCCCTTCGCGCAATACCGTAGCGAAGCGCTGCGTCTGGGTGCAGCGTACTTCTTCGACAAGTCCAAGGAGTTTGAAAAGATCGTGCCGGCCCTGATCCTGATCAAGGCGCAATGCCAGTGAAGCAAAATTTTGAACCTGTCTGGGGAAACACATGAAGACCATCATGCTCGTCGACGACTCGGCGACCATCCTGCTGAGCATCTCGAACATCCTGAGCAAGTCCGGCTATGCCGTAGAAAAGGCCGCCACCGCCGCCGAAGGCCTGGCCAAGTTCGCTTCCGGAGTCAAGGCCGACCTGCTCATCACCGACCTCAACATGCCCGGCATGAACGGCATCGACTTCATCAAGGAAGTGAGAAAGTTGCCCGGCTACAAGTTCATGCCCATCCTCTTCCTCACCACCGAATCGCAACAGGCGAAGCGACTCGAGGCCAAGGCGGCCGGCGCTTCGGGCTGGCTGGTCAAGCCGGCGACAGCGGACGAACTGTTGAACACCATCAAGCTCGTGCTGCGCTAGGCAGCCAGCACCTATGGATCAAAGCATTTATCTGCGGCGCTCGGTGATGGTGTTTCTGGCCGTTTTGATACCAACGACCGTCGGCATCTATTTTCTCCACCCATGGTGGCACGAGAAACTGCTGCCCATGCTGGGCCTTTCCCATCCCTTAGGGGATGCAATAGGCGCCCTGCTCATCGTCACGGCCACCTTCATCGGCAATCGTCTGGTGTCACTGGCCTACTTCAAGGACGTCGGCCTGGGAAATCTGGCGACCGACAAGCAGCATGCGCGGATTCATGACGCCAGGCGCAAAGCCGCCGGGGAAGTGGGTGCAGAACTGAAGAAGATCCCCTCCTACAACGACGTGGTGAGGAAACAGCTCGATCTGGTCATTGCCGACACCGAGGCGGCCGCCTTCCAGATCACCGACAAGCTCAACACCATAGACGGCACCATCTCCCGGCTCGAGCAGTTCGTGATGAAATCCTCGAACGCCACGGCCGACCTGGCGGCCGGTTCCGAGGCCCGCATCGGCGGCAACCAGCGCCTGATCGAGACCATGCGCAAGTACATCAAGGAGCGGATCGCGGAGGCGCAGCAGGACCAGCAGCGCGTCACCCAGGTCGTGAGCGAGGCCCACTCGCTCGAGTCGCTCGTGGAATTGATCAAGAACATCGCCAGCCAGACCAACCTCCTGGCCCTGAACGCGGCCATCGAGGCGGCGCGCGCCGGCGAGGCGGGACGGGGCTTTGCGGTGGTCGCCGACGAGGTGCGCAAACTGTCGGGCGAGACCGCAATAGTGGTGGGAAAAATCAACCAGGGCATCGTCGCCGTGGCCAATTCCATCGAAGGGCAGTTCAAGGACAAGCTGTCGCAGGCGAAGATCGAGCAGGAGCGCACCGTGCTCGAACAGTTTGCCGGGCAGCTCGCCGACCTGGACCGTAGCTACGGCGAACTGGTTGCCAGCGAGCGCGAGGTGATGCAGACCATCGCCGGCAACAGCCAGGAACTGTCGAAGCTGTTTATGGACGCCATCGCCAGCGTGCAGTTTCAGGACGTCACGCGGCAGCAACTGGAGCAGGTCGCCAGTGCGCTTTCCCGGCTCGACGAACATGCCGGCCTGATGGCAGAGCGCCTGCAGCGATACGAGGACAGCTCTTTTACCTTCGAGCCGCTGGCTAAGCACCTGGACCAGCTCTATGCCGGTTACGTGATGCAATCGCAACGGCAGTCTCACCACGACGCGATGGGCGGCGGAGGGAGAGCAGCAGCATCCGATGGCCCCAAGGTGGAACTGTTCTGACTCGACTGATTGGATTTCGCCATGGCAACGAATAGCAGTCCATCCGCCAACGCCTTGCGCATCACGGTCGCGCAGGATCTGACGATCTACAACGCCGCAGCGCTGAAGGAACAACTGCTGAAGGCCTTAGGCGCGGCCGACGTGCTCGAACTGGACCTGTCGCAGGTCGCCGAGATCGACACCTCCGGCGTGCAGCTCCTGCTCCTGGCCAAGCGCGAAGCGCTGCGCGAAGGCCGCACGCTCTCGATCGTCCTGCACAGTCCAGCCGTGCAGGAGACGATCGACTTTCTCAACATGGCAGCTTATTTCGGCGACCCGCTGGTGATCCAGGCGCAGGCAGCCGACTGACGGAGAACGCCCCATGGATGAAATACGCATCGTCTTCGTGCAGGAAGCGCGCGACCAGATCGCGGCGCTGGAAGACGGGCTGATGAGCCTCGACGAGGGCGACCGCGACCCTGAGACCATCAACGCCATTTTCCGCGCCGCCCACACCATCAAGGGCGGCGCCGGCGTCGTCGAACTCCCCGCCATCGAGACCTTCACCCACTCGCTGGAGAACGCGCTCGACCGCGTCAGGAACGGCGAACTCGAACTGACGCCGGCGCTGATCAGCCTGTTGCTATCCTGCTGCGACCAGCTCTCGGGCCTGCTCGACGCGATCGACGGCGGCGCCAGCGGCGACGAAACGGCACTGCAAACGCGTAGCCAGGAACTCACCGGCGAGCTCAAGGCGTGTTGCGGCAAACTCGTCGGCAAACTCGCCGGTGAACTCGCCGGTGAACTCGGCGGCGAGGTCGCGGCGGAGATGACTGCGCTGCCCGAGGAGTCGAGCGGAGAGGTGGCGAGTTCGGGCGGCGGCAAGGTCGGCAGCGACACCTGGCATATCTCCCTGCGCTTCGGCCCTAAGGTGCTGCAGCAGGGCATGGAGCCGCTCGCCTTCCTGCGCTATCTGTTGACCCTCGGCGAGATCGCCCACATCACCACGCTCTTCGATGCCATGCCGGCGACGGCGGAAATGGATCCGGAGTGCTGCTATCTCGGTTTCGAGATCGGCTTCAGGAGCCACGCCGACAAGACCGCCATCGAGCGCGTCTTTGAATTCGTCAAGGACGACTGCGAGCTGCACATCCTGCCGCCCAATAGCAAGCTCGACGACTACGTCAAGCTGATCGGGGAATTGCCCGAGGAGACCATGCGCCTGGGCGATATCCTGGTCAAGAGCGGCGCGCTGACCCAGGAGGAACTCGAAGACGGCCTCCGTCAGCAGGCGGAGGCCGAGCCGCGCGCCGAGGGCGAGGCCGCTCCCTACCTGGGAGAGATCCTGGTGGAGCAGCAGCGGGTGCAGCCGGAGCTGGTCGAAGCCGCGGTCATCAAGCAGAACCAGGTCAGCGAAAAAAAGGCGGCGGAATCGCGCCTGATCCGCGTCCACTCCAACAAGCTCGACCAGTTGATCGACCTGGTCGGCGAACTGGTGATCGCCGGCGCCAGTGCCAACCTGATCGCTGCGAGGAGCGGCCAGACGGCGCTGGTCGAGGCCACCTCCATCCTCACCCGTTTGGTCGAGGATATCCGCGACTCAGCCCTGCAACTGCGCATGGTGCAGATCGGCGAAACCTTCAACCGCTTCAACCGGGTGGTACGCGACATCTCCAAGGAGATCGGCAAGGACATCGACCTGGTCATCAAGGGCGGCGACACCGAACTGGACAAATCGGTGGTGGAAAAGATCGGCGACCCGCTGATGCACCTGGTCAGGAACGCCCTCGATCACGGCATCGAGCAGGCCTCGGTGCGCACGGCCGCCGGCAAGCCGGCCAAGGGGCGGCTGGAGCTGAGTGCCCATCACGACGCCGGCAGCATCGTCATCGAAGTCGCCGACGACGGCGGCGGTCTCAACCGCGACCGTATCCTCAACAAGGCCATCGAAAAAGGCCTCGTCCAGTCCGGGCAGGCGCTCTCCGACCAGGAGATCATCAACCTGATCTTCGAGGCCGGTTTCTCCACCGCCGACCAAGTCTCGAGTCTCTCCGGCCGCGGCGTCGGCATGGACGTGGTGAAGAAAAACATCCAGGCGCTACGTGGCGCGGTCGATGTCGCCACCGTGCCGGGCGAAGGTTCGCGCTTCACCATCCGCCTGCCGCTGACGCTCGCCATCATCGACGGCTTCCTGGTCGGCGTGGATCAGTCCTCCTTCGTCATCCCGCTCGACAGCGTGGTCGAATGCCTGGAACTGAAGCCGGAGGCGGTGGATCGCCACTACCTGAATCTGCGCGGCGAAGTGCTGCCCTGCGTGCGCCTGCGCGAACTGTTCGAGGTGCCGGGCACGCTGCCGGCTCGCGAGAACGTGGTGGTCGTCAGGATAGCCGGGCAGAAGGCCGGCATCGTGGTGGATCAGCTGCTGGGCGAATTCCAGACCGTGATCAAGCCGCTCGCCCGCATCTTCCGCAACCTGCGCGGCATCGGCGGCTCGACCATCCTGGGCAGCGGCGAGGTGGCACTGATCCTCGACGTGCAGGCGCTCACCGGCATCGCGGTGCGACGCGAGAGCGAGCAGTTCGCAGCGGCGGGCACCGCGCCGATTTGAAACCAGAGCAATCGTCATTCACCTAACACTTTCATCGCAGGAGATATTGAAATGTTCAAGAACCTGAAAATCGGCAGGCGCCTGGGGCTGGGTTTCGGCCTGGTCCTGATGCTGCTATTGAGTTTTCCGTAAATCATGACATTACCAGAGTGTAGCCTGCATCCAGCAAGCGGCAATGATCGAAGGGCGCTTTTGAGCACTCTTGAGCTTGTTGCGCGCAGTGGTGTGAAGTTCGCTCAGGTCGTTGGGACAGTA
>CAILCO010000162.1 GCA_903832735.1 uncultured Sterolibacterium sp.
CCACGAAATACCTCGCAAATTATCTCGGTTGGTTCAGGGCGCTCGACCGGTCGCCGCGATTCAGCCCGGATCCCGTGCAGTTGCTCGCTCTCGCCGTCAGGGTATGAGTTCAACAACATCATTCGCTAAATGAGCCTTCTCCTACGCCCAGGAGCAGTTCGTCCCGGCGATCGACTACCGCGTCGGCCCTTATGCCGCAGGCGGTTCGGGTTTCTTCGGCGGCGCCATCGACTACATGACCCTGGTCAATATGAAAGGCGGCATCAACGGCGTCAAGCTGGTCTGGGAAGAATGCGAGACCGAGTACAACGCCACGCGCGGCGTCGAATGCTATGAGCGCCTGAAGAAGGCCCATGGTGGTGCGTCCCTGGTCGAGCCGTTGTCGACTGGCATCGCCTACGGCCTGCTCGACCGCGTCGGCCAGGACAAGATCCCGATGACGACGCTGGGCTACGGCCGTTCCGATGCCGCCGACGGCCGCGTCTTCCCCTACGTCTATCCCCTGATCACTAGCTACTGGAGCCAGGCGGCGGCGATGATCAAGTATCTTGGCGACAAGGCCGGCGGCCTGGACAAGCTGAAGGGCATGAAGATCGTGCATCTGTATCATGACTCCGCCTTCGGCAAGGAACCCTTCCCGGTCTTCGAAGCCTACGCCAAGCAACTGGGCTTTGAACTGATCAAGCTGCCGGTGCCGCATCCAGGCAACGAACAGCAGTCGCAATGGCTGCAGATACGTCAGGCCAAGCCGGATTTTGTGATCCTCTGGGGCTGGGGTGTGATGAATCCGACCGCCCTGAAGACCGCGCAGCGCAATGGTTACCCGCGTGAGAAGATCCTCGGCGTGTGGTGGTCGGGTTCCGAAGAGGATGTACTGCCGGCCGGCGACGCCGCCAAGGGCTATTCCTCGATGACCTTCAATACGCCGGGCAATTATCCGCTGCTCGACGAGCTCAGGAAGAAGGTCTACGCGGCGGGCAAGGGCAACCTCGAGGACAAGTCGCGCATCGGCTCTACCTATCACATGCGTGGGCTGACGGCCGGGATACTCTGGGTCGAGGCGATCCGGCGCGCTCAGGAAAAGTTTGGCAAGGGCAAGGTGATGACTTCGGAACAGGTGCGCTGGGGCTTCGAGAATCTGAATGTCGATGAGGCCGCGCAAAAAACGCTGGGCGCACTCGGCATGTTCCCGCCGGTCAAGACCTCCTGCCTCGACCACGAGGGCTCCGGCGCCACCAAGGTGCAACAGTGGGACGGCAAGAAGTGGAAGACCATCACGCCAAACTGGCTCACTGGCGACAAGGTCATGATCCGCAAGATGGTCGAAGAGTCGGCCGCCAAGTATGCGGCGGAAAAGAAGATCGCGCTGCGCGATTGCTCCAAGGAAGGCTGATCGCTTTCCGGCCCTCTCCCTGGCGGAGAGGGCCTTGATTCGGAAAGACATGACCGTGCAAACTGCAAGCCTGAAGGTCCCGGCTGTTGCCCAGCCCTACTTGTCCGTGAATAACGTCGAGGTGATTTACGATCACGTGATTCTGGTCTTGAAAGGCGTATCGCTCGAGGTGCCCGAAGGTAAGATTGTGGCGCTGCTCGGTGCCAATGGCGCCGGCAAGAGCACCACCCTGAAGTCGATATCGACGCTGTTGCATGGCGAGCGTGGCGAGATTACCAAGGGCTCGGTCGAGTTTCGCGGTGAGCGCGTCGATCATCTCACGCCCAACGAACTGGTCAAGCGCGGCATGGTCCAGGTGATGGAGGGACGTCATTGCTTCGGTCACCTCACGGTGGAGGAGAATCTCCTGACCGGCGCCTACACCCGCGACATTTCCAGGAGCGAACTGAAGGAAAGCCTGGAGCGCGTCTACCATTATTTTCCGCGGCTGAAAACGCGTCGCGAGAGCCTGGCCGGCTACACCTCGGGCGGCGAGCAGCAGATGACCGCGATCGGCCGGGCCCTGATGGCCAAGCCGACCATGATCCTGCTCGACGAGCCTTCCATGGGACTCGCGCCCCAGATCGTCGAGGAGATCTTCGAGATCGTGCGCGATCTCAATGTGCGCGAGAAGGTCAGTTTCCTTCTGGCCGAGCAGAACACCATGGTCGCGCTGCGCTACGCCGACCTGGGTTATATCCTCGAGAACGGTCGCGTCGTCATGGAGGGCGAAGCCCGCGAACTCTCCGCTAACGAAGACGTCAAGGAGTTCTATCTCGGCTTGTCCACGGCGGGTCGCAAGAGCTTCCGCGACGTCAAGCATTACCGGCGCCGGAAGCGTTGGCTGGCCTGAGGGCGATTCGCCCACGATCGGAGTTGTGCGATGGCTAAGTACTACGATGCACGGGAAACCCGCGACCCTGCGGAGCGCGAGCGCGATCTGCTGAGCCGCCTGCCGCAGCAGATCGCTCACGCCCAGGCCGGTTCGCCGTACTTTGCCGAGGCTCTGGCGCAGGTCGAGGCATCGGCAGTGAGTTCCCGCGCGGCGCTGGCCCGACTGCCGGTGTTGCGCAAGCAAACACTGATCGCTTTGCAGAAGCAGCACAAGCCCTTCGGCGGTCTCATCGCCGCACCGCTTGCCTCGCCTTATGCCCGGCTCGGCCGAGTCTTCGCCTCGCCCGGACCGATTTACGATCCCGAAGGCCGCGGCGCCGATTGGTGGCGTTTCGCCCGGTCGCTATATGCCGCGGGCTTTCGCGCCGGCGATCTGGTGCATAACACTTTTTCCTACCATTTCACGCCCGCAGGCTTCATGTTCGAGGGTGCGGCGCAAAGTATCGGCTGCTGTGTTTTCCCAGCCGGTACCGGGCAGACCGACATGCAAGTCGACGCGATCAGCGATCTCCGACCCGATGCTTATGTCGGCACTCCTTCCTTTCTTAAAATCATACTGGAGAAGGCCGATCAACTGAGCTGCGATGTGAGCTCGCTGAAAAAGGCATTGGTCTCCGGAGAGGCATTGTTTCCGGCGCAGAAAACCCTGTTCGCAGAGCGCGGCATCGCCTGTTTCCAGGCCTACGGCAGCGCCGACCTGGGCCTGATCGCCTACGAGACCGAGGCGCGTGAAGGTCTGGTGCTGGACGAAGAATTGATTCTCGAGATCGTCCGCCCCGGCACCGGGGATCCCGTCCCCGAAGGCGAAGTTGGCGAAGTGGTGATCACCAGCTTCAATCCCGACTATCCGCTGATCCGTTTCGGTACCGGCGACATGTCCGCGGTATTGCCCGGCATGTCACCCTGCGGCCGAACCAATATGCGCATCAAGGGCTGGCTGGGGCGCGCCGACCAGACGACCAAGGTCAAAGGCATGTTCGTCCATCCGGAGCAGGTGGCCGAGGTGCTCAAGCGCCACCCAGAAGTGGAGAAGGCCAGATTGGTTGTCTCCAACCCGGAGGGCAACGACCTGATGACGCTCTTTTGCGCCGCCCGCGAAAAAGTTGACGCCAGGGTCGGCGAGGCGCTGGCTTGTGAAATAGCGGCCAGCATACGCGGCGTCACCAAGTTGCGCGGCGAAGTGAGTTTTGTCCCCGCAGGCAGCTTGCCCAACGACGGCAGGGTGATCGAGGACGCGCGGAAGTATTAGCCTTCGCCCGGCGCGGCTCCATGCTGCTTCGCGGCACAAGTGCCCTGGGTTTTCTTTCAGAAAACTACGGGCACTAGAAGCGTTCGTCGGGCCGCAGGTAGCGCCACTTTCCTTCGGGCAAATCGCCCAGGGAGACGCTGCCAATGCGCACGCGTTTCAAGCCCAGCACAGTGAGGCCGACCAACTCGCACATGCGGCGGATCTGGCGTTTCTTCCCCTGGCGCAGCACGAAGCGCAGTTGATCTTCGTTCTGCCAGCTGATCTTGGCTGGCTTGAGCGCCTCGCCATCGAGGCTCAAGCCGTGCTTCAGCAGGGCAAGGTTTTTCTCCGACAGAGTACCCGCGACGCGCACCAGGTATTCCTTTTCCACACCGCTATCGTCGCCGATCAGCGTCTTGGCGATGCGCCCATCCTGCGTCATCACCAATAGTCCCTGGGAATCAATATCCAGCCGACCCGCCGGCGCCAGACCCTTGAGGTGCACCGGGCTGAAACGCAGCAGGGATTTGTCGCCGGCAAAGCGCGATTCGGGATTGATCAGGCTCACTGCTGGACGGTAACCCTGTTCCGGCTGGGCCGAGACATAACCGACCGGCTTGTTGAGCAGTATCGTCACCAGGGCCAGTTGATTCTTCTGCGCCGATTGGCTGAGAGTGATCTTCTGGTTGGGGAAAATCCGGAAACCCAGTTCGCTCACCACCACGCCGTCGACATAAACCCAGCCGCGCTCGATGTAGGCGTCCGCCTCCCTGCGGGAACACAGGCCTTGTTCGGACATCAGCTTGGAGACGCGGAGCTTTTCCATAGGGACGGGCCGAGCGTTACTTATTCTCTTCGGCCTTTTCCGATGGAACGGCGGCGCTTGCTGCCTGCTGCATCATCGTCCATGGCCACAGACCCGGATTGGCAAAGGGATTGGGCGAACCATCAGGCTGCGGCTGACCGATGGTTTGCATCGCGGCCAGCGTGGCGCGTTGCATTTCCAGTCCCTGGATGGAGATCTGCAGCATGCCGAGGTTCATTTTGAGCCAGCCTTCCACCGCCTTGAGGTCGGTGATGCGCTTGTCCAGTTCGCCCACATCCACAGTCGGCGCCACCATTCCGGGCAGGGGGAAGCCCATGCTGCCCCACATTGACTTGAGAAATTCGAGGGGATCTTGCGGCGCGTCGGACATAGCCTGCTCCCGGTTGGTTGTGCGCCGATTTTAACGTAAAGAGACACGATGGCGGAAATTGCGGTAGACTAATAAACGTCATATTCCTTTGATGGTGGCTACCGTGTTAAAACTGCTGGTTGTCGACGATCATGCACTGGTACGTGAAGGCTTGATGCAGACGCTGCGCCAGCTTGAGGATCAAGTCACCTGCACGGGTGCCCAGGACGCCGATGAAGCGTTGAGCCGTCTGCAGAAGGAGGATTATGATCTGCTGCTGCTTGACCTGATGCTGCCAGGCATCAACGGCATGGCCTTTCTCGGCGTGCTGCGCAAGCGCTTTCCGTCCCTGCCCGTGGTCATCCTGTCTGCGCTCGACGATCCCGACACCGTGGCGCGGGCAATGCGCCAGGGGGCTTCGGGTTTCGTGCCGAAATACAGTTCGAGCGAAGACCTTCTCGATGCCTTGCGCCAGGTACTCTCGGGCGTGGTGTTTTTGCCGCCGCAGTTGCGGGAAGCAAACGGCGGTAGCCGCTCGCTGGGCGAGCGCTACGGTATCACGGCGGGACAGATGCGTGTGCTGGAGCTTCTCGGTCAGGGCAAGACCAACCGCGAGATCGCCGATTTGCTCGGCTTGACCGAAGGCACGGTCAAGATCCACGTCTCCGCCATCTTCAAGGCGCTCAAGGTATCCAACCGCGGCCAGGCGCTGCTGGTGGTGAACAAGAAGAAACCCGCCAGGCTTTAGCGCGGGTTGCGCAACTAGGCCCGGATTGCTGTCGAGGAGATTCTTCCCGGCGGCGCCAATGTCGCACCGGGAATCTGTGGGCGCATGCCTTCCTGCTCCGTGCCATCGTCCTCTATGGACAATTGCAGCAAATCGAGCACTTGATGCGCCATGCTCCGGCAGGCATTAGCCAGCACCGTCGGCAGCGTGCCCGGCAGACGATCCTGCAACAGCAGTTTGGTGGCCGACAAGGTGGCGACCGGTTCGAGGATGCGGTCGCGGTAGGGTGCAAGAAACTCTCGCACGGTTTTTTCCGCTGCCTCGCGCTGCCAGGCATTGGTTGGCCATTGCATCGGCACGGCGTAGGCGCGGGGAAACAGCTCAAGGTCGCGGATCACGGTGCGGATGTCTTCATGCGAATCGCGAAACGGCAAGAGCACCAGGTCGGCGAGGCCATAGAGCTTGCGGTCCATCTCGCTGCGGTTGCCGCCGCCGTCTATGACGCCGAGCCAGGCTTCCAGCGAGCGGATCTTGTCCGCTACTTTGGCCAGGGATTCCCGGGTCCGGGCGTCAGCGGTCAGATAGCGACGGCCTTCCGGGTCTAGCGGATCCCGGTGGGTATCGGTCAGCACGCATACCGAGCGTTTGCCGAGTAAGCCCATGCCCTGGCACAGCATGTGCGAGAGTGTGGTCTTGCCGGTGCCGCCCTTGTTGCCGATGACACAGATGATGTCCGCCATGATGCCTCCTCTGCCTCGGCGCATTCTCGCCCAGGGCTTATGTCAGGCTGGGATTATTGGCGAAACGCGGGGTGGACGATGCGGCGAAATGCAAGGCAATCGGCCTCTATTTCGTTCATGGTGGCACTACCAGCGATAACAGTAGAGGATCGTGTCGCGTCGATCGCCGACCGCGACGCTGAGTTCTGGTTTGATGCCAGGGACGGCGAAACTGTTGCTTACCAGCAGGGTGCCCGAGCGCATTTCGCTGCGCGCCTTGGCTATCAGGTGCGGCATCGGAACCGGCGAGAGAAAGGCGTAGACGACGTCGAAAGGATCGAGCCGGAGGCGCCAGAAATCGCCGTAGCGTATCGTCAGGTTGGGCCACCTCAGGCTCGCCAGTCTTGCCCATAGCCAGGGCAAGGGAGCATGCTCGATGCCGACGAAGGAACAGTCCGGGCGTCTTGCCGCGAGCTTGCGCAGCAGTCCGCCGTCGCCGCAGCCCAGGTCCACGACCCGGCAGGCTGCCTCCGGCAGCAATGCTGCGAGCGCCGAGGCGGTGGCGGCGTTGCTCAGATAAAGCGGCACCTGGCTTTTGTCGGTGCGCCAAAAGATCAGCAACAAGGCCACGAAGCAGACGAAATACCAGGCCGGGTCGATGCCCAGGCCGCTGCCTAGCCGGCCGACCGAGAGTGCCGCCGGCAGGAAGCCAAGATGGATGATCAGCCACCACTTCGCCCCACCCAGTTTGTCGCTCACCAGGGCGGCACAGAGCCCCTGCACCGCCGCGGCGATGAGCGGTGCAGCGAACAGCCTGGGATAGGCGATCTGAATCAGGGAGGCTGCTATGGCGCCGCCGAGTAACTGTGCAACCAGGGCCGTGCGCAGCGGCGACATCAGGCAGGCGGGAGAATCTTACCGGGGTTCATCAAATTGTCCGGGTCGAGCGCGTGTTTGATCGCGCGCATCACGCTGATCGCGGCATCGCCGTGCTCCAGCACAAGGTACTTTTGTTTGCCGATGCCGATGCCGTGCTCCCCGGTACAAGTACCGTCCATGCGCAGGGCCCGCTCGACCATCCTTGCCGACAGCCTGTGGGCTCGTTCGAGGTCGGCAGGGTCTTCGGGATCGACGAGAATTGCCTGATGAAAGTTGCCGTCGCCGACATGGCCGACCAGAGGGGCGGTCATGCCCGACGCCGCGATATCGGCAGCGGTTTCCGCAATGCATTCGGCCAGACGCGAGATTGGAACGCAGACGTCGGTCGTCAGTGCCCGCGCTCCGGGTTTTAGACCCAGGCAGGCGTAATAGGCGTCGTGGCGAGCCTGCCAGAGGCGGCTTCTGTCCTCGGGCCGGGTCGCCCATTCAAAGTCCATGCCGCCATGCTCACTGGCGATGGCTTGGACCGCCTGGGCCTGTTCCCCGACACCGGTCGGCGTGCCGTGGAATTCGAAAAACAGCGTAGGAGCTTCGCGCAAGGTGGTCTTGCTATGACGGTTGATGGCTTTGATCGCGATTGCGTCGAGCAGTTCGATGCGCGCCACCGGCACGCCCAACTGGATGGTCTGGATTACGGTGTTCACTGCCTCGGCGATCGCGGAAAAAGCGCAAACTGCGGCAGAGATCGCCTCCGGGATCGGATACAGGCGTACGGTGAGTTCGGTGATGACCCCGAGGGTGCCTTCGGAGCCGATGAATAGCCGGGTGAGATCGTAGCCGGCGGCGGATTTTCTGGCGCGGCTGCCGGTCTTGATGACCGCGCCATCGGCCGTGATTACTGTCATGCCCAGGACATTGTCGCGCATGGTCCCGTAGCGTACCGCATTGGTGCCTGAGGCGCGGGTGGCTGCCATGCCGCCCAGACTGGCGTCGGCACCCGGATCGATGGGAAAAAAAAGACCTGTGCCGTGCAAGGCGTTATTCAATTGTTTTCTCGTCACTCCGGCCTGGACCGTGACGTCGAGATCCTCCGGCCGAACCGCAAGGACTTGATTCATCCCCGAGAGGTCGATCGAAAGGCCGCCGTGGATTGCAAACAGGTGCCCCTCGAGCGATGTGCCCGTGCCAAAGGGAATGACCGGAACGTGATGCTCGCGGCAGAGCTTGACTGCTTCGGAGACTTCCTGCGTCGTCAGCGCAAACAGGACGGCATCCGGCGGTACCGGCGGCAGGGAGGATTCGTCCTTGCCGTGTTGGGCGCAGACCGCGCTGGCTGTGGAAAAGCGGTCGCCGAAGCGTTGCGTCATGGCTGAGATGAATTGCGCCGCTGGCAACATGCGGCGCGCAGTGTGACGAGGGGCGTTCATGGTATCGTCCTGTGTTCAGTGCGGCGAATTCTACGCGGCTTTCCATAGCCCAGGCATGAACCGAAAGTCAGATCTTCAGGTAAGCTTGACTTTCCCTTTCAAAGGGCTCAAAATTAGCCGTTTCGCTGGAGGGGTTCCCGAGCGGTTAAAGGGAGCAGACTGTAAATCTGCCGGCTCTGCCTTCGAAGGTTCGAATCCTTCCCCCTCCACCAGCGGTGCAGTAAAAAGGGTTATTAGGGCTAAGGCGGCGAGTGAATAGGGTTTGGTTTCGGACCGGGCGGGTGTAGCTCAATGGTAGAGCAGAAGCCTTCCAAGCTTATGACGAGGGTTCGATTCCCTTCACCCGCTCCAGTTTTTAGTGTTTATGTTTTTCGGGCCCATGTAGCTCAGTGGTAGAGCACTCCCTTGGTAAGGGAGAGGCCACGTGTTCAATCCACGTCATGGGCACCAGTTTGATGGATATGATGGATGAATTGCAAGGCACCCGCTGCTATGAGAGCGACGGGTTATCGGGTTTCGTTTTCGATTGATTTTTGGGGTAGACCATCATGGCAAAAGGCAAATTTGAACGAACCAAGCCGCACGTAAATGTGGGGACGATAGGACACGTAGACCACGGGAAGACGACGTTGACGGCGGCGATCACGACGGTGCTGTCGGCTAAATTTGGTGGTGAGGCGAAGG
>CAILCO010000163.1 GCA_903832735.1 uncultured Sterolibacterium sp.
CTAGCACCTACTTCGCTGGCACAAGTGCCCTGGGTTGTCTTTCAGACAACGACGGGCACTAGCACCTACTTCGCTGGCACAAGTGCCCTGGGTTGTCTTTCAGACAACGACGGGCACTAGCATCTGCCGGCGGCGCTCCTGCAGGTATGTCCATCAGCATATAGCCATCGCCCAATTGTGCCTTTCCGGATATGCCTGTATGCTTTTTGCATATCGTCCCAGAGGGGAGATGGCCATGGAATTGTCAATCGAAGAAGCGGGACGCCGGTGCCCAAAATGCGCTATGCCTTTGAAGTATTTCACTCTTACCCGCGACCCTAAATATCTGCCTCCGATCACCATCGTTGGCTGCGCCACCTGCGGCGTTCCCGATTGGCGGGCCGAGACCGAGAATGAACAGCGGCAAAGGAACTGAGTACCCAGGTGCAGCGGCCCGGCACTCCTGGCAGCTGCCTGCGAATTTCTGACAGGAATTTTCAAACCGACCCAAAGCGGAGACGAAATGATATTCACCATCGGCTATGACAGCAAAGGACTTACCCCCGCGGATCTGACCGCCATCCTCGATCAGATCAACGCCACCCTGGTCGATGTGCGAGAGAAATCCTGCGCAGGGAGCAAGGGTTGGGGAAGCAATCAATTACGGACCGCCCTCGGCGACTCCCGCTACGTCAACTGGAAAGACCCGGGCTTCGGTGCAGCCAGGCCGGATGGTCTGGAATGGTTGAAGAGACGCTTCTATCATCTTGGCGGCCCGCACTGCCTCCTGCTGGGCAAAGAGGAAAACCCCGGCGCCTGCCATCGACATCAGAAAATATGCGCCGACCGTTTCCCCGACGCGATGCATATATTCAGAAACCGGCTGATCAGCGCCGAAGCCTGGGACAACTTCGTCAAGCGGGGTGAGGTTCCCGAAAGTATCCCGATCAGCGAACTTCAGCAGTTCGTGGAGAATTGCGAAAGTTTCGAGGAATCGGCAGCGTAATCCGAGCACACCCGCTTCCGGGGCCTGACGGCGATCCGCCCTCGGGCCGAAACTGGCCCGCCAAGCGCCATAATCGCCCCGCTACGGCGTTTTCTTCTTCTCGCCGCACCTTGATCCCTACCCGCCAGCCGAAAGCGGCCAAGGCGTGGTTTTTCGATCCGCAGGGGCCGGCCCGGCCAGCGCGTCCTGATTCGCCCGACGACTGTCACTGTCCAATCAATACAGCCGGACGGCCATGTCGAAGTGCCAGGTCCGGCGGACTTCGATCACGTCGAACTCACGCGCCAGTGCCGGCGGGAACACTTGGTAGGGCACATTGTTTTGCACGATGCGCCGTATCGCTTCATCGAGTTCCGCCACGCCACTGGAGAGAACGAAGCTCACTGACTCCACGGATCCGTCGCTGCGAATGGCCACCATCACCATGGGATTGCTGTGAGGCCGCTGCGCAAATTCGCGGACGGTGTCGACAGACGTGTTGAATTGGATCTTCCGGGCCCATGCCTCCGCGTACTGAACGAGTTCGGCGTTGGGGTCGGTAAGCCCCCATAGCCTGACCCGACGTGCGGTGCTCAATGAGAGCGGTAGCGTTGAGGGCGAGCGAGCGGCAGTCGAGGCTGCGTCGCGCCGGGCGGCTTCCTCATCGAGCTGGCGTCCCATGGCCCGACGCCGCGCATCCCGTCTTGCGTCTTCCTCTTGTTCCGCCAAGACGCGCGCGGCCACTTGCCGTGCGGCTGCCTGGCGCATGGCTTCCTGGCGCTCGCCTTCCACTCTGGCGGCCTCGACACGCGCCGCCTGCTGACGAGCGGCCCCCTGTCGCTGCGCCTCCAGTTGTGCCGCCGCCAATCGCGCGGCTTCCTGGCGTTCAGCCTCCAGCCGTGCAGCCTCGACCTGGGCGGCTTCCCGACGCTGCGCCTCCAGCTGTGCCGCCGCCAGCCGTGCGCCCTCGACGCGAGCCGCTTCTTGACGAGCGGCCTCCAGCTGCGCGGCCGCAACCCGCGCCGCCGCCAGATCTGCTTTTCGTTGCGCCTCCCGCTCCGAACGATCGAGTTTGGCCAGTGCAGCGGCTCGCTCCCGCGCCTCTGAATCGATTTGCTCCTGCGCGGCCAGGCCGGCCTGCGCGGTGCTTGGCGCCGTGGCGATCGCAGGCGTTGGCACCGAGACTGCGGCAGGCACGATCCACGTGGCCTCCTCGGACCGCTCCATGGCGATCACTACCGGCTCGGGGATAGCCTTGGGCGCCGTATCACCGGAGCCTTCGGTGCGCAATGGCGCTTTCGCGGGAACCGCAGCGCTGTCCAACTCTGCCTTGGCCGGTGCCGTCGACTCGGCCTTGGGCACGATCGCTTCTGCCGTCCGGCCCAAGGCCGGTGCAGCAGACACGGATGCTGTCAGTGCCGGCCCAACGGCAACAAGCTGCTCGATCGCAGGCTGGTGCAACGGTTCCTTGACCGACTTGCCGGCCGGCGCCGCACCTGCGATCTGCGCCGGCACGAGCACGACGCGCAGATCCGGCGTCTCGATCCGGCGTTCTCGCCAGGGGAAATCGAAGCCCGGAAGCCCAAGTGCCTGGCCACCGAAGGTCAGGCTCAAGAGCAGCGTGTGAATCAGCAGGGAGAGCAGGAGTGCGGGCGTCAGCCGCCGGGGTTCAACGCTCATGCCTTGGCTCGGCAACTGGCCGCCGCCGGCGGCTCGCAAAGACCGCGCCGCGCCGGCTTCGGTTGCGATATCCGCGCGGCAGTGGAAACGATCGAACCCACACGTGCTCCGTCGCCGCTGCTCAGAGACTGCTGTTGGCGCGGGGCAGGATGTCCCCCAGCCATGTGCGACTGTCGGCCAGACCGGCCCACCGGTCATGGTTTTGCCAATGCACCTCGGAGGCACTCGTGGATCGCATCCTGTCTATCACCTTATCCATGCCCGTCAGACCAGGGCGTCGATTCTCACGGATCCCAACGAACCGTCGGCATGCTGCGAACCATTGCGCGCCGAATGAGGAGCCCGGCGCGTTTCGCCCGAGCCCAAAGATTTCACCCCTGCGCCGGCAACACCACCACAATCCCCGCAACCACGGCCCTGCACGCAGAGTCGAAACCGTATTATACCAAAAGCATACCAGACAGGCGCAGAAAAAGCACATCTATATCTCTTCAGCATACTATGGCGAGCCGAATCCCGGGAGGATGCTCAAGGACGTCAGCCTTAAACCGTCGTCACTCGCCTCCGTAGTGGATCTGGCGAACGCGCAGATCACGGCAGCCGACTATTCAAGCTAAAAGAAGTTTGTCGCCTTTAGGAAATATCTCAGACAGCAAACCAGCCGAGCGGAATCGGCAATATTTCGCTAGACAAACAAGGTCGATAACAGACGCCTGTTCGGTTGCGGCTATCTGCGTAGTCAGTTCGAGTGTCTGCGTTCAGTCGGGCAACCATTTCCTGAGAATCCTAACGCACCTTCATCGGCAGGATTATCATCTGCCTGCCTTCGAGGTGCAGTCGAGCCTGCATCGCTAGCGGCGTCCTATTATGCAGCCACGCGGTTAGAAAGTTGTTGCGTGTAAAAATCAGCTTGCTGGCGAAACAGACACTGTTCGGGTAGGCGTATGACGACTTACCCCGCCTACATCATTGTTGGTATTGCTGCCGATGATTACCTCGTCGCGTGGCAGAGGGAAGCGTACAAACTCCTGCTGATGGCAGCTTTGTTCTGCCTAGCGACCGTAGTGATGGGACTGCTACTCTGGAAATCGTGGCTGCGAAAAGAGCAAGAAATCACCGAGCGCAAGATTGCCGCGACCATGGCTTTGGAATTTTCCGCTCGCTTACAAGTCATGACGCGCCGCTATGCCGACGCCCAGGAGTCCGAAAGGCGCAGCCTATCCAGGGATCTCCACGACAGGGTGTCGTCGAGCTTGACCGCGATTGGACTCTGCCTAGGCCTCGTCAAAACGCAACTGCCCGACGACGTAAGCACTAGCGTTTTCGCGCGTCTATCTGACACCGAGGCATTGGTCCGAGAGACCATCATGACCGCCAGGGAGATCAGTCATGATCTGCATCCCGCAGTATTGGAATATGGCGGTGTTCTTCCGGCGCTGATGGACTATGGGCGAAAATTTTCAGCTAACACCGGAATAGCCGTCAAGGTGGAGGGAGATCAGGAAATCCGCTATCCCCCCGAAACAGAAATCGCACTCTATCGCATTGCCCAGGAGGCGCTAACGAATTGCGCCAAGTACGCCAATGCCACGACGGTAATGATCACACTCAATGGAGATGTCGAACACTGCACATTCGTAATCTCCGATGATGGCGTCGGCTTCGACTTGAATGGGCTAACCGACGGGAAGAATGTACCTGGGCTGGGACTACTTTCTATGCGCGAGCGGGCCGAGGCGATCGGCGGAAAGATGACGCTGGAGTCCAAGCCAGGACTAGGCACGCGGATTACGGTTGAGATCTGAATGCATTCAGATCTCCCTGATGGCGTTGATGACCACCGCAAAGGGCTGAGCGGTCGCTCGACCGCAGGCCATCCAGCCCGAACTGGCCGATGAGTTCCGAAGGGGTTGCCTGGAGGGAGAATCGACCGCAGATCCGTGAAGTCTACCCGAACATCAGCGGCTGGCCGTTGTCCTTGGGACAGCTACTGAGCAGGAAGAGGACTGCCAGCTTCGCCCATTCCTGGGCCCGACCTGCCTATAAAACTTGAGCCCTTAGCCTCGCCGGTTTTCTTTTGTTGAGGATCATCAGTGCTTGGCCGCGATTGGACACTTTGAGCGCCTTGAATATGGCAGAGACATGAATCTTGACCGTTCCCTCTGTCAATCCAAGCAGATCGGCGATCCCGAGGTTGGTCTTGCCCTGCCCCAAGAGTTCCAGAACCCGCATCTGACCTGGCGTGATGCCGTAACGCTCTGATAGCGAGAGGCTGCCGCCGTGTCCATTCCGTAGCGCCAGCGGCAGGAAGGCGACGCCGGAGAGTACTTGGCGCAAAGCGTCGATAAGGTCTTTGGTGGAACTGAATTTCGGCACGAAGCCCGAAGCACCCTGCCGCATTGCGTGCTCCATCGTATCTACGTCGTAGAGCGCGGACAATATCACGATGGGCAAGATGGGGAAACGCTTACGCAACACGCCGAGGAAACTCATACCGCTGATCCCGGGCAGCAGCAGATCGAGCAGCACCAGGTCATATTCCGCTTCCCGCAGTAACTGCAATGCCTCGTCGGCATCTTGAGCACCGACGCAAAGCCATTTATCTTCAGCCTGATGCAAGGTCTTCATCAAACCGTCCCGCACCAGCGCATGATCATCAATAACTAAAAGTCTCGGCATGGTATTTTCCGTCAGCCAATGGCAGGTCGTATAAGCAGCGATATTTGGCCGCGTCCAGAGTGCTCCACGACGTTGAGAAATATTTCGACGGTAAGCTGTTCACCGTTCTGCGTAACAGCCTGGTGAAGATAGCCTATGCGATTCAAATACTGCAAGCGTGGATTTATTGCCCCGTCACTAATCAATTCCAACCCCAACAGGCCTGGCAGCAATAATGAAATATTCTTAGAGATCAGATCCTCGCGATGACAACTGAAAAGATCCTCGCATGTGCGATTACAAGTGTGTACGACCCCGTCCTTGTCCAGAATCAACATCGCAAAATGACTTCCCGGACCAACTGCCAAAGTGTCGTCGCTGCGTGATGAAACTACTCGAACATTGCTGTTTAAATGCATGGTTTTGTTTCTCGGCAAATGGCGATGGTGCATCGAATGCGATGATGCCATCATTACCCGCAACATGATATTTGCCATTGGTAATACATCGACATATATCTGAGATCAAATTGAGCTAGGTCAACTGCGATCGATAGATATTCGAGAGAAGGGCCCGGGCGGGATGGTCGCCGGGCTGACAACGTGTAGTCATGCAACCTCTCCTTTTTAGCGGCGTTGTCAGATGATCGGGGCCGCAATTTATGCGCTCAACCGAAACACCGCTAGACTGCAATTTGCAATTGCTCTATGCTTATGTCCTTTAGTATAAGCAACTCAGCTGAATTGCGACTGATGGTGGGTGTTTCACGCTGCGAATGTTTCTGGTTCAGTTGCTCTTCAAGTATCCAAAGCCAAAATGACTTGCAATAGGGCATTTTCATCTCTGACGTCAATCAAGACAAGGTTGACGGTATTCTCCCTCTCAATCTTCCTTATTTGTTTCTGGGTGTTTGCGTTCTATGCCATTCGTTCGCTACGCGACGATGTGATAAGTCTCTTGGGCAACCAGCAACTCTCGACAGTATCTCTTGTGGCAGCAACAGTCGATGATGAACTGAGTAGCAGGTTAAGAGGGATGGAGAACTATGTTGCGGGGATTCCCCGGTCCGTTCTTGCCAGTCCGGCAGAAATGCAAGAACGCTTGACCAAGAGTCTTTTCCTGCGCGAAAAATTTAATGCCGGCGTCTTTGTCATGGGGATCGATGGCACGGCTGTAGCATCCGTGCCGCTCTCGACGAATAGGGTTGGCGTCAGTTTCATGGAGCGAGACTTCGCAGTTGCCGCACTCAATGAAGGAAAGTCTACGATAGGCCGGCCGGTCATGGGAAGACTACTGGCGACCCCAATCTTGGTTATGGCGGTCCCGATCCGCAATACGAATGGGAAGATAATTGGTGCGCTGGCAGGTGTGACTGATTTGGCCAAGCCCAATTTTCTGGGCAAGGTCACGGAGCGCGGCTACGGCAAGACCGGGGGCTACCTTCTTATCGCATCCAAACATCGATTGATTGTCGCCGCCTCAGACAAGAGTCGAATAATGACCTACCTACCGTCCCAAGGCGTCAACGCTGCAATCGACCGGTTTAATGGCGGCTTCGAAGGTTTCATCGTCCATACCAACCCATTGGGGGAAGAAGTGCTTTCGTCAAGAAAGCAAATTTCCGTCGCTAACTGGGCGATAGTCACGACAATGCCGACCGCAGAAGCCTTTGCCCCAATTTACTACATGCAGCAGAGAATGGCCGCTGCAACGATTATTGTCAGCGTCATTGTGAGCCTTCTGACGTGGCTGATGGTGAGACGCCAGCTTTCGCCATTAACCAGTACCGCGGGGACTCTGCGCCGCATTTCGCGTAAGCAAGAGCCAATGCGCGCCCTGCCCGTTGTGGGTCACGATGAGATCAGCATGGTCATTGCCGGCTTCAATGATCTGATCACGTCGTTGCAGGAAAGCGAGGCGCTCAAGCGGAATGTCCTGAATTCAGTCAATTCGGAAATTGCTGTGTTGGCTCGCGATGGTGTCATTCGAGAGGTCAACATACCGTGGCAGCAGTTTGCCGTGGAGAATAGCCTAGACCCCTCAAGGCCCGCGCCACATACAGGCGTCGGTACCAATTACCTATCACGTTGTGAGCGAGCCGAAGGCGCTTCGGCTGACGGAGCGCGCGATGCCACCATGGGCATCAAGGCGGTGTTGAACGGCCAACTGCCAGCGTTCAGTCTCGACTACGATTGTCATTCACCGACGGAGCAGCGGTGGTTCAATATGACCGTCAGGCCACTGGTGGACACGCCGCTGGGTGGAGTTGTCATCGCACATACGAATGTCACGGCGCGCAAGCTTGCAGAAAAGGACTTGGCCGATAGCGAAAATCGTTTCCGCACCTACATCGAAAATACCGCCGACGCTCTCCTCGTACATGATTCATCAGGGAGATTCATCGACGTCAATCGTCAGGCATGTACTAGTGGCCTGTAACGATTGATTCGGGAGTAATGTGGCGCGATGGATCGACGTACTTCCACTTCACGACTTTTGGATTCTTGTTGTAGTGACGAATGTATTTCATGAGTTTCCTCTTGAGGTCAGTAACCGAGGTGAAGA
>CAILCO010000164.1 GCA_903832735.1 uncultured Sterolibacterium sp.
CCTTCGCCTCACCACCAAATTTAGCCGACAGCACCGTCGTGATCGCCGCCGTCAACGTCGTCTTCCCGTGGTCTACGTGTCCTATCGTCCCCACATTTACGTGCGGCTTGGTTCGTTCAAATTTGCCTTTTGCCATGATGGGTTCCCCTAGCTGTACCTTACTTTTTGTTGATGATGGCTTCGGCCACACTCTTCGGCGCTTCGGAGTAATGCTTGAACTCCATCGAGTAAGTCGCACGGCCCTGGGACAAGGAACGCAACGTGGTCGAATAACCGAACATTTCCGCCAACGGCACTTCGGCCTTGACCAGCTTGATTCCACCCACCTGGTCTTCCATGCCCTGAACCATGCCGCGCCTGCTCGACAGATCGCCCATGACGTTGCCCATGAAATCCTCAGGGGTCTCCACCTCGACCGCCATCATAGGCTCGAGCAACACGGGACTGGCCTTACGCATGGCGTCCTTGAATGCCATCGACGCGGCCATTTTGAAGGCATTTTCGTTAGAGTCGACATCGTGATAGGAACCGTCGAACAGCGTGACCTTGACATCGACCACCGGAAAGCCCGCCAGCACGCCGTTGGGCAGTGTTTCGATCAAACCCTTCTCAACTGCGGGGATGTACTCGCGAGGCACGGTGCCGCCCTTGATGGCGTCGACAAACTCAAAACCCTTGCCGGTCTCGTTCGGCTCCATCTTGATCCAGACATGGCCATACTGTCCGCGACCGCCGGATTGCTTGATGAACTTGCCTTCCTGCTCGACCGACTTCCTGATTGCTTCGCGATAAGCCACCTGAGGGGCACCGACGTTGGCCTCGACGCCGAACTCTCGCCTCATGCGGTCGACAATGATCTCGAGGTGCAACTCGCCCATTCCGGAGATGATGGTCTGACCGGATTCCTCGTCGGTGCGCACGCGGAATGAAGGATCTTCCTGGGCCAGGCGATTTAGCGCAAGGCCCATTTTTTCCTGGTCGACCTTGGTCTTCGGCTCTACGGCAACGTGGATCACCGGCTCAGGAAATATCATGCGCTCGAGAGTGATCACCTTGGCCGGATCGCACAACGTCTCACCAGTGGTCGCTTCTTTCAGGCCGACCGCGGCGGCAATGTCGCCGGCGTAAACTTCCTTGATTTCCTCGCGTTGGTTGGCATGCATCTGGAGGATGCGGCCGAGACGTTCCTTGCGCCCCTTGATCGGGTTGTACACCGTGTCGCCAGTCTTCACGACGCCGGAGTAGACGCGGAAAAACGTCAGCTGACCGACGAAGGGGTCGGTCATGATCTTGAACGCCAGTGCGGAAAATGGTTCGTCGTCAGCGGCCCGGCGCTGGCCTTCGGTTTCATTTTCGAGCAGACCCGTGACCGGCGGGATATCGGTCGGCGCCGGCATGAATTCGATCACGGCGTCAAGCATGGCCTGCACGCCCTTGTTCTTGAAAGCCGAGCCGCACAGCATCGGCACAATTTCGGCGTTGATAGTGCGCGTACGAAGGCCGAACTTGATCTCATCCTCGGTGAGCACGCCCTCCTCGAGGTACTTGTTCATCAACTCCTCGGAAGCCTCGGCAGCAGCCTCGACCATCTTCTCGTGCCACACTTGGGCCGTGTCCACGAGATCTGCAGGGATGTCGACATAGGTGAACTTGGTGCCCTGCGTCGCGTCATCCCAGAGTATGCCCTTCATCTTGACCAGATCGACCACACCGGTAAATTTCTCCTCAGCACCGATCGGAATCTGGATCGGAATCGGATTGGCCTTGAGGCGCGCACGCATCTGGTCATGCACCTTGAAGAAATCGGCACCCTGGCGGTCCATCTTATTGACGAAGGCCAACCGCGGCACCTTGTACTTGGTGGCCTGGCGCCAAACCGTCTCGGACTGCGGCTGCACACCGCCGACTGCGCAATAGACCATGCAGGCGCCGTCCAAGACGCGCATCGAACGCTCGACTTCGATGGTGAAGTCAACGTGGCCCGGCGTATCGATGATGTTGATGCGGTGCTCGGGATAATTGTCGGCCATCCCTTTCCAGAAACAGGTGGTCGCCGCCGAGGTGATGGTAATGCCTCGCTCCTGCTCCTGCTCCATCCAGTCCATGATCGCGGCGCCGTCATGGACCTCGCCGATCTTGTGGCTGACACCTGTGTAAAAAAGAATACGCTCGGTCGTCGTCGTCTTGCCGGCGTCAATGTGTGCGCTGATACCGATGTTGCGGTAACGCTCTATGGGAGTCTTGCGGGCCACTTGAATGTCCTGTCTTTTCTAAGCCAAACCGCCCAGGTGCCCGGGAAATCCGAGGCGCCGAGGCGGCGGCGAAAACGAAGCCACGCCCACAATGGGCGTGGCGCTCAATCAAAAGCGATAATGGGCGAAAGCCTTATTGGCTTCAGCCATGCGATGCACCTCGTCGCGCTTCTTCATGGCCGAACCACGACCCTCGGCGGCCTCCAGAAGTTCGTTGGCCAGGCGCAAGCCCATCGACTTCTCGGAGCGCTTTCTGGCCGCCTCGCGCAGCCAGCGCATCGACAACGCCATACGGCGAGACGGCCGCACTTCCACCGGTACCTGGTAGTTGGCGCCACCGACGCGGCGGCTTTTCACTTCGACCACTGGCTTGACGTTGTTCAAGGCCAGCATGAACACTTCCAGCGGATCCTTGCCGCTCTTGCTGGAGATGTTGCTGAAGGCACCGTAAATGATCCGCTCGGCCACTGATTTCTTGCCGGCGGTCATTAGTACATTGACGAACTTAGAAACATCAACGCTACCGAATTTCGGGTCCGGCAGGATGTCTCTTTTGGGTACTTCTCTGCGACGTGGCATGGATCAATTCCTCAACTAAGGCGGCTACAGGATACGGCCGAAAGGTCAGCGACTTAGGCGGCCTTGGGCCGCTTGGCGCCGTATTTCGAACGGCTCTGCTTGCGGTCCTTGACACCCTGGGTGTCCAAGCTACCGCGCACGATGTGGTAACGCACGCCAGGCAAGTCCTTGACGCGGCCTCCGCGAATCAGCACCACCGAGTGCTCCTGGAGATTATGGCCTTCGCCGCCGATGTACGAAATGACCTCGAAACCGTTGGTCAGGCGCACCTTGGCAACTTTCCGCAACGCCGAATTCGGCTTCTTCGGCGTGGTCGTATACACACGGGTGCAGACGCCGCGCTTGGCCGGGCAATTCGCCAGCGCCGGCACTTTGCTTTTCGATATCGGCGCCTGGCGCGGCTTGCGCACTAGCTGATTGGTTGTTGGCATGAGTCTATTCCCAGTACAAGTACAACACTACGGCAGGATTTGCTTCCACCCAGGGAAGCAAAGAGGCCGGATTATAATAACGAACGGTCTATGCGTCAACCGGCCGCGACGTTTTCTGCAGCGACTTCCGGGGTTTCCCCTTCCAGCACAGGCGGCGCCATATCCTCGCCGAGCGCCTGCATGCGGCGCGCCCGATGATAAGCGAGACCGGTACCGGCGGGAATCAGGCGCCCGACGATAACGTTCTCCTTCAGCCCGCGCAACTCGTCGCGCTTGCCCATGATCGAGGCCTCGGTCAAGACGCGCGTTGTTTCCTGGAACGACGCTGCCGAGATGAACGAATCGGTCGACAGCGAAGCCTTGGTGATGCCCAGCAGCATGAATTCATACTGAGCGGCGCGCTTGCCCTGATTCATCATCTTGTCGTTCATGTCGAGTACTTCGGCGCGCTCCACCTGCTCCTCGCGGATGAAATGCGTGTCGCCGGGCTCGATGATGGTCACGCGGCGCAGCATCTGGCGCACAATCACCTCGATGTGCTTGTCGTTGATCTTCACCCCCTGGAGGCGATAGACGTCCTGAACTTCGTCGATGATATAGCGTGCCAGTTCCTCCACCCCCTTCAGGCGCAGAATATCGTGCGGCTCCGGGGGTCCATCGACAATCACCTCACCCTTGTTCACCACCTGACCGTCGTGGGCCATGACATGCTTGTCCTTGGTGATCAGGTATTCGTGCGCGGTGCCGTCCATTTCGGAGATGACCAAGCGCTGCTTGCCCTTGGTGTCCTTGCCGAAGGAGACAGTACCGGTGACTTCGGCGAGCATGCCGGCATCCTTCGGCGACCTGGCCTCGAACAGTTCGGCGACACGCGGCAGGCCGCCGGTAATGTCGCGGGTTTTCGACGACTCTTGCGGTATGCGGGCGAGAATGTCTCCGACGGCGGCCAACTGGCCATCCTTGACCGTGATGATCGAACCGACCTGAAAAGTAATGGTGACGGAATGTTCGGTGCCGTGGATCTTCACCTCATGGCCGCTCTCGTCGAGCAGTTTGACCTGCGGCCGGACACCCTTGACCTGGGTCTTGGCGCCGCGCTTGGGATCGATCACGACCAGGGTGGACAAACCGGTCACGTCGTCGATCTGTTTGGCGACGGTGGAGCCTTCCTCGACATTCTCGAATTTCACCGTACCGGCGTATTCGGTCACGATCGGGCGGGTATGCGGATCCCAGGTCGCCAGTACGGCACCGGCCTTGACTTGCTTGCCGTCATCGCCCAACAGCGTAGCACCATAGGGAACCTTATGGCGCTCGCGCTCGCGGCCGTTGTCGTCGGTCACCATCACCTCGCCGGAGCGGGAGATGACGATCTTCTCGTCCTTGGGATTGGTCACGTAACGTATGGTCTGGGTGAAGCGCAGCGTGCCGGAACTCTTCGCCTCGACCTGACTCTGCGCAGCGGATCGCGACGCAGCTCCACCGACGTGGAAGGTACGCATGGTCAACTGGGTACCCGGCTCGCCGATCGACTGGGCGGCAATCACGCCGACCGCTTCGCCGACATTCACTAGGGAACCGCGGCCCAGATCGCGACCGTAGCATTTGGCGCAAAGGCCGTAGCGCGTCTCGCAGTTCAACGGGGTGCGCACGCGTACCTCGTCGATGGAGAGCTCGTCGATCAGATCAACCGCATCCTCGTCGAGCAGGGTGCCGACCGGGATCACGACATCCAGCGTATCCGGATTGATCACGTCGGAAACCACCACGCGGCCGAGGATGCGCTCGCGCAGGGCTTCGACCACTTCGCCGCCCTCGACCAGAGCTTTCATCGAGAAACCAAGATCGGTGCCGCAATCGTCCTCGATGACCACCAGATCCTGGGTCACGTCGACCAGGCGACGGGTCAGGTAGCCCGAGTTCGCGGTCTTCAGCGCGGTATCGGCCAGGCCCTTACGCGCGCCGTGGGTCGAGATGAAGTACTGAAGAACGTTCAAACCCTCGCGGAAGTTCGACGTAATCGGCGTCTCGATGATCGATCCGTCCGGCTTCGCCATCAGGCCGCGCATGCCGGCCAGCTGGCGGATCTGTGCGGCGGAGCCGCGCGCACCTGAGTCGGCCATCATGTAGATCGAATTGAAGGATTCCTGCTTGACCGTCTTGCCGTCCTTATCGACAGTCTCCTGGACGGCGAGCTGATCCATCATTGCCTTGGCAACCTGATCGCCGGCACGGCCCCAGATATCCACCACCTTGTTGTAGCGCTCACCGACAGTGACGAGACCGGAGGTGTATTGCTTCTCGATCTCCTTCACCTCGACTTCTGCGGCATCGATGATGGCGTGCTTCTGGGTCGGTACCAGCATGTCATCGACGCAGATCGAGATACCAGCGCGGGTAGCCAGGGTGAAGCCGGCCTGCAGCAGCTTGTCCGCGAAGATCACGGTTTCCTTCAGGCCGCAGCGGCGGAAACAGCCGTTGATGAGCTTGGAGATTTCCTTCTTCTTGAGAGTCTTGTTGAGCACCGAGAAGGGCAGTCCCGCCGGCAGGATTTCCGAAAGGATGGCGCGGCCGACGGTAGTTTCATAGCGGGTAATCTTGTCGCTGCGACGGCCCTCGGCATCGACCTCGACTTCACGAATGCGCGCTTTGACGCGGGCATGCAGGTCGACCTGGGAGGACTCATAGGCGCGCTTGACCTCGGACACATCGGCGAAGGACATGCCCTCGCCGCGGGCATTGATGGCATCCCGGGTGGCATAGTAAAGGCCGAGCACAACGTCCTGCGACGGCACGATGATCGGTTCGCCGTTGGCCGGCGACAGAATATTGTTGGAGGAGAGCATCAACGTGCGCGCCTCCATCTGGGCTTCCAGCGACAGCGGGATATGCACGGCCATCTGGTCACCGTCGAAGTCGGCGTTGAAGGCGACGCAAACCAGTGGGTGCAGTTGGATGGCCTTGCCCTCGATCAGCATCGGCTCGAAGGCCTGGATGCCGAGGCGGTGCAGAGTCGGGGCACGATTCAGCATCACCGGGTGTTCGCGGATCACTTCTTCCAGGATGTCCCAGACGACGGGCGTCTCGGCTTCCACTTCCTTTTTCGCGGCTTTGATGGTGCTGGTGATACCCATCTTTTCCAGGCGCTCGAAAATGAAGGGTTTGAACAGTTCGAGCGCCATCTTCTTCGGCAGGCCGCACTGGTGCAGCTTCAACTGCGGACCGACGACGATCACCGAACGGCCGGAGTAGTCGACGCGCTTGCCGAGCAGGTTCTGCCGGAAGCGACCACCCTTGCCCTTGATCATGTCGGCCAGGGACTTCAGGGGGCGCTTGTTGGCGCCGGTCATGGCCTTGCCGCGGCGACCATTGTCGAGCAGTGAATCGACCGCTTCCTGGAGCATGCGCTTCTCGTTCCGGACGATGATGTCCGGCGCCTTCAATTCGAGAAGGCGCTTCAGGCGGTTGTTGCGATTAATGACCCGCCGGTAGAGATCGTTCAGATCCGAAGTGGCGAACCGGCCGCCATCCAACGGCACCAGCGGACGCAAGTCCGGCGGCAGCACTGGCAGAACCTCGAGGATCATCCACTCCGGCTTGATCCCAGATTTCTGGAAACCTTCGAGCAACTTCAGGCGCTTGGAAAGTTTCTTGATCTTGGCTTCGGAGCCGGTGGTTTCAAGATCCTGTCGCATCTTTTCGACTTCGCGCTGGATGTCCAGGGTCCGCAACAATTCGCGCACACCCTCCGCACCCATGGTTGCGGTGAAGTCGTCGCCGTACTCCTCGACCTTGGCAAGGTAGTCGTCCTCGGTCAGCAATTGGGCGCGATTCAACGGCGTCATGCCCGGATCGACCACGACAAAGGCTTCGAAGTAGAGGACCCGCTCGATGTCGCGCAGGGTCATGTCGAGCACCATGCCGAGACGGCTCGGCAGGCTCTTCAGGAACCAGATATGGGCGACCGGCGAGGCCAGTTCGATGTGGGCCATGCGTTCGCGACGGACCTTCGATTGGGTCACCTCGACGCCGCATTTCTCGCAGATCACGCCGCGATGCTTGAGGCGCTTGTACTTGCCGCAAAGACACTCGTAGTCCTTGACCGGACCGAAGATCTTGGCGCAGAACAGACCGTCGCGCTCCGGCTTGAAGGTACGGTAGTTGATCGTCTCCGGCTTTTTCACTTCACCGTAGGACCACGAACGGATTTTCTCGGGAGAAGCCAGGCCGATGGTGATCGCGCCGAACTCTTCTTCTTGCGTTACCTGCTTAAACAGATCGAGCAGTGCTTTCATTTAGTCACTCCTGCAAGGGGTGAAGCAGTAAATCAGAAACGTTCCAGATCGATATCTATTGCCAAGGACCGGATTTCCTTGACCAGCACATTGAACGACTCCGGCATGCCGGCGTCGATCTTGTGCTCGCCCTTGACGATGTTCTCATAGACCTTGGTGCGTCCATTGACGTCATCGGACTTGACCGTGAGCATCTCCTGAAGCACGTAGGAAGCGCCATAGGCTTCGAGCGCCCACACTTCCATTTCGCCGAAACGCTGCCCGCCGAACTGCGCCTTGCCGCCTAACGGCTGTTGCGTGACCAGACTGTACGGTCCTGTCGAGCGGGCATGCATCTTGTCGTCGACCAGGTGATGGAGCTTCAGGACATGCATATAGCCCACCGTCACCTGACGTTCGAAGGCTTCGCCGGTTCTGCCGTCATGGAGCACCACCTGTCCCGAGCGCGGCAGTCCTGCCAGTTCGAGCATGGTCTTGATTTCGGCCTCGTTAGCACCGTCAAACACGGGCGTGGCGAAAGGCACACCGTTGGTCAGGTTCTTCGCCAACTCGACGATCTCCGCGTCATCGAGGCTGGCAAGATCCTCCCCCTTGCCGCTGGAGTTGTATATCTTGTCGAGATACTTGCGCAGTTCGGCTACGGCAGTTTCCCGCTTCAGCATCTCGCCGATCTTGTGACCGAGGCCCTTCGCGGCCCAGCCGAGGTGCGTCTCGAGGATCTGGCCGATGTTCATCCGCGACGGCACGCCGAGCGGATTCAGGACGATATCGACCGGTGTGCCATTGGCCATGTAAGGCATGTCCTCGATCGGCACGATGCGCGACACCACCCCCTTGTTGCCATGACGCCCGGCCATCTTGTCACCAGGTTGCAGGCGACGCTTGACGGCCAGATAGACCTTGACCATTTTCTGAACGCCGGGCGCCAGTTCGTCGCCTTGCGTGAGCTTCTTTTTCTTTTCCTCAAAGGCGATGTCGAAATCCTTGCGCGTCTGTTCAAGACTCTCGCGCAGGTTTTCGAGCTGCTGCGCCGTTTCGTCGCTGGCCATGCCGATATCGAACCAGTGATGAGGATCGATCGATTCGAGGTAAGCCTTCGTGACCTTGGCGCCCTTCGCCAGTTTCTTCGGGCCCTTGTTGGCGATCTTATTCACCAGGAGCTTCTCGATACGGGCGAAGGTATCGCGCTCGACAATGCGCATCTGGTCGGCGAGATCGGTCTTGTAGCGGCGTAATTCGTCATCGATGATCTGCTGGGCACGCAGATCGCGCTCGATGCCTTCGCGGGTAAATACCTGCACGTCGATGACGGTGCCGGACATACCCGACGGAACGCGCAACGAGGTGTCCTTCACATCGGAAGCCTTCTCGCCGAAAATTGCGCGCAGGAGTTTCTCTTCCGGCGTCAGTTGAGTCTCCCCTTTAGGGGTTACCTTGCCGACCAGCACGTCGCCGGCTTCCACTTCGGCGCCAATATAAACAATGCCGGATTCGTCCAAACGACCCAACTGTGCTTCGCCCAGGGTGGCGATGTCGCGGGTGATGTCTTCGGCGCCGAGCTTGGTGTCGCGGGCAACCACCGTCAGTTCCTCGATGTGTATCGAAGTGAAGCGGTCATCGGCGACGACCCGCTCGGAAATCAGGATCGAGTCCTCGAAGTTGTAACCGTTCCAGGGCATGAACGCGACCAGCATGTTCTGGCCCAGTGCCAGTTCGCCCATGTCGGTGGAGGCGCCATCGGCGATGACATCGCCCTTGGCGATAACATCGCCGACCTTGACCAGCGGACGCTGATTGATGTTGGTGTTCTGATTGGAACGGGTGTACTTGATCAGGTTGTAAATATCGACGCCAACTTCACCCGAGACGGCCTCTTCGTCATGGACGCGCACCACGATGCGGTTGGCGTCGATGTAATCGACCTTGCCGCCACGCAACGCCTGCACCGCGGTGCCGGAGTCGACCGCGACGGTGCGTTCGATGCCGGTGCCGACCAGCGCCTTCTCGGCACGCAAACAGGGCACCGCCTGACGCTGCATGTTGGCGCCCATGAGTGCGCGGTTGGCGTCGTCGTGCTCAAGGAAGGGGATCAGGGATGCCGCCACCGAGACGATCTGTCCCGGCGCCACGTCCATGTATTGAACTTCGTCCGGGCCCTTCAATTCGAACTCGCCCTTGAAGCGGCAGGACACCAATTCGTCGGTGAGTCGGCCCTTCTTGTCCAGTTCGGCGTTGGCCTGGGCGATGACGAAATTGCCTTCCTCGATGGCCGACAGATACTCGATCTGGTTGGTAACCTGGTTATGCTCCACCTTGCGGTAGGGCGTCTCCATGAAGCCGTAGGAATTGGTGCGGGCATACAGGGCGAGCGAGTTGATCAGGCCGATATTCGGGCCTTCGGGCGTCTCGATCGGGCAAACCCGGCCATAGTGGGTCGGGTGCACGTCGCGGACTTCGAAGCCGGCGCGCTCGCGCGTCAAGCCGCCCGGTCCCAAAGCGGAGACGCGGCGCTTGTGGGTAATTTCGGAAAGCGGGTTGGTCTGGTCCATGAACTGCGACAACTGGCTTGAACCGAAGAACTCCTTGATCGCCGCAGAAATCGGCTTGGCATTGATCAGGTCGTGCGGCATCAGGTTGTCCGACTCGGCCTGATTCAGCCGCTCCTTGACGGCGCGCTCAACGCGCACCAGTCCGGCGCGGAACTGGTTCTCGGCCAGTTCGCCGACAGAACGCACACGACGATTACCGAGGTGGTCGATGTCGTCGATCTCGCCGCGACCGTTGCGCAGTTCGACCAGGATGCCGATCACGTCGATAATGTCCTGATTCGACAGGGTGCCTTTGCCTTCGAGACCCTCGCGCCCGACACGACGGTTGAACTTCATGCGGCCCACGGCCGACAGGTCGTAGCGCTCCTCAGAATAGAACAGGCCGTGGAACAGGGATTCGACCGCGTCCTCTGTGGGCGGTTCGCCCGGGCGCATCATCCGGTAGATGGCAACCCGCGCCGCCAACTGATCACCAGTCTCATCAATGCGCAACGTCGCCGAGAGATAGGCGCCACGGTCCAGATCGTTCACGTAGAGCGTCTTGAGGATATCGACACCGGACTCGGCGAGAGTGGCAATCAAGTCTTCGGTCAGTTCGTCATTGGCATTGGCCAGGATCTCGCCGGTCTCGGCGTCGATGATGTTCTGAGCCACGACGCGGCCGACGAGGTAATCCACCGGCACAATGATTTTCTTGACGCCAGCCTCAGCCAGATCGCGAATGTGTTTCGCGGTGACGCGCTTGTCCTTGGCGACAATCACCTTGCCGGCCTTGTCGACGATATCGAACTTGGCCATTTCGCCGCGCAGGCGCTCGGGCACCACCTCGAACTGAATTCCCTTCTTGGAAAGCTGGAAGGTATCGAACTCGAAGAAGGTAGACAGGATCTGTTCGGGCGATAGACCGATTGCCTTCAACAGGATCGACACTGGCATCTTGCGGCGGCGGTCGACGCGGAAATAGAGATGATCCTTTGGGTCGAATTCGAAATCGAGCCAGGAACCCCGATAGGGGATGATCCGCGCGGAGAAGAGCAACTTGCCGGAACTGTGGGTCTTGCCCCGGTCATGCTCGAAGAACACGCCAGGACTACGGTGCAACTGGGAGACGATGACGCGCTCGGTGCCGTTGATGACAAAGGATCCGGTGGTCGTCATGAGCGGGATTTCGCCCATGTAGACTTCCTGCTCCTTGACTTCTTTGATCTTCTCGGCCACCGATTCCCGGTCGAGGATCACCAGGCGAACCCGTGCACGCAAGGGACTCGCGAAGGTCAGCCCGCGCTGTTGGCATTCCTTGACGTCGAAGGCGGGTTCGCCGAGATTGAAATGCACGAACTCCAGGCGCGCATTGCCGGAATGCGCGACGATAGGAAAGATCGAAGTGAAGGCCGCCTGCAGGCCCTGGTTTTGGCGTTGCACGGGCGGCAACCCGGCTTGCAGGAATTGCGTATAGGACTCGAGCTGTGTTGCCAGCAGGAAGGGCACGTCGAGTACGGAGGCGCGCTTGGCGAAGCTCTTGCGGATACGCTTTTTTTCGGTGTAGGAGTATGTCATGGTGGCTCCGATCTGATGTCAGACGGTAAAGGTCAGAAGACAGTGCTGGCGAGAGTCGGCCTACTCTTCAGCGCTCTCTTGTGACCGCTATGTGCGAATCACAAGACATGCAGGCGGGCAGCCAGGCTGCCCGCCTGCACTCAAAATTACTTGATCTCGACCTTGGCGCCGACATCCTCGAGCAACTTCTTGAGGGCTTCGGCGTCGGCCTTCGGAATGGCTTCCTTGACCGCTTTCGGGGCACCGTCGACCAGATCCTTGGCTTCCTTGAGACCCAGGCCCGTCGCAGCGCGAACGACCTTGATGGCTTCTACCTTCTTCTCGCCGGCGGCCAGCAGCATGACCGTAAATTCGGTCTTTTCTTCAACAGCAGCAGCGGCGGCGGCCGGGGCGGCAACGGCTACCGCGGCGGCAGCGGCGGATACGCCGAACTTTTCTTCCATTTCCTTGATGAGAGCGGACAGATCGAGAACGGTCATGCTCGCAATCGCGTTGAGGATTTCTTCTTTGCTAACAGCCATGATTAAAACTCCTGAATGAATTGAATGATTTCGGTCGGAAATGCGGCATGTACCCTAAGCGGCTTGTTTGGCGTCGCGTACCGCAGCGAGGCCCCGAACGAACTTGGTCGGGACTTCGTTGAGCGTACGGACGAACGTGGCAATCGGCGCCTGCATCGTGCCGAGCAACTTCGACAGCAGCTCCTCACGGCTCGGCATGGTCGCCAACGCCTTCACACCGGCTACGTCCAGGACGTAGTTCGGCATGGCGCCAGCCTTGATGACGAGCTTGTCGTTACCCTTGGCGAACTCGTTGAGCAACTTGGCGGCGGCCACTGGATCCGGGGAAATCCCGTAGATCAAGGGGCCGACCATATGCTCGGCGAGTCCTGAGAATCCCGTGCCAGCAACGGCACGGCGAACCAGGGTATTCTTCAGTACGCGCAGGTACACACCGGCGGCACGCGCATTGGCGCGCAGCACAGTGATCTTGCCCACTTCCAGACCGCGGTACTCAGCAACGATGATCGACTGGGCATTCGCGATTTGCGCGGATACTTCGGCGACTACCGCCTTCTTGCTATCAAGATTGAGACCCAAGGTCAGCTCCTAGTTGATTACTGTTCCTGCCACGGCGCGAGCCGTGGCGCAGAACCGATACGGCGACCTTCATTCAGGAGTAAGGCCATGACGGCTGCTTCCTGGGTTCGGGTAACGCCATCTGCGTAGAGCGGGTCGGCATCAATCCGCTTCCCCAATTAAGTACTGCAACTCGCAGCGCGCTCGCCTGGAGGTTTCCCTCCGGCAACCGCCCCGCCCGTCAAGTACCTCTACGGTCTTTGACAACCCGCAGCGCCCCATAACGGCGGCAATGCGGCCCAAAGTCCTGTCCCCGCTCACGCGGGGTTCCCTTTACTATGCGGTCAAACTCGTCTGGTCGACCCGCACACCGGCACCCATGGTGCTGGTTAGCGATATCTTCCTCAGATACTGACCCTTCGAAGCGGCCGGCCTGGCCTTTTGCAAAGCTTCGAGCAAAGCATCGAGGTTTTGCTTGAGGGACTCGACCGTGAAAGATGCGCGACCGATCGTGCATTGCACGATACCGCCCTTGTCGGTACGGTATTGAACCTGGCCGGCCTTGGCATTCTTCACCGCGGTGACGACATCCATGGTCACGGTGCCGACCTTCGGGTTCGGCATCAGGCCGCGAGGACCTAGAATCTGTCCCAAAGCGCCAACCACGCGCATGGCATCCGGCGTGGCGATGGCGATGTCGAAGTCGAGCATGCCACCCTTGACCTGCGCCGCCAGATCCTCAAAACCGACGATATCGGCACCCGCAGCCTTCGCGGCCTCGGCCTTTTCGCCTTGGGCAAAAACTGCGACACGCACCTTCTTGCCGGTCCCGGCAGGCAGCACGACCGAGCCGCGAACGACCTGGTCGGACTTCTTGGCGTCGATGCCGAGATTCACGGCCACGTCGATCGACTCGTCAAACTTGGCCGTGGCACCGGCCTTGGCCATAGTTAGTGCTTCGCCGACCGGATAGGCCTTGGCGCGATCAACTTTACCGCGCAGCGCCTGAGTACGTTTGGATAGCTTTGCCATGTCACAGACCCTCCACGGTGATGCCCATGCTGCGGGCGCTGCCTGCAATGGTGCGCACGGCGGCGTCAAGATCGGCAGCCGTGAGATCCTTCATTTTTAGCTTAGCAATTTCTTCAACTTGGGCACGAGTCACCTTGCCCACCTTGTCGGTGTGCGGCTTGGGCGAACCCTTCTGAATGCCAGCGGCCTTCTTGATCAGGATCGAGGCCGGCGGAGTCTTCAGCACGAAGGTGAAGCTCTTGTCTGCGAAGGCGGTGATCACCACGGGAATCGGCAAGCCGGGTTCCATGCCCTGGGTCTGGGCATTGAAAGCCTTGCAGAATTCCATGATGTTGAGGCCGCGCTGGCCCAGCGCGGGCCCGATGGGTGGCGAGGGATTGGCCTTGCCTGCTGGCACTTGCAGCTTCACGTAGCCGACGATCTTCTTTGCCATGATGGCTCCTTAAAGTTGAGTGATAACGCGTTTTCGACTATCTTGCGATCGCCTAGCGACGCTCCTCTTGCCGGAATTGAGGGGCTCCGGCCACCCCAAATCTTCAAGCCTTTTCGACTTGCCCGAACTCCAGTTCGACCGGAGTGGCGCGGCCAAAAATGGTCACCGACACGCGCAAACGGCTTTTCTCGTAATTGACTTCCTCGACGTTGCCGTTGAAATCGGTAAATGGGCCATCCTTGATCCGCACCAGTTCCCCCGTCTCGAACAGCACCTTGGGACGTGGCTTCTCCACACCCTCCTGGATCTGCTGCATGATCTTGGCCACTTCCTTCTCGGAAATGGCGGTCGGCTTGGTGGATGTCCCGCCAACAAAACCCGTGACCTTGGGCGTGCTCTTGACGAGATGCCAGCTCTCGTCATCCATATCCATCTCGACGAGCACATAACCGGGGAAGAATTTGCGCTCGGAGATACTCTTCTGGCCGCTCTTCATCTCGACCACCTCTTCGACCGGGACGAGAATCTGGCCAAATTTCTCTTGCATCCCGGCGCGAGTGACTCGCTCAGTGAGCGCGCGCTGCACCGATTTCTCGAAGCCGGAATAGGCGTGAACGACGTACCAGCGTTTTGTCATGATTTCTTCCAGCCCAGCACTAGGTCGTAAAGTACCCATTCCAAGCTCTTGTCGGTGAGCCAGAGCAGAACAGCCATCGCCAACACAAAGACAAAAACGATCGCAGTGGTCTGGATGGTTTCCTTGCGCGTCGGCCAGACGACTTTTTTGGTTTCGGCCACCGCCTCTTTGCTGAAGGCGAAAAACCGCTGTCCGCTTTCGGTGAACCAGGCCACAGCCGCGCCGGCACCGATTCCCGCGAGCACGGAAAGCACCCGCAGTATCATCGGCTGTTCGCCGAGGAAGTAGAAACCTGCCACGCCGGCGACCAAAAGAAACAACGCCAGCGCTATCTTGAACTTGTCGGCCATATACGGAACGTCAGCGATCGCCATGTTAGTTGGCAGGGGCGGAGGGCATCGAACCCCCAACCTTCGGTTTTGGAGACCGACGCTCTGCCAATTGAGCTACGCCCCTGCGACAGAGACTACAAAGCGCCCCGGGTTGAGTCGGGGCGCTTACGTTTTACAACAAGCCGTCGCTTACGCGATGACCTTAGCGACGACGCCGGCGCCGACGGTACGACCGCCCTCGCGAATGGCGAAACGCAGCCCTTCTTCCATGGCGATCGGCGCTATCAGCTTCACCGTGATCGACACGTTGTCACCCGGCATCACCATCTC
>CAILCO010000165.1 GCA_903832735.1 uncultured Sterolibacterium sp.
AGCCACGAAATACCTCGCAAATTATCTCGGTTGGTTCAGGGCGCTCGACCGGTCGCCGCGATTCAGCCCGGATCCCGTGCAGTTGCTCGCTCTCGCCGTCAGGGTATGAGTTCAACAACATCATTCGCTAAATGAGCCATATCTTTTGAAAAAAACATGCACTTCAGTTGCAGCTCACTCGCAGTTGCTAACCGCGCCCGACGAACGACGGCATCTTGGTGGCCATGATGGACATGAACTGTATATTGGCCCCCAGTGGCAAATTAGCCATATGCACAACCGAATCCGCGACCTGCTCAACATCCATCATGGCCTCGGGAACAATTTCGCCATTTGCTTGCTTTACTCCCTTGGCCAGGCGAGCAGAGAACTCCGTTAGAGCATTACCGATGTCAATCTGGCCGCAGGCGATGTCGTACTTGCGGCCATCGAGAGCAATGCATTTCGTCAAGCCCGTGACGGCATGCTTTGTCGAGGAGTAAGGCGCCGAATCGGGGCGCGGCACATGAGACGAAATCGAGCCATTGTTGATGATTCGTCCGCCGCGCGGGTCTTGATCCTTCATGAGGCGGAAAGCCCCCTGAGCGCATAGAAACATCCCTGTGAGATTGACGTCAACCACAGAGGTCCACCTATCGAAGCTAAGATCCTCGAACAATATTCCCGCCGCATTTGCTCCAGCATTATTGAATAACACATCCAGGCGGCCAAATTTCTCTTGGACCTGCTGGAACAGAGCATTCACTGACTCTGGTTTGGTCACGTCAGTCGGTACTACCAATGTATCTTGGCGACGGTTTATCGCCCTAGCAGTTTCTTGTAACGCTTCCAGGCGACGGCCAGCAAGTACAGTGCTGTAACCAGCATTCGACAGCGCAATTGCAGAGGCTTTGCCAATACCGCTACCCGCACCGGTGATAAGGGCGATTTTGTTTAACGATGTCATGATTGCTATCCTAAAAACTCTGCCTAGAACGTAGTCTTGACCAAACTTCCCGACAGCGTCATCTGCATATTCGTCTCCACCCCTGCGCTCTGTATCGCCTATTTGGCATGATCTCGGCGAAATTGCTCACTCTTTGTTCAGCGTATTCCTAGATTAGAAAGCGCTCAATGGCTTCTTCGTTCCAGGCAATACCGACGCCGGCTCTTTCGGGAATGATCGCCGCTCCATTAAGATACGCAAGGGGCTCTTTAAGAATTGGATCGGCGAGGCCCATTTTTTCCAGCCAGTGCGCAGTGGGCGTCACGGCCATCAGGTGGGCGCTGTACTCCTCAAAAATATGGGCCGACATGGGAATTTGATATATTTCAGCCAGGGCGCTTGCCCGCAGCCAGCCGCTGACCCCGCCAATTTTCATGGCATCGGGCATCACCAGATCGGCTGCGCCGGCAACGATCGCCTTGTGCATTTCGTCGACGCTGAACCAGTTTTCTCCGAGCTGGATAGGCGTTGTCAAGGCTTGGCGGATCTGGGCAAAACCGGCATAGTTCTCTTGTAGCGTCGGTTCTTCAATCCAGGCGAGCTTGAACTCTTCCAACGCCCGGCCCCGTCGTATAGCCTCTGCTACGGATAGGCCTTGATTGATGTCGACCATGAGGTCAATGTCGTCGCCAATGACCTTGCGAATCAGCGCGACGCTGGCGACGTCTTCCTGCAGCGTTGCATGACCAATTTTTATTTTGATCGCACGCAGTCCTTCCTTGACGGCACGCTCGGCGCGTTGAGGACCTATCTTCGGGCCATCCATGCTATGGCTATCGTAGGCCGGAATGGGCTTGCGCGTGCCGCCCAGCATCTCCACCAATGGCATTTCATGAGCCTGTGCCAAGGCATCCCAGGCCGCCATATCGATCGCCGCACAGGCAATCTTTACAACGCCTGTATTGCCTAATAATCGAAAGCGGTGTTGCAGCATGCGCTCCAGGTCATAAGGAGCGACAGCTTGTCGGCTCAGCACCGGCTGCAGACTGTTAAGGAGCTCCCGAACCGGCTTGAGACCCAGCGGTGTATAGGTGAATACATAGGAGCGGCCGGTCACGTTCTGATTGGTTTCCAGATCAAACAGCACCAATGGTGAAGTTTCGACCACGCCAACAGCGGTGCGCACGGGATAAGTCAAGGGAACGTTTACGGCACGTGCGCGAACAGAAGTAATGAGGAGGTCGGACATAGAGTTTCTCCTGTGGTACGAAATGGCTTGAGCAGGTGTTACAAAGCCGGCTACATGCCTAAATAGGCTTGTTGAACTTTATCGTCTCGCATCAGCTCCGGTCCCGTCCCTTCGACGGTGACCTTCCCCGTTTCTAGGACATACGCATAGTCGGCAATCGATAATGCCGCCAGCGCGTTTTGCTCAACCAGAAGTATCGGAATGCCCTTGCTTTTGCAATTGCTAATCACCTCGAAGATTTCCTGAACCAGACGCGGAGCCAAGCCCATTGACGGCTCATCGAGCAACAGCACTTTCGGTCTGGCCATTAAAGCGCGGGCAATGGCCAGCATTTGTTGTTGCCCGCCGGAGAGCATTCCGGCTGCTAATCGGCGTCTTTGTTTCAGAATAGGGAAAAGTTCATACATCCTTTCCAGATCGATCTCGCGCTCGTTGTCTCGACGCGTGTAAGCACCCAGACGCAGATTGTCTTCGACGCTAAGCGGCGCAAAGACCTGGCGTCCTTCGGGAACCAGGCTGATGCCAGCCCGTACCCGTCGATCCGGGGGTGCCGTAGTGATCGCGTCGCCAAACAATGTGATGGTGCCGCCGGTGACCTCAATCAGGCCCGAAATGGCTTTCAGCAGCGTTGTCTTGCCGGCCCCGTTAGCGCCGACCAAGGAGATCAGTTGCCCCTCCCCAACCTTGATGTTAATACCGTGAAGCACTTGTATCCGACCGTACGCAGCCTCCAAATTGCTGACCTCAAGCACTGGTTTGGCAAGAGCGCCGATGGCGTGTTCGTGTGAAGTTGGCATTGAGTTTCCTACTGTACCGATGTGCCGAGATAAGCCGAAATGACCTCTGGATTTTGCCGTACCTCAGCCACGGTGCCGCTCGCAAGTCTGGTGCCGTAATTTAGGACAGTGACGAAATCGGAAATATTCATCACCATCTTCATGTCATGCTCGACCAAAACAACGGTAAGACCGGAGCCGGCAATTTTCTTTATTAATTCGCTGATTTCGCCCGTTTCGGTGTGATTGAGCCCTGCTGCAGGTTCATCCAAGAGCAGTATCGTCGGTTTGGTCGCCAAAGCGCGGGCAATTTCCAGACGCTTCAGTGCACCGAATGGCATCTGCGATGCGTGGGCATCAACATACTGCCCAACCCCGGCGAATTGCATGAAACCATGAGCTTCGTCGCGGCACTCGGCGTCTCGCCGAGCCAGCGCCGGCAAGTTGGCCATGCCGGCGAGAATGCCGTGATTGAGGCGAAGGTGCGCGCCCAACATTACGTTCTCGCACGCCGACATGTTCATGCAAACGCGCAGATTCTGGAAAGTGCGGCTCATTCCCAGGCCAGCCAACTGATCCGGACGCATGCCGGTGATGTCTTTGCCACTGAACAGAACATTTCCGCACGTCGGTGTGTAGACCCCAGTGATCAAATTAAACAGGGTCGTTTTCCCTGCCCCATTGGGCCCAATCACCGAATGAATCGTGCCCGAGGCCACCTCAAAGGTGACGTCATCGACGGCCATGACACCGCCGAATGACTTGCTTAGGTTATTTATGTCCAGCATCGCTAGCTTTTCCTTTTTGCAAAGCGTTGTGCGAAGCTTGGCACGATGCCCTTAGGCATGAAGATCACAGTCAACATCAACGCCAACCCAAAAAATACCATTTCAAAGCCCTCAAAACCGCCAAATACCTGGGGTAAGCCGACAACCAGGCAGGCTCCAAGTACGACGCCAAACGTCGATGCCATACCCCCTACGACGACCATCGTGGCCAATTCAACTGATGGCATAAATCCTGCCAGACTCGGCGTGATAAAGCTGTTGTAATGAGCTGTCAGGCTACCGGCGATACTGGCAAAGACCGCCGACAATACGAATACGCGCACTTTGAAGGAAGGCACGTTGACACCCATGACCGCCGCCGCAACTTCCGATCCGTGCAGTGCTCTCAGGGCACGGCCGGCCGGGGAGGAAAACAGGTTCAATGAAATCACGATGGCGAGCACTAACAGGCAAGCGACCAGGGCGTACCAGGACATTTCACCTTTCAGCACCCAGTCACCGATTTTCATCGGCCCCACGGCCATGCCGTCCGGGCCACCCGTCCAGGCTACTTCATTGACCAGCACCATATGGACGATGATTCCCAGGCCAAGTGTGGCCATGGTGAGTGTGTGGTCGCGCAAGCGCAGAATCGGCTTGGCCACGAGGTAGGCCAGGACAGCGACGCCGACTGCTCCGACAGCGAGCGCGAATAGAGGCGACCAGCCGTAACGAATCGTGGCAACACCGCTGGCATAAGCGCCCAAGGCAACAAATGCGGCATGACCGATACTGACCTGGCCGGCAAAGCCCATTAATAAATTCAGCCCGATAGCGACGATGCCCGCCAGACAAATGCGAATCGCCACATCGACGATATAGGCATTAGGAAACGCAAACGGCAGCATGCACAGCACGAAGATGACAATCAGCACGGAAGGACGGATAAAAGTTTTCATACGCGATCCACCGACTTGGCCCCAAAAATACCCCCAGGCCGAACAAGCAAAATTATGATGATCAGGACGAAAGGCACGGCATCCTTGTAAGCCGACGAGACATAGCCGGCAACGAAAGCTTCCAGCAGGCCGACCAACAGTCCTCCGACAATTGCGCCGACGCCACTACCCATGCCTCCCAGTGTGGCCGCCACGAAGCCTTTCAGGCCCAGCATTTGACCCAGGTCGTAGACCACCATGGTGATCGGTGCGGCAACAATACCAGCGGTCGCGCCAAGGAATGCCGCCATACAAAACGAAACCAGCAGCATCATGCGGGTATTGATTCCGACCAGTTGGGCCGCCTCACGGTTGGCCGACATGGCCAACATGGCTTTGCCGATCATGGTGAAACGAAAGAAACAGCCGACAAATACGACAATCACCGCAGCCACGCCGATGACCCATAGGCTTTGCGGCAATAACATCGCACCGCCCACAGGAATGGCGGTCTCGCCGCTGAACGACGGGACAGCATGCTGATTCTTGCCAAAGAGAATTTGCACGACGCCTTCAATGAACATTGAAGCGCCAATGGTAATGATGATAAGCGAGACAACATTGCTGTTACCAGCTGGTGCAATGGCCAACCGCTCGAGCAGGGCTCCCGCGACGACCGTGGCCAGGACCCCCAAGGGAATGGCCAGATACAAGGGGACGCCGAGTTGCGTGCAGGCGACCGTGAACATTCCCCCGAGCATCAGGAAGTCGCCTTGAGCAAAGTTGATCACGCGACTGGCGTTATAGATGATCGCAAAACCCAAAGCGGAAAGTGCGTAGATCGATCCCGTCGTCAGGCCAGAAAAAACAAATTGGAGTAGCTCGGACATATGCTTTTTCTTTAAAGTATCAACATTTTGAAGTCGCCAAATTGCCAGCATTCAATTCATGCAGACGCGTGGCACCCAGTAGCGTCATTGCCTGGAGCAACTCGGCATTAAACGTCTCGAGTATGGTCCGCACGCCCTGCTCACCGGCGACGGCCAGTCCCCACAGCACGGGGCGCCCGAGCAACACTGCCTTGGCACCCAAGGCCAGCGCTTTTGCGACATCGCCGCCGCGACGAAAGCCGCCATCGACCAGGACGGGAATAGCATTGGCAACTGCACTCAATACCCCTGGCAAAGCCTGAATGGTCGAAGGAACCAGATCCAGTTGGCGCCCGCCATGATTGGACACGATGAGTCCGTCAACCCCTGCCTCGACGGCGCGCCTAGCATCTTCCGGGTGCAATATACCTTTGAGCAAGAGCGGCCCATGCCAATGTTCGCGCAACCACTTCAGGTTGTCCCATGCCACCGAGCGATCCATTTGACGATTGCCCAACGCATGGGCCAATTCTGGCGACTGCTCGGTTTCATCGAGGTTCTCCAGATTGGCGAATTTAGGCGCCCCTTGGCCCAGAAACCGCAACGCCCATGTAGGGTGCAGAGAAAAATCCAGCAAGGTGCGCAGCGAAGGCTTAAAAGGCATCTTCAGGCCGTTGCGCGTATCGCGCTCGCGATTGCCGCCAACAGCAACGTCAACCGTCAATACCAACGCGCTATAGCCACAGTTGCGGGCTCGCCGCATAATTTGCTCGGCTATTTGCCGACTGCCCATGACATAGAGTTGCAGCCAGCGGATACCGTTCGATTCGGCGGCGATCCGCTCGAGTCGAACATTGGCTGCGGTAGACACGACAAATGGGTTGCCCGCCTGTGCTGCAGCACGGGCCAAGGCAATATCGGCATCAGGACGCAGCAGACCATTAAAGCCTGTTGGCGCCAAGGCTATCGGTGACTTCCAGACCTGGCCAAATAGCGTCAGCGAAGTTTCGACCAAAGTCACATCGCGCAGACAACGGGGCAAGAGCGTCACCCGAGCCAAGTCGTCTGTATTGCGCCGGAGGCAGTCTTCGGCGTCAGCGCCACCATCGATAAAGTCATAGACCATGCGCGGCAAGCACTTTTTTGCTTCGCGACGGTAATCGTTGCAGTTGAGTAACAATTCGCCTCCTTGACGCTGACGAGGCCGGCTGCTGTTATCTGGCCGGCCTCAATCAGGCGACATAAAACGAGATTAGTTACTTGATCTCGACAAATTTCCCGCCCTTGATTTCCGCCATCCGGAAGGCTTGCTGGTCCAGGCCCATGTGATCGGTTGCCGTCATGTTATAGATGCCGTTGACCCCATAGAAATTCTTCAACTGCTCGAGAGCCGCGCGAACTTTGACCTTGTCGGTCGAGCCCACTTTCTTAATCGCGGCGACGCTCATCATCAAGCCGTCATAGGCATAACCGCCAAAGGTCGAAACATCAATCTTGTAACGGTCCTCGTAGATGCGCTTGTAGTCCAGGCTGATGCGCTTTTGCGGATCGTTATCGGCCAGGTGGTCGGCAACGAGCAGCGCCGGCGTCGGCATGCGTACACCCTCCGACGCCTTGCCCGCCAGTTTGACAAACTCCATCGAAGCCTGGCCATGGGACATATACAAGGGAATGGTCAAAGCCAGTTGCTGATAATTCTTTGTTGCAATCGCCGGCGCTTGTCCAGTGCCGAAGACGAGCATCGCCTGGGCATCGGACGATTTTATTTTCTGTATCTGTGGCGTGATGTCGGTGTCTTTTTCGCCGTAATTCTGGTCGCTCACCACCGCGATCCCCATGCTCTGAGCTAATTTCAAAGTTTCACTGCGACCACTCTTGCCGAAGCCGCCGGTATCCGACAACAGGGCCATCTTGGTGAAACCCCGTTTTTTCATGTCATCGAGGACCTTTTGGGCCGCCATTCGATCGGAGTGCGGCAACTTGAAAGTGAAGGGGCGCACGGGTTCAACAATAACGGAGGCTCCGCCCATGTTCAAGAACGGAACATTGTTCGCCTCGACCAGAGGAATCATGGCCATGGTAGAGCCTGTGCTCGATCCCCCGACAATTAGATCGACGTTGTCCTGGAGAATTAGCCGTTTGGCAAATCCATTGGCTTTGTTGGAATCGCTGCCATCGTCATAGACGATGAGCTCGAGCTTGCGCCCCAGGACGCCACCTTCGGCATTAATACGCTCTACATAGAGCTTCAGTGTTTTCTCCTCGGGATCGCCAAGAAACGAGGCGGGACCCGTGGTTGACAGCACCGAGCCGATCCGTATCGGTTCGGCGGCCACGGCAGGCCCTGCCGAGTAGAGGCCGGTCAGCAACATCATGCTGACAGTAGAGGAACGAAGCAGATTTATAATTTTCATATTGTCTCCTGATTGACGAAATAATAATTCTTGATTAATCCCCAAGTTGGCCAGCTTGATTACTGGTTAGTATCGAAGACGCTCAGCAACTTCAAATCTGACGAGTCACATCATAGAGGGGGACTTCTGCATTGCCAAGCCCTCAATCGAGGAAGATGACCAGGCCTGGAATGCCAGCTCAAGATGCGCCTGCCTGCTGCCTATGCCCAGTTCGCAGGCGCAGAGTCAATTCGGCCGCCCGCTCCTCCGTGGTGCGGATGGTTTTTTCCTTGACCGTTTCGTAACCGCGGATCTGTTCCGGCAAGGACAGCAGCTCACATACGGTGCTGCTATTCTCCGGCGTCAGGCAACGCATTCCTTCCTCGACCAGCGCGAGATACCAAGCGAGCAATTGCCGCTCCTTCCGTCTCATGGCGAGGTAGCCGAACGGATCGAAAGCAGTTCCACGGAGAAACCTGAACGCCGCCAATCCCCGCATCAGAGGCTTGATCCAGGGACCGATGGCAAGCTTTTGCTTGACGTAAAAACGACGAATCAAGGGCGGCTGCAGGTGGAAAACCATGCGCACGCGCCCGGTGAACATCTGCTCGATGCGCTGCGCGAAAGTAGCTTGCGTCAGCAGTCGCGCAACCTCGTACTCGTCCTTGTAAGCCATCAGTTTGTGCAGGTTGCGGGCAACGGCAGCGGTGATTGCCAGCGAGGAAGCCGCGCCAAGCGCTGACCGCTCGCCTTTGGCTACCTCAGCCACTTTGAGCACAAAGCGCTTGGCGTAAGCGGTATTCTGGTAGCCCGTCAGGTCGCGCGCGCGCAATTCGACCAGACTTTTGAGGGCGGCGTCCGCCGGGCCGTCGATGCCGCTCACCAGCGCCATGATCTCGGCTAACCGGATATTGCGGCTGCCTGCATCTTCCAGCCGGTTTGCCAACGCGACATAGGGCCGAGCTATCATCGGAGCCAGACGGGCGGCGTCCGATTGAGACAAGCGGCCCGCACGAAATGCCAGAATATTTGCCGCCACTTGCGTGCCGTTGAGCTCGATCGCCCGCTCGATGCTATCCGCCGTGATTGGCAGCAGTCCTGCCTGATACGCCGCGCCTATGGCCACCATGTTGGCCATCATGTAATCGCCGAACAATCCCTCGGCGATGCGCCGTGCGTCGAGTACCACGCAGTCCTCGCCGCGGGTCGCGCTGCGGATCGTCTGGACCATTTCGTCCAGAGGCATGACAAGTTGTGAATTGCGCACCATCTCGCCGCTGGGCAGCAGACCGGTATTGATCACGGCGGCTGTGCTACTGCCGTTGCAGCAGTTGAGGTTATTGCGGTCGACCCCGGCGAGCAGGTCGAGCGCCAGATAGACGTCGGCGCGCGCCAGTCCGACGCGGTTGGTAATCGGTGCCTGGTTGGGCGGCGCGACGACCAGGCTGGACAGCACCGCCCCCCATTTTTGTGCGGCCCCGGTCTGGTCGTAGCTCTTGGCCTCGTTGCCATCGAAGGCCGCAGCCTGCGCCAATATCGCGTTGGCGGTGAGAACTCCGGTACCGCCCAGGCCCGGAATATAGATGCTGTAAGGACGTAACAGCTCCGGTAGCCGGGCCGCCGGAAGCGAAGCCACGTCGATCACCTGTACTGCCGGCCTGCGCGGCACGGATCCCGGCGCTGCTTCCAGCGTGACGAACGAGGGGCACTCGCCACGCACGCAGGCCTCGTCCTGGTTGCATGAAGACTGGTGGATCTGCGTCTTGGCACCGAATTCCGTCGTGATCTTTTGCAAGGACATGCAGTTGGCGACGCGGCCGCAGTCGCCGCAGTTCTCGCAGACGTCTTCGTTGACCACCGTGTATCGCGTCGGAGCTGGAAGCCTGCCTCGTTTCTGCCGCCTGCGCCGCTCGTTGGCGCACTCGCCGTCATAGAGCAGGACGGTCGTCCCCGCGATGGACGCCAACTCTTTCATCGAGTCTTCCAGCGCAGCAACGTCGCGCATGACCACCTTACCCGGCCAGCTTACGCCGCGGTAGCGTGCCGGCTCCTTGGCGATAAGGACGATCTTCGCGACGCCCTCGAGAGCCAGATGCCTCAGCAAGGCCTCCACCCCCGGCGAGCCTATCGAAGGCTGCCCGCCGGTGTTGGCGATCACACCATTAAAGAGAATCTTGAAGGTGATATTGACGCCAGCCGACACCGCGAAACGTATGTTCTGGTAACTCGAATGCATCAGCGCACCATCGCCGAGATTCTGCACGATATGTTTGCGCGTTGTGTAGGGCGCCAGTCCGATCCATGGCAGGCCCTCACCGCCCAGTTGCGTGACCGCCTCGATGCGCTTGTCGGGCTGATCGAGCAAAGCCGCGAAGATGTGGCAGCCGGGCGCTCCCCAGGCGATCTGCCCGGGAGCGAGCTTGAGCGACACGTTGTGCGGGCAACCCGAACAGAAATTCAGCGTACGTTTCGGCTGGGCGCCGTAGTCGCGTTCCTGAATCTGCACCAGTTCGGCCAGGCGTGCATCCCCCGATTCCGGCAAGGGCATCTCGGCCAGCAGTTGGCGGCCCAGGAGCGCGGCGATTATGTCGCTGTTGATGCCGCCCTCGACCGGGAACAGCGGCCGGCCTTCGCTGTCCTTCTTGCCCAGAATTTGCATCGGCCCCAAGTCGCAGATGGCGCTGGCGATCTGCCGCTGGAGAAAATCCCGCTTCTCCTCGATGACGATAATTTTCGTCAAGCCCCTGGCAAAGTCACGGACAAACAGCGCATCGAGAGGACAGAGCAGGCCGATCTTGGCCAGGCGAATGCCGGCCTGGTGCAGGGCAGCTTCGTCGAATCCGAGGTCCTGCAGGGCTTGACGCGTGTCGTTATAGCTTTTGCCCGCGCTGATGATGCCGATGCGGTCGGCGCTGCCGCGCACCGTGATGCGATTGAGCGCGTTGGCTTGGGCGTATGCGCGCACGGCCTCGTGCCGTTCGCTATAGAGCTGGCGCTCCGTTTCGATGTTCAGAACCGGGAAGAAATTGAAGTTCGCCTGTTTCCGGAACGGCTTCCCGTTTAACGACAGTTGCGGCGTATGGCAGACCAAGGCGTCCGTAGAAACCGGCACCACTTCGCCGCCATCACACAGCGGGCCGACCAGTTTGAGCGCCACGAAACAGCCGCTGTAACGCGACAGCGCCGCCGCGTGCACGCCATACTCGATGAACTCCTGCACCGACGCGGGATACAGGACGGGAATGCCGAGGTGTTCGAAAGCGAAATCCTGCTGATATGGCACGCTGGAACTCTTCGCTTCGTGATCCTCGCCGCTGAGAATGACGACGGCCCCATGGGTGCTGGTTCCGGCGAAATTCCCGTGCTTGAGCGCATCCCCGGAACGATCCAGGCCGCTACCCTTGCCATACCAATAAGCAACCACGCCATCGACGTCCGGGTGCGGATGTTGGTCGAGCATCTGCGTGCCCATCAGGGTCGTGGCGGCCAGTTCCTCGTTCTGCCCAGGAAGGTGGATGATCCCGTATTTGTCCAGCGTTGCCTGCACCTGACCCAAGGCGATGTCGTAACCGCCCAGCGGTGAGCCCGGGTATCCGGTGATGAAGGCGCGCGTGCGCAATCCGGTGCGCCGATCGCGCCGCATCTGCTCGATGGGCAGACGGACGAGGGCCTGGATGCCGCTCAGGAAGACGCGCCCGTCCTCGAGCTCGTAACGATCTGCGAGCGTCTCCCCCTGGACCTGTTTCTGCAGTCTAACCATCGGAATAATTACCCTAGTTGAGGCAAGGTTTTTCGGGCAAGATAGCAGCCGATCACAAATTAGTACAATCGATATTACTACTAACCATGATCGATACCATCGATATACCGTGGAGTCATCACGCAATGAAAGTATCGCCCCGCATGGACTTGAATCTCGTCCGCGTCTTCGCCGCCATCTACGAGACCGGCAGCGTGACCGCCGCCGCCGAGCGGCTGTTCGTCAACCAGTCGACGGTCAGTTACAGCCTGTCCAAATTGCGCGAGGCGCTCAGCGACCCTTTGTTCATAAAGACCCGGGGCGGCATGGCAGCGACACCTTGCGCCGAGCAAACCTACGAGCGTTTCAGCCTGGCGCTGGCGCACATCGACGACGCCGTCGAGACGACGCATACCTTTGTCCCGCAATTGTCCGATCGCCGCTTCCGGGTCGCCATGTCGGACATCGGCGAGCTGATATTCCTGCCGCCCCTGCTGAAAAAGCTCGCCGCCATCGCGCCCCAGGTAGAGCTGGAAGTGGTCGAGACCAAGGTCGACGACGCGCCCGGTTGGCTCGCCTCAGGCAAGGTGGACGCCGCCGTCGGAAATCTCCCGAGCATCTGCGCCGTCACCAGAAATGCTCACCTGTTCAACGAGCACTATGTTTGCCTGATGCGCAAGACCCATCAGGCCAAGCGCAAGCCGCTCACCCGCGAGGCCTTTATCGCCGCGCGCCACGCCTTCGTTTCATCGTCGTTCTTCGGCCATCCGCAGGTCGAAGTCCTGCTGCAGCAACTGGGCGTCAAGGTGGCATTGCAGATTCCCCATTTCACGATTCTGCCCCACCTCATTGCCGCCAGCGATCTGCTGGTCGTCCTACCCTCGCGGGTCGCTTCCCTGTTCGAGTCATACGGCGGCTTGCAATCCATGCCGGTCCCGATCGAGCTTCCCAGCATCGAGGTCCGCTTGCACTGGCACCTGCATCACAAGGGTCACGCCGCTCAGCAGTGGTTTCTCGACATCCTGACCGAAGCGCTGGGATCTTTGTAATCGCCAATAAGCGGGCCCGCATTGAGATTTGGGCTTGACAGTCCCAGAACGATTATTATAAATTACGTAACGTGTTCTATTCTTCATAATGAAGATGGCGAAGGCGGAATCAGAAAAGAGGAGGCGTCATGAGACTCGGGATGGTGATTGATCTGAAGCGGTGCATGGGGTGCTACGGCTGCCAGATGTCCTGCAAGGCGGAGCACGGAACGCCTCCAGGCGTGTTTTTCTCGCGCTTGCTGAAGCGTGAAGAGGGGCGCTACCCGACGGTGCGCCAGATTCTCCTGCCGGTGCTGTGCAACCATTGCAGCGATGCGCCCTGCGTCGAAGTGTGCCCCACGGGTGCCAGCCATTACGCCGAGCACGGCGTGGTCGACATCGATCCGGAGCTGTGTGTTGGCTGTCGCTCCTGCATGATGGCGTGCCCCTACAGCAACCGTTACTTCAACGTCGATCAGCGCAACTACTTCGGCGATGCGGGACCGACCCCCTACGAGGAAATGCGCTCGGCGCGCCATACCGAGTCTACGGTGATGAAGTGCAACTTTTGCAAGGACCGACGGGCGGAGGGCAAGGATCCGGCCTGCGTCGCCAATTGCGCGGCGAAGGCGCGCTTCTTCGGCGACCTGGAAGACCCCACCAGCATCGTCTCGCAACTGATCAAGGACCGCAGCGGCTTCGTCCTGCACCCGGAATCGGGGGCCAACCCGAACGTTTATTACCTGGCGCCGTGAGGAGGATGCAAACATGAACCGTTACGATCAACTCATTACCGATCTCGGCAGCGACTACCGTCCCCAGCGCGAATGGGGAGAAGGCCGCGGCTTACTGTTGGTCATCGGCCACTTCCTGGTCGGCGTGGCCGGAGGAACTTGGCTGTTGTCCAGCATCTACGGCATAACAGCCGGCCTCGTCGTCGCCTACCTGCTGGGCGGGCTCGGCGGCATCACCCACCTGATGTTCCTGGGCCACCCGGAGGTCGCCTTCAAGATGATGCGCAACGTGCGCACATCCTGGGTCTCGCGCGGCTTCGTCGGCTTGAGCCTGTTCCTGCTCGGCGGCGGCGTCTATCTGGCGCTGATGCTGGCTTCCCTCGGTGGCCCGTGGCGTGCCATCGAGCTGTTGGCGCAGATCGTGGCGATGCTCGGGGCATTGACCGTCATCGGTTACATGGGATTCTGCTACACCGCGTCGAAAGCGATTCCCTACTGGCATTCCCCCCTGCACCCCGCGCTCTACATCGCCTATGCCGTGCGCGGCGGCGTTGCGGCGCTATTGGTGATCTCGGCGGCAACCGGTACGACGGCGAACGCTTCGCTGCTGCAACTTTGGATCGCGATGAGTGTACTGATCACGCTGTTCTTCGTCTTCGAGACCCAGGGTGCCTGGACCAGCGGCAACATCGCGGCCAGGTGGTCAGTGCGCGATGTGCTCTCCGGCCGTCTGGCGATTTCGTTCTACGGTGGCACATTGGCCATGGGCCTGATCGTTCCCGTGCTGCTCCTCGTCTCCTCGGCGGAACATCCCCCAGTGATCATGGCACTGATCGGCATCGCCTCGGCGGCCGGAGATTTCTTCATGAAGCTGACCACGGTCAAGGCCGGGGTTTATCTGCCGCTCGTACTGCCTTCCCGCCGCTAACCGAAGGCTCCTGTGAAGGGAACAGCGACCATGAATGTGCAGATCGATTTTATGGGTGTCATCGCGGATATCACCGGGACAAAAAAGCTGGCCCTGGACTTCGATGCCGCGCCCACACTGAGTGGGCTGCTCGACGAACTCGAGACCCGCTACGGCGACGAGTTCACTACGCGCATGTATCGCAACGCCAGCACGCCGCGGCGGCTGCAGACTGGCATGCGTATCTTCATCAACGGAACTGCGGTCGACGATCGCGCGCTGGAGGCCTCGCTGCCAGAGCCGTCAGCGCCCGGAGCGTCCGCTTCGATCCTGGTTTACTTTTTACCCGCGTGCTGCGGAGGCTGAGAGGACATCATGAAAATGGAAGATGTGGGTGCGCTGAAACAACACAAGGAAGGGGAAATCTGGGAGGACAAGTGGATTCCTTCCGCATGCACCATCTGCTATGGTGGCTGTTCCATCCTCGTACATAAGGTAAATGGCACCGTCGTCAAGATAGAAGGCAACCCCAAGAGCCCGGTCGGCAGCGGTCGTCTCTGCGCCAAGGGCATTTCCGGCATCATGTTCCTCTACGATCCGCACCGCGTGAACACACCGCTGCGGCGTACCAACCCGGTCAAGGGCATCGGCGTTGACCCGGGCTGGAAACCGATCAGTTGGGACGAGGCGATGGACGAAATCGTCACGCGTTTGGAGAAGGTACGCGCAGAGGATCCGCGGCAACTGGTCCTGCAGGTGACGACGACGCTGGCGCCCTCGTCGCTGGTGTTCTTTCCCTTCGGCTGGGCCTTCGGCACGCCCAATATGTGGGTGGCCGGCGGCGGTGTGCATTGCGGCAACGGCGCCCACGCGTCGAGCGGAGTGACGCACGCTTCCTGGTCGATCGTGCCCGACTTCAAGCACTGCAACTACGCCATCTACTTCGGCGCCTCCAAGGGCCACGGCGCGGGCCACGCGGCGACACCGAACATCTCCCTTGCTGCCGACGCGCGCGAACGCGGTATGCGCATGGTGGTGGTCGACCCGATGTGCAACTTCGCCGCAGCCAAAGCCAACGAATGGGTCCCCATACGCGTCGGCACGGACGCTGCGCTGGCCCTGGCGATGGCCAACTGCCTGGTTAACGACCTGAAGATCTACGACGCCGAATATCTTCGCGACAGGACCAATGCGATCTATCTGACCCGCCCGAACGGCAAGTACGCCCGCGATCCGGCCTCCGGAAAGCCGCTGATCTGGGACACGCAGAGCGCCAGCGTCAAACCGCACGATGATCCCGCCGCGCGCAACGCGGCGCTGGAAGGCGAGTATCTGGTCGATGGCGAACTATGTCAGCCGGGCTTCGCGCGCATGAAAGCCCAGCTGAGGAAGTACACGCCCGCCCACGCCGAGAAGATCACGGGAATCGCTGCTGCCACGATAGAGCGCCTGGCGCGCGAATTCGGTGAAGCGGCGCGCATCGGCAGCACCATCGTCATCGATGGCGTTACGCTGCCCTACCGGCCGGTCTCGGCGATCTTCTTCCGCGGCGCACAAGGCCACAAGAACTCGATGTACAACTGCTTCGCCATCGACCTCTTGAACCACATCGTCGGTGCCGCCGACGTGGTCGGCGGCACCCTGGGCTTCAATCCGGTCTGCCACGGCCATCCCGACACCGGCAAGCCCTACTACACGCCCAAGGTCGACCGCGACGGGCTGATGGCGACCGGCGCCTGGATGCTGCCGCACGTGCCCTATCCGCCGGCTGACCCGCGCAAACCGGACTCGATCGGCTTGATCGAGGTCTTTCCCCTCTCCCACGTGTCGCCGCTGATGGCCTCATCTGACCAGGAGCACTGGTGGAAGCAGTTCAAACTGCCCTACCGGCCGAAGTTCATGCTCAACTACGGCGCCAACTCGGTGATGAGCGTCGGCAACAAAGAGGCCGTGGTCGAGAGCCTCAAGAGTTACGATTTCATCGCCTCCTTCGATCTGTTCCTCAACGAGTTTTCTGATTTCGCGGACATCATCCTGCCCGACGCCAGCTATCTCGAGGTGGTCGATCCGCGGCCCAACTTCCCGTTCATCTTCAATCACCCCGCGGGCCAGGGGGAGTGGGGCTGGCCGATCCGCCAGCCGGTCGTCGAGCCTACCCACGAGCGGCGCAGCGCCCGCGACGTGATGCTGCAGATCGCCTACCGCCTCGGGCTGGGACCGGAAATCAACATGGGGGTGAACGCTTACTACGGCCTGGACGGCGAGCAGATGCTGGATCCGGATAAGACCTATACCATCGAGGACATCAGCGACCACGAGTTGAAGCATAAGTTCGGACCCGAACGCGGCCTCGAATGGTTCAAGGAGCACGGCGTCATCACCTGGCCCAAGCGGGTCGAGGAGGTGTACTGGCGCACCTTCCTCGACGTGCGCATCCCCATCTACCATGAATACCTGATCGAGTTGGGCGAGCAGACGGGCAAGATCTGTCAGGAGGCCGACATGTCCTATGACCCCGCCTACTACGGGCCCTTGCCGGAGTGGCTGCCCTGCCACGCGCATGAGGAGCAGGACGGCTCGTTCGACCTGTTCGCGTTTTATTACCGCGATGCGATCCAAGCCAACGGCTTCACCATGGAGAACCCCTGGATCGACGAGATGGCGCGCATCGATCCGTTCTCCTACCGCATCGCCGTCAATGCCGATACCGGACGGCGCAAGGGGCTAAAGGACAACGATGTGATCTACGTCGAGACGGCCACCGGGCGCCGGGTGACGGGTCGTGTAAAGCTGACCGAGGGCATCCATCCCGAAGGCGTCGGCATCGCCGCCTGCGCCGGACATTGGAGCAAGCACCAGCCGATTGCGCAGGGCAAGGGGGTATTCTTCAACGATCTGCTGGAAATCGATTTCGCGCATACCAGCCCGGTCAACCTGAACCTCGATCTCTGTGCCAAAGTGAAGGTGGGAAGACATGAGGCTGCCGCCACCTGAGTCCGTCCAGGGCACATCCGGGAAATACCATGGCGGACGCTGAGACGATACACTGCGAGCACGGCGGCAAGAGCGGCCCGGTCCTGATGCTGCTGCACGGACTGGGTGCGAATGGTCGTGTCTGGGACGGGCTCCGGCCTATCCTGGCGGAGCATTGGCCGGGCCGATGGCTAATCCCCGACTTTCGCGGTCACGGCCGTTCCTTGCATCGCGCCAAGTACGGCATCGGCATCCACGCGGCGGATGTTGCCGAACTCCTGGAGCAGGACGAAGAGGTGAGCATCATCGGCCACTCGATGGGCGGCGTGGTCGGCATCGCGCTGGCGACAGCGATGTTCGGCGTGCGCGTCCGCCGCCTTGTCGCGCTCAGCGTGAAAGTCGACTGGACCGAAGAGGACCTCGGCAGGGCCCAGGCTTTGGCGCGTGCGCCCGCCAGGATATTCGCCACCAAGGAAGAGGCCATCGAACGGTATCTTCGCGTGTCGGGACTCAAGGGCATCGTGGCTCCCGACTCGGCGGCCGCCGAAAGCGGCATCAGCGAGCAGCAAGGGCAGTTCCGCCTGGCCGCCGATCCGCTCGCCAATGCCTTGGGCACAGCTGATTTCGTGCGTCTGGCCCAGGCGGTCAACGCACCGCTTCGTCTGCTCTGCGGTGAGCGGGACAACATCACCAGTGCGGCGGAAATGAGGCGCCTGGGTGCGGCCGTTACCGAACTGCCCGGCCTCGGACATAATCTCCACGTGGAATCGCCGCTGACCCTCTGGCAAGCGATCGAAGCAGACATCAACGGCTGAGCCATCAGCCCACACAATAGACCGGCGGCCAGCCGCAATTCGACGCGAATAACGACAACAAGATGAACGCAGACGTTCCCGACAACGACCTGGGCAAGAAACAGTTTGGCGTGCAATCGGTCGAGATCGGATTGCGTGTCCTGGCCGTGCTTGCGCAAGCGTATCAGCCCCTGATGCTGCGCGACATCGCCAAGGCCATGAACATGCCATCGGCAAAAGTGCATCGCTATCTGGTCAGCCTCGCGCGGGAAGGCATGGTCGAACAGGACGGCGCCGGTGCGCGTTACGGCCTGGGCCCACTGGCACTCACGGTAGGGTTGGCGGCGCTGCATCAACTTGACGTCGTCCGGATCGGCGGCGCTGCCGTGGCAGAACTTCGTGACCACACCAACCAGACCGCGATGCTGGCCATCTGGGGATCTGCCGGGCCGACCATAGTCTGCTGGGAAGAATGCCGCCGGCCGGTCGCCATCAATGTTCGCGTGGGATCGGCGCTCAGTCTTCTCGACTCAGCCACTGGCCAGGTGTTCGCCGCCTTCCTGCCGCGCCATCTTACTGAGGAGAAACTCGGCGAAGAAATGCGCGATCACAATCGCCACGAAGTGGAAAAGTCATTGGCGGATGTGCGCGAATGCGGCATCGCAGTCGTGCGCGGCAACCAGTTGGCCTCCATCAACGCAGTCAGCGCACCGGTCTTCGACCACACCAAGAATATCGTCGCCGCGCTGACGATATTGGGTCCGGAACGACGCTTCGACGTCGCCTGGGACAGTGCCGAAGTGGCCGTGCTGCGGTCAACCGCGAGCCAGGTCTCCGAGCGGATGGGAGATCCCCGCAAAGGCAGATACGACAGCCTGCGCTCTGCCACCGCCGCGTCGAACCCAGAGCCTGTCGTAGACCGAAATGAATTTAATACGATTGCGTAAGAAACGTTGGCAGTCTTTCATCTGACGGCGGATTCAACTCTGAAGTGCAACTGCGTTATGACGCGAGTGTAGCTTCTTCCAGAAAACCTCGTGAGGTGTTTTGAAGCCGAGGCATTTTCTGGGTCGATGGTTGAGATAGTTCATGGCGATAGAGATGTCCTTTTTG
>CAILCO010000166.1 GCA_903832735.1 uncultured Sterolibacterium sp.
AATGTCCCGATGAGCCTTGCCAATTCTCTCGTCCTCATTTTGCATCTCCTGGCTCCAGCGCCCGTGCGCTATGTAGCCAGTATCCACTTCCACAGGCTCGCTAGATGAGCCAGCCACGTTATTCGCTAAATGAGCCTTTATTTAACTTCAAGTGCTTAGGCTATTTAAGCGCTATGTCCTGGGACGCCTTCGGAAGAGTTTCAGTTGAGAGCGTAAAGATTGCTGACGGTGAAATACGGGCATTTTGGTCAACCGGTATCGCGGCCGGTCATGAGCGACGGATCATGGGATTAATCGCATCGACTGTTAAAATACCCCCGGTTCAGATCGCATTCTCGATCTTGCCGGCTAGCCCATCGATCATTATTCTCCTGCAACGGTATCGACAGACATGAAGTCAACCCAGACTGAAAATGCCCTTATCGAGATCAGCGATCTTTGTTTTTCCTACGGAGAAAGGGCGATCCTTAAAGGCATCGAGCTCAAGGTGCCGCGTGGCAGCATCGTCGCCATTCTGGGTGCCAGCGGTTGCGGAAAATCGACCTTGCTGCACTTGCTCGGCGGTCAACTCAAGCCTACGCGTGGACTTGTCAAGGTCGCCGGCGAGGTCGTCAATGAACTTGATGACGGGGGCCTTTACCGACTGCGGAAAAAAATGGGCATGATGTTCCAGGTGGGTGGCTTGTTCAGCGACATGTCGGTTTATGACAACCTGGCGTTTCCGATACGCGAAAACACCGACCTTCCCGAGGAGTTGATTCACGATCTGGTGTTGATGAAACTCCACGCGGTCGGTTTGCGCGGAGTTCATCGCATGATGCCCAACGATCTGTCCGGCGGCATGGCTCGCCGGGTAGCTCTGGCACGCGCGATTGCGCTCGATCCGATGCTGATCATGTACGACGAGCCTTTTGCCGGCCTCGATCCGATTTCGCTCAACGTCATCGCGAATCTGATCAGGCGGCTCAACGACGCACTTGGCGTGACATCCGTCGTAGTGACTTACGATGTCACTGAATCGCTCAAGGTTGTCGATTATGTCTATTTCATCAACGACGGGGTGATTGCCGCAGAGGGCCCCGCCGCGGACATGCTGCTAACCGATGACCCTTTCGTCCGCCAGTTCGTTGACGCAAAACCGGACGGCCCCATTGCCTTTCAATATCCGCATTTGCCGTTCGAGCGCGAATTGGGTCTCACGCCTCGCGGCAGCTAAAGCGGCTCACGAGATCTTGTCCCTTTGCCATAGCACGTCGCTACGCCCGGCCTCGCGGTTGAAATGTCGGGCAAGCACGAACATGAGATCCGAAAGGCGGTTCAGGTACTGCCGCCCAGCTGGTGACACAGGCTCGCTCGCCGCCAGCGTTACGATGGTCCGTTCGGCGCGGCGGCAGACGGTACGGGCGAGGTGTGCCAATGCGGCGGCGCGAATACCACCGGGCAGGATGAACTCCTTGAGTGGCCCGAGCGTTTCGTTGTAGCGGTCTATCGCTGTTTCCAGGCGCGCGGCAGAGTTCTCGGCGAGCATTTTCGCGCCGGGTATCGATAGCTCGCCACCCAGGTCGAACAGGTCGTGCTGGACCCCGGTGAGCAGGCCTGACACATCCGCAGGCAATGCTTCGCTAAGCAATAGGCCGATCGCCGAATTGGTTTCGTCAATGTCGCCCAATGCGGCGATACGCAGGCTGTTTTTGCCGGTGCGTGAGCCGTCGCCGAGACCGGTGGTGCCGGTATCGCCAGTTCGTGTATAGATCTTTGAGAGTCGGTGTCCCATGGCGTTCTGATAGGGTTGACAGTTACGGCCATTATAGCTGCCGCTATCGCAGGACTGGCACGGATCAATTCATCGGCCTGATTCCGGGAGAAGAAATTAGTGTCCGCGAAAATGTTAGCAAAAGCATGAGGCTCAGGCATGCAGACCTTTCGATATTGCCATGATGGCGAATTGCCGCATAATACCGACTGAGCTTGGCCGGGAGTTCTCGGTTGGGCGCCGGGCTTCTGGAGCAACATGCCACGATTTTCCGCCAATCTTTCCCTGCTTTATACCGAGCATGATTTCATGAGCCGTTTTGCCGCCGCGCGCGCGGACGGCTTCAAGGCAGTCGAGTTTCAATTCCCGTACACGTTCGACAAACTGGATTTGGCCGAGAAGATACGCAGTGAAGCTCTCGAACTGGTCCTGTTCAACCTTCCGGCGGGAGACTGGTCGGCAGGCGACCGGGGCATAGCCTGCCATCCGCGGCGAATCGGCGAGTTCCAGGATGGCGTCGGTCTGGCCATCGACTATGCCCGGGCGCTGGGTTGCCCGAGAGTGAACTGCCTGGCCGGGATCAAGCCGACTGACGAGAGCGAAGCCAGGGCGCGCGAGACATTGATCGAGAATCTGCGCTTCGCGGCTTTTGCTCTGCAACGCGCCGGCATCGAGCTGGTCATGGAGCCGGTCAATAATCGCGACAATCCCGGCTTCTTCGTCACGACCACACGCTTTGCACTGGCACTTATTGAAGAGTCCGGCAGCGATAATTTGCGTCTGCAATACGACCTTTATCATGCCCAGGTGATGGAAGGCGACCTAGCGGTCACATTGGCAGAAAACCTACCGCGTATCGGCCACATCCAGCTTGCCGATAACCCCGGTCGCCACGAGCCGGGTACGGGCGAGATCAATTTCCCCTTCCTGTTCCGGCAGCTCGACAGTCTGGGTTACAAGGGCTGGGTAGGCTGCGAATATCTGCCGCTCGGCCATACCACGGACGGTTTGTCATGGCTCGAGGCCTGGCGTTGAGACTGAGCGGAGGCCGGATGGACATGGACAAGCAGCGCGACAATTTGGCGGAGCATGCGGTCGTAGTCGCATCGACCGCTATCGCCGGCGTCATCAAAGCCTTGCACCGTATCCTGCCGGAAGAAGGCTTGCTGGTGGCCGAGGAGGAGGCGCGGCCTTACGAGTGCGACGGCCTGACCGCCTACCGCCAATTGCCTCTCTTGGTGGTTTTGCCGGAGAGCGAATCCCAGGTCGTCGCCATACTCAAACTGTGCAGCGAGGCTAAGCTGCCCGTAGTGATACGCGGCGCCGGTACGGGGCTGTCGGGTGGCGCCACGCCGGTAGAGAACGGCGTCGTGCTTTCCCTCGCGAAGTTCATGCGCATCCTTGAGGTCGATCCGCTGGCGCGCACCGCGCGCGTCCAGCCGGGGGTGAGGAACCTCGCTATCTCCGAGGCGGCGGCCGGTCATGGTTTGTACTACGCGCCGGATCCTTCGAGCCAGATCGCCTGCACCATTGGCGGCAACATCGCGGAAAACTCGGGTGGTGTGCATTGCCTGAAGTACGGATTGACGGTGCACAATGTGCTGAGTCTGAGGCTGGCGCTGATCGACGGAGAGGTGATCGAGATCGGGTGCGGCGCCCTGGACTCGCCGGGCTACGATCTCCTGGCGCTGCTGATCGGTTCGGAGGGGATGCTCGGCGTGGTCCTCGAGGCGACCGTCAAGCTCACGCCCAAGCCGCAACTGGCTCAGGTGGTGATGGCATCTTTCGCCGATGTCGTAACCGCCGGCAATGCCGTGGCGCGGATCATCGCCGCCGGGATCATCCCGGCCGGGCTGGAAATGATGGACAAGGCGGCCACCGCCGCCGTCGAGGATTTCGTCCATGCCGGCTACGATCTTGCCGCCGCTGCCATCCTGCTCGCCGAATCCGACGGCACGCCGGAAGAGGTGGCAGAAGAAATCAGCGCGATGCGCGCCGTGCTCGAAGCCTCCGGCGCCACCGATATTCGCATCTCCGCCGACGAGGCCGAGCGACTCAGGTTCTGGGCCGGAAGGAAGGCGGCTTTTCCCGCGGTGGGCCGTATTACGCCAGACTACTTGTGCATGGACGGCACCATACCAAGGAAACGAGTGGCCGAGATGCTCACCCGCATCAATGAATTCTCCGAGGAATACGGCCTGCGTTGCGCCAATGTCTTCCACGCGGGCGACGGCAATCTGCACCCCCTGATCATGTTCGACGCCAACGTGCCTGGCGAACTTGAGCGCGCCACGAGTTTCGGTGCCAAGATCCTCGAACTCTCCGTCGAGATGGGCGGGACCATCACCGGAGAGCACGGCGTCGGCATCGAAAAGGTGAAGCAGATGTGCGTGCAATTCTCGGCTACGGAACTCGCCCTGTTTCACGCGCTCAAGGGTGCCTTCGATCCTCATGCCCTGCTCAATCCAGGCAAGGCGGTACCCACGCCCCGGCACTGCTCGGAATATCGCTTGACCGGCACTCCGAGAGCTCAGCCATGAGAGAGATCGTCAGTGAGTTTGCCAGACGCATCCACCGCGCCGCGTTAGAGAGGGTCCCGTTACGCCTGAGGGGCGGTGGCAGTAAGGATTTCTACGGCGGGCCGCTGCTCGGCGAGATTCTCGATACCGGATGTTACGCCGGCATCGTCGCTTACGATCCGACTGAACTGGTAATTACCGCCCGCTGTGGCACGCCCTTGAGAGAGATCGAAGCGGTGCTCGCCGCACAGGGGCAGATGCTGGCCTTCGAGCCACCCCACTTCGGGGCTGGCGCTACCCTGGGGGGAGCGATTGCCTCTGGCTTGGCGGGGCCGCGGCGTGCGACGGCCGGTTCGGTGCGCGACTTCGTACTCGGCGTCAAGCTCATGGATGGCCACGGCGAGGTGATGAATTTCGGTGGCCAGGTGATGAAAAACGTCGCCGGCTTCGACGTTTCGCGGTTGATGGCTGGCGCATTGGGAACCCTCGGGGTGCTGCTCGAAATTTCTCTCAAGGTACTGCCGCGTCCCGCAACTGAAACCACGTTGCGCCTGGAGGCGCAGCAAGGCAAGGCGCTCGAACTGATGAACGGCTGGGCCGGCAGGCCGTTGCCGATTTCCGCTACCTGCTGGGCCGCTCGCGACGATGAGGAACTCCTGACCTTGCGCCTGTCCGGAGCCCATGCCGCCGTGGCGGCGGCGCGCGGACTGATCGGTGGAGAGAGTGTGGACGATGCACCGGCTTTCTGGGACGAGTTGCGCGAACAGCGCACCGCCTTTTTCGCCGTCGGTATTCCGCTGTGGCGCCTTTCCTTGCCCTCGGTTGCGCCGCCGCTCGTGTTGCCCGGCGCACAACTAATCGAATGGGGCGGCAGCCAGCGCTGGCTTGCCTGCGACGCTCCCGCAGAACTCGTCCGCACTGGAGCGGCCAAGGCTGGTGGTCATGCTACCTTGTTTCGGGGCGGTATCGAGGCGCGCGCTGCGGGCGTCTTCCAGGATCTACCGGCGCCGCTCATGGCATTGCATAAGAAGCTCAAGCAGGCTTTCGATCCGGTCGGGATCTTCAATCCAGGGCGGATGTTTCGGGAGTTCTGAATTGCAGACCCATCTTGCCGATTTTATTCGCGACACGCCTGCCGGCCACGAGGCCGATGCGATCCTCAGGGCCTGCGTGCATTGCGGTTTTTGCACCGCGACCTGCCCGACTTACCAACTCCTGGGCAATGAGCTTGACGGACCGAGAGGCCGCATCTATCTCATCAAGGAATTGCTCGAGGGCGCGGCAGTCACGGCAAAGACGCAACTGCATCTGGATCGCTGCCTGAGCTGCCGTTCCTGCGAGACGACCTGCCCTTCAGGGGTGCGCTACTCGCGCTTGCTCGACATCGGTCGCGAGGTCATTGCCGAGCGCGTTGGCCGGGCTGGTCTTGAAGGTTTCAAGCGCTCTTTGCTCAAACGGCTGCTGCTCACTCGCTGGCTGTTCGCGCCGGCCTACCGCCTGGGCCAGTGGCTGCGCCCGGTCCTGCCGGCGGTGTTGCGTGCCAAGGTATTGCCCTATCGCGCGCCCGGTGCGCGGCCTTCCGGGAATAGGAGGCGTCGCATGATTGCCCTGGCCGGCTGCGTGCAGCCGACGATGGCGCCGAACATCAATGCTGCGGCCGCGCGGATCCTTGATGCCTTGAATATCTCGCTGATCGAGGCTCCGCAAGCCGGTTGTTGCGGTGCGCTGGCTCTCCACCTCGACGACAGCGTCGCTGCGCGCGCCGCTGCACGTCGCAACATCGATGCCTGGTGGCCGCTCCTCGAAGCCGGCGCCGAGACCGTCGTCATGACCGCTTCGGGCTGCGGCGTCCAGGTGCGCGACTACGCCCATCTGTTTCAGGACGATCCGGACTACGCCAGGAAGGCGGCGCGGGTGGCGCTCTTGACCCGGGATGTCAGCGAAGTCGTGGCTGCGGAAAAGGCCGGCCTGCTCGAATTGTTGGCGAAGTCGAAACCGGCCATGAATAACCCGAAACTTGCCTTTCACTCGCCCTGCAGCCTGCAGCACGGACAGAAGATCCGCGGCGCAGTCGAAGAGCTGCTCGCCGCCGCAGGGTTCGCTCTTACCGCAGTGGCGGATAGTCACCTGTGTTGCGGTTCGGCCGGAAGCTACTCGGTGCTGCAACCGGAGATTGCCACGCGGCTGCGCGACAACAAGATTTCGGCGCTTTCATCAGGCCGGCCCGCGGCCATTGCCACCGCCAATATCGGCTGCCTGGCTCATCTCCAGTCGGGCAGTGACTTGCCAGTGCGTCACTGGATAGAATTGCTCGACGAGAGGCTTATCCGATGAACTTTCAGATCGATGAAAGGGCTCGCGATTACGAGGCGCTGCGGGCCCGTTTTCGCTGGAATGTACCTGAAACCTACAACATCGCACGGGAATGTTGCGGGCGCTGGGCCGAGGAACGAAGTCGCTTCGCCCTCTACTACGAGGACGAGAACGGCTTTTGTTCGGCGTGGACCTTCTGGGATCTGCAGAAGCAGGCCAATCGATTGTCCAATGCGCTTTCGGCCCTGGGTACGATCAAAGGCGAGCGGGTCGCGATCATCCTGCCGCAGTGTCCCGAGACCGGGATCAGTCATATCGCCTGCTACCAGATGGGGGCGATCGCCTTGCCGCTGTCGCATCTGTTCGGCCCGGATTCGCTCCAGTACCGGCTGGAAAATGCCGAGGCGCGCATCGCCATCGTGGACCAGGCGTCCCTGCCCAATCTGCTACAAGTCAGGAACAGTCTGCCTGAGCTCAAGCACGTCATCTGCGTCGACGGGGCGAATGTGACAGGCGTGCATCAATGGCAGCGCCTGCTCGAGTATGCCTCGACCCAGTTTGTGCCGGTGCTGACAAGTGCCGACGACCCGGCACTGATCATCTATACCAGCGGTACCACCGGCAACCCGAAGGGCGCCCTGATGCCGCACCGCGCATTGCTGGGCAACCTGCCCGGCTTCGTTTGCTCGCACGACTTTTTCCCCAAGCCTGGCGACATGTTCTGGTCGCCCGCCGACTGGGCCTGGACCGGTGGACTGTTCGACGCACTCCTGCCAACCTGGAATTTTGGTCAGCCTATCCTGGCTTACCGCGGCCGTTTCGATCCGGAGAAGGCTTTCTGGTTGATCGAGAAATACGCTGTGAGGAACACCTTCCTTTTTCCTACCGCACTCAAATTGATGATGAAGGCGGTGCCTTCACCTGCGAGTCGCTTCGATCTCAAGCTGCGCAGCATCATGAGCGGCGGCGAGTCAGTCGGGGCCACGCTGTTGAATTGGGCGCAGGAGGAACTGGGCGTGACGATCAACGAGCTTTTCGGCCAGACCGAGATCAACTACGTCGTCGGCGGCTGCAGTTCGCTCTACCCGCCCAAGCCGGGGGCGATGGGACGGCCTTATCCGGGACATCAGGTGGCCTTGCTTGACGCCGCCGGATTGCCTGTGGCGCCGGGCGAGGTCGGCGAGGTCTGCGTCGGGCGCAGTTGCAAAGGCGAAGTCGATCCGGTGTTCTTGCTCGAATACTGGAAGAATCCGCAGGCTACGGTGGATAAATATTTCGGCGCGGGCATGGATGCCTGGGGCCGCACCGGCGATCTGGCAAGACAGGATGGCGACGGTTATCTCTGGTATCAGGGCCGCGCCGACGATGTCTTTAAGAGCGCTGGCTACCGGATCGGGCCGGGGGAGATCGAGAACTGCCTGCTCAAACATCCTGCCGTGGCCAACGCAGCGATCATCGGCGTGCCCGATGCCGTTCGCGGCACCTTGGTCAAGGCTTTCGTCGTGCTGCAGCCAGGGAATACGGGTTCCCCGGAACTCGAAGCCGAATTGCTGCAACATGTTCGCAAGACCCTGGCGCCCTACGAGACTCCGAAGGAAATCGAATTCATCGATGCCCTGCCGATGACCACTACCGGCAAGGTACAGCGGCGGGTATTGCGTCAGCGCGAAGAGGACAAGGGCAGGGAACGTTGAATCTGGCGCTGCCGCCAAGTTCATAGATCGGAGCGCCACGCACTTATGCCAATAGCTCTCCCGCATTTCGCCCGCCCAATCTGTCTGTGAAAACTGTAGGTCGAATTTGAACCAGCGGGAGCCTTTATGAACAGGAACCTGACCGCCGTGTCGCATACCTTGGCGTCTTCGGATCGTGCGGCACACTATGGCCATCAAGGCGCCGTTCTGTGGCTCACCGGCCTATCGGCGTCAGGTAAGTCATCGTTGGCGATGGCGCTAGAGCACGCATTGATGGGCTTGGGCTATTCGTGTTACGTGCTCGACGGTGACAATGTACGCAACGGATTGAATTGCAATCTTGGTTTTGGCCCGGAGGATAGAGCCGAGAACATACGGCGAGTGGGTGAAACCGCCGCGCTGTTTGCCGATGCCGGATTGATCTGCATCACTGCCTTTATTTCTCCGTACCGAGCCGACCGCGGCCGTGCCCGCCACGCTTGCCGGCAAGCCTTCCACGAAATTTACATCGCTGCCGATCTGGCGACTTGCGAATCAAGAGATCCGAAAGGACTATACAAGAAAGCGCGAGCCGGTGAATTGCCTGACTTTACGGGCATAGGCGCCCCCTATGAGCCGCCGGAAGATCCGGAATTGATCGTCGATACCTCACGCGAACCGATAGCATCGAGTCTTGCAACGCTCGTTGATTACGTTTTCCGCAATATTCCGCTCAGCTGACAGTAGTTCCCAAAAGCGCCGGTTAGCGAACTTTCCTACGGACGGATTCCGCTCCGCTCTAGTTGCAGCAGCAAGCCCATATTCCCCGCTTGTCCCTTTCCCGTTCAGAACGCATATCCCGTTGGCGGAACTTAAAAAGGGACGTCGCTATGTCAAATAAATTTACAGATTGAAAACAGGATGGCTCGCTTTCCTGCAAAACAAAAATAAAAAACAATAGGTTAGATGTTATTTCTTCTCTGGCACGGGTATTGCAATAGCAAGAGTGGGATCCGGATTGATCCACAACTTTTGCTTAACCAACGTGAGAGGAGTTCAACATGAATAAGACGGCAATCGCGCTGGCCCTGTCGGCCTTCGCAGCAACACCCGCCTTGGCAGCTTCATTTGTCAATGGCGGATTTGAAGACGGGACGTTCAACGGCTGGACCGAGGGCAGCGGTTACCGCGCTTCCGAGAATAACGCCGCGCTCCAAGCGAGCCAGTTCCTGCCGGGCGGCTCGTTAAATCAACCGGGCCTGACACATTCCGCAATTGTCGGAGCGGGCATCGCTCCCAACACCGACGGCAACCTCCAACAAGTGTATAGCGGAAGCTACTCCGCCCGAGCGGAAGACACCATATACGGCGGTTATGCTTCCGCGATCACGCAGACGGTCGCGAACTACACGGACCCCAGCATCTTCTTTGCCTGGGCCGCCGTGTTGCAGGGCGCGCACGGACCCAGTGACGCCGCCACCTTCAAGCTAACCCTGACGGACGACACTCCCGGTAACAGCTTTACCCCGATCGTCCGCGAGTACAACGCGGCCTCCGGTGGCAGTGGCGTGGATGCACGGTTCACTTTGTCGAGCAATGGCTTCTATTACACCGCTTGGCAGGTTGAACAACTGGATGTAAGCGCGTTCCAAGGCGATACCTTTACGCTCAGCCTGTTGGCCGCCGATTGCCAGCCGACCGGGCACGCCGGCTACGTGTATCTGGATGGCTTTGGTGCAGTGAACCCGCCATCAGGCCAGGTTCCCGAGCCCGCATCCCTGGCGCTTCTTGGCTTGGGCCTTGCCGGTCTTGCTGCGATGCGCCGCCGCAAGAACGCATGATCTCTGTCAGCGTGTAGTTAAAGGATGGGGCGACCAGGTCGCTCCATTTTTTTTGGTCATTCCCGAGGGCCCTGTGTGACGTTACTCATAAGCTGCTTGATCCCGCATAGTACATTGGCATATCATGAGCGCTGCGCATTTTGAGATATCACTCACATCGACCGGGGCTAGGGGGATTCGAAAATGATTGAGCCAAAAGCCATTCTTGAGCATGAACGGCCAGCTTCCTTTTCAGGGCTGAACACCTCCGGCATTGCCGCCGCCCTGTACCTCGCCTTACTGGCTGCGGGCTGTTCGCCTTCCGTTTCGGATTCGTTGCAGCAAGGAAAGTCGTTCGCAGCAAAAGGAGACCTGGCGACGGCCGTCATCTCATTCAAGAATGCGGTGCAGAAGGAAGCAAACTCGCTGCCGGCAAGACTGGCGTTGGCGGAAGCATTGGAAAATGGCGACGACGCGGCGGGTGCCGAACAGCAGTATCGGCAGGCACTGGCGCTGGGGGGCGATGCCAATGAACTGGTGCCGAAGATCGCCGTTCTGCTCCTCGATCGCGGTGAGCCAGCTCTGCTGGTGAAGGATTTCGCCGAAAGGAAGCTGACGGCAGTGGCGGCGGACTCGGATTTGCGCGGGACCTTGGCGCTCGCTCATCTGGCACTGGGTCAGAAGAATGCGGCGATCGCTCAACTGGAACAGGCCAAAACAAAAACGGCGGCGGTGCACCTGGCTCAAGCGCAGAATGCCTTGGCGGGCAAGCGCCGTCAGGAGGCGCTGGCTGAAGTCGATGCCGCGCTGAAACCTAGCCAGGTTCCATGGTGGGTATGGCGCGGTGCCGGCCGGGTCTATGCCAGTAACGGCGACAAGACGAATGCACTTGCCGCCCTGCAACATACCTACGAGTTGGCCCCTTGGCATCACGGGGTGATCGCAGAATATGCCGAATGGTTGATCGGTTCCGGGCATGGCAATGAGGCCCGGCCTCTGCGCGACAAGCTCAACAAGATCGCCCCGGCGTACTACCGGACGCTGCATATCAACGCCTTGTTCCTGATGAATGAGGGCAAGTATGAGGAAGCCTGGTCTTTGGCAACGAAGGTTCTGGGAACCTTGCCGGAACATATCCCTTCGCAATTGATAGCCGCTACGGTGGAATTGACGCGGGGCGAACTCGCTTCGGCCGATGCCCGGGTAACAAGGATTCTCAATGTGGATCCGAACTCGTCGCGAGGGCTGCGCCTGCGTACTTTTCTCGAATTGCAGCGAGGAAACGCGAAGGCCGCAGAGGTGTCCCTTGGTCAAGCCTTGCGACTGGCTCCGAAGGACAAGGAGTTGCTGGCCCTTTCTGCCGAACTGGGCTGGGCCCATGGGGAAAGGGCGAACGCCTTGAAGCAGTTTGAGGCGGCCGCCCTGTCGCCGCCGGCGCAAGCGCAGTTGTTGGCAAGACTGGGTGAAATGCGGCTCGCCCTGGGAAAACGCAGCGAAGCCATTGCCGCAGTCGACGCGGCGATTGAGTTGTCCAAGACGGATGGCAAGCAACGCAACGAGGTGTTTCGTACGATCTTCCGGATGCATCTTCTGGACAAGGCGAAGGGCATGGCCCAGGGTGAAATGGAGCGGCACCCCAAGGATCCTGAACCTGTCCTGTGGCTGGCTGCGGTTCTCGGCAGCGAAGGCAATGAAGCCGCTGCACGGGAGCAGACCCGACATGCCCTCGATGTTCGGGCCGATTACTACCCGGCGCTTGCCGCTCTCGCCATTGGCGAAAAGACGCCAGAACGCGGCAAGGAATATGACTCTCGCCTGCAGAAGGCCATCGACTCGGGCAGCAAAGATGCGCGCGTCTATTTCGAGCGGGCGCGAAGATTCCGGCTCACCGGGGCAGATCCTGAACGCGTCAGCGAGGTGCTCGACAAGGGCGTCGCGGCGGATCCGACCTCCATTCAATTGCGCGACGCAGCAGTGCGCTACTGGCTGGCACGGGGGCACAAGGAAAAAGCGCTGGCCTTGGCAAGAGAGGGAGAAGCTGCTCAGCCAGACAATACCGCAATGCTTGCGCTGGCGGGTTCCGCATACTATGCGGCGGGCGACCTGCAACAGGCAACGCAAAAATACGCCAAACTGTCGACGCGTTTTCAAAGTCGTGTCGACTGGAATCTGACTCATGCCCAGATTCTGAATCGTTCCGGAAAGCCGACGGAGGCGATTGCGTCGCTCATCAAGCTGATCAACCTGCGCCCGGACGAACCTGCTCCCTATCAGGCGTTGGCGATGCTGCAAATGGACCAGGGGAAAGCCGCGGATGCACAGCTTACGGCCACGATGCTGCGTGACCGGCCGTCCTTTCGTGTTGCCGGCTGGCTGCTGCTCGGCGATGTTCTTGGACGCACCGAGCGCAAGCCGGACGGCGCCCTGAAAGCCTATGCCGAGGCGGGCAAGGCGGGCGCAGCCGAGGCGGCCGTGCTGCGCAAAGTCGACCTGCTCGATAGAACGGGGGCAAGAGAGCTCGCCAATGGGGAACTGCGCGACTGGTTGTCCGCCCATCCGAACAGCGTAGCAGCACTTTTTTTGGCAGCCCGCCGCGAGACTGGCCGGCAGGATTTCGTCGCAGCGGCGCGCTATTTCGATGCGATTGTCAAGCGTGACCCGAAGAATTTCGTGGCGCTGAACGAGTTGGCCTGGGTCTATGCCAAAGCACACAACCCCGCGAGCCTGGCGACGGCAAGGACAGCAGCCGAACTGGCACCAGAAAACCCAACTGTGCTCGATACACTGGCTGAAGCGCAAAATGAGGCCGGCCAGAAGAACGACGCTGTGACCACGTTGCGCCGCGCAGTTTCGATCGATCCTGGAGCGGCGGTCGCGCGCATTCATCTCGCCGAACTTTTGGGGGAAGGTGGCAAAAAGAAGGAAGCCAGCGAGATGCTGGCGAATATCGAAGAGCGGACTCTCGACAACGAGGGTAAGCAGCGATTCAAGGTACTCAAAGCTCGTCTCTGAGGTTATCTGGACATGATCAGTTACATGCAGCGCGGCGTTGCCGCAGCCAAGGCTCGCAAGCTGAACGAAGCCGTCCAGTGTTTTGAAACAGCCCTGCAGGAAGACCCCGGTGATCTTCAAGCCAGGATCTGGCTGGGGCAATCCCTCTGCGCCGCGGGACGGCGGGACGACGGCCTCGCCTATCTGCGCGACGGCGGCCGGCTCCTGCTGGACCAGGCCGGCAAGAGCCGGGATATCAGCAGGGTACTCGAGCTCACGGCGCAGTTGCAGCAGTGGAACGATTTCCCAGGTGCTCTTGAACTCGTCAGTGCCGCGGTACAGATCAACAGTTCAGTGTTTCGTGGCTTTCAACTTCTTGCTGTCAGCTATTCACTGCTGAACAAGCGAGCAGAGGCTGTGCAAGCCGGAAAGCGAGCGCTGGAACTCTCTCCTGATCACACCATGATGCAGATTCTGCAGGGCAGCCTGGAGGCAGATGCAGGCCAGCTTGCTGCTGCACAGCAGCGCTTGGAAAAGGCCTTGGGCGGCTCCCTGGGAGCCAGAGAGGAATTTCGGGCCCACAAGGAACTGGCTCGTATCCACGATAAGCTGCGCGAATTTGACCAGGTGTTTCCCCATTTGCATGCGGCTGCCCGCCTATCCGTTTCCTTGCCGGAGTACGGCAACCAGGATGCAACGCTCATTCCGAACATGCTCAAGGCTAACAAGGCAGGGTTCGACAGGCAGCTTATGGGCCGCTGGTCCGGAACTGAATTCCCGGCCGATCAAGCAGCCCCCGCTTTCCTGATCGGCTTCATTCGCTCCGGTACGACGCTGACCCAAGAGGTTCTGGGCGCCCACCCCGACGTATTCCTGGCCGACGAGGCGGATTTCGTCTGGGCCATGCAACAAGAACTTCACCGGATGGACAGGTCCGGTGCCAGCACAGTTGAGAAGCTACGGAAGCTGGACCTGTCCGGCGTGCTGCACTTGCGTGAATTTTATTGGAACAGGGTACGCGGACGCTTTGGAGATGGCTTTGAGCAGAAGACATTTCTGGACAAATTCACCATGAATACCATTGATCTAGGATTGATCAATTGTATATTTCCGGATGCCAAAGTGATATTCGTCATGCGCGATCCACGTGACGTTTGCCTTAGCTGCTTCATGCAACTCATGGTTCCAACGGCGGCGACAATTCATTTTCTGAGTTGGCAAAAGACAGCCCAATTTTATTCTCAAGTGATGGAATGGTGGATGCATATCAAGCAGCAGATGACGCTCGGCTATATCGAGTTCCGCTACGAGGACGCCGTGACCCAGTTCGAGGCGACCTATCGCAACGTCTTCGATTTTCTGGGCCTTCCCTGGGATCCTGCCGTTGTCGATTTCCATAAGCATGCTGCGGAAAAAATCTCCACCAGCCCGAGCCGCATCCAGGTCACACAGCCGCTATATTCTTCGTCGGTGACCCGCTGGCGAAATTTCGAGAAGGAGTTCGTGCCAGTTATAGACGTGCTGCGCCCATTTGTGAGGGCCTTCGACTACGAGGCCTTCTGAGTCAGGCGACGGCTGGATAGTCTTGAATCCAGCCGCTCGTCAATCGGGAAGCAGTTCGCGCAGTTTGTCCAGATTGCTGAAATGGCTACCGTTCGAGTCGATGACGAGCCAGCCGGCACGCTTCCAGTCACCCAGTACCCGTGCCACTGTTTCCAGGCGGGCGTCGATAATCTCGCTGATCTGTTCGAGCGTCAGAGATACAGGCAGGTGTGCGGAATTTTCGTTCTTGTCTGTGCCGTAGCGGTCGAGCAGCTGCATCATCAGGACGGCCAGGCGCTGGGACATCGTTCCTGCGCTGATAATTTCGATCTTGTTGATCAGCGCCTCGGTGAACCGGGACATCTGACTGTGCAGATTGGATGAGAAACGTGAGGACTTTTCGGCCAGTTTGAAGATGGGCGCAACATCTATGCAGATCGTGCGCTGTCCTTCGTTCAGTGCGACGGCGTCGATGATGTGCTTGGTTCCGGCGAACAGTGCGAACAGTCCGAGGCAGTCGCCCGGACCATACAGTCCGTAGGTCTTGTTCGCCCCGTGTCGGTCGCGCCTGGCCGCTTTGACGAAGCCGGACTCGAGCAGAATGATCTTGTCGACCTTGTCCCCGCGGCGCCAGATGAACTCTCCTCTGCGATAGACACGCACGGTGGTGTCCGCAGCGATTTCCTTGATCGCGGCCACCGTTATCCTAGCGAAGAGTTCAAAACGGCGCATTCGCCTTGCCAGTTCGTCCCTTTCCGGTTGTTCCGCCGGTAGAGGCGCAATGCGGCTGCCGGAAACGAATTTCGTGCGGAAAAATACGCTGCGAGGGAGCGCAATGGGAAAAAACTCCGCTTCACTCTTGTCACCCGGCTTTTTATGCGAAACCATTTGAGAATTTCCACTGATGTCAATATCGACCATGGTGAATCATATCACTGCACAAGACATGGGCTTTCCATGTTCGCGCGCTTGTGCCTATTGGAGGAATTGAAGATTGCCGACAAATTAGGCAAAAAAACCCGCGCAAGCGCGGGTCCAGATTTCAACATCAATGAAATCACTTCTTTTTGGCGGCTTTCTTCCCCGCAACTGCCGCTTTGAAACCGGCACCGGCCGAAAATTTCGGAACGGTCGTGGCGGCAATCTTGAGTTCCTTCCCCGTCTGTGGGTTCCTGCCTACCCTTGCGGCACGTTTGGCCGACTTGAAGGTCCCAAAGCCGATCAGGGCGACACTGTCACCCTTGGAAACTGCCTTGGTGATGGCGCCAATAACGGCATCGAGGACGTTTCCGGCAGCAGCTTTGGATACGCCGGCTTCTTTGGCGACGGTATCGACGAGTTCCGACTTGTTCATAATTTCCCCTTTGGCAATTGATGGAAGTATGTGCGACTGGCAATTCTAATCCGAGATTCCGGGTCCGACTAGCATCGGCGGCTACGACGCCAGCCCTTGCTAGCAGGAATATATACGGCGCCATCTGCTCTGGCAACAACTTCCTGCTAACATTTTTCCTGCGCATCGCAGCTACTGGCGAGTAACCCTCAGTTTCCCGGTATCGCTTCCCAGAGGTGGCCCAGCAAAACAGGACTGGCCGATAAGTGTAGAACCTGCTCTTATGGGCGGCTGAACCGCCCGCAACAGGAGAGCAAAGATGAGAAGACCGAGACGGAATCATACGGCGGCATTCAAGGCGAAGGTGGCCGT
>CAILCO010000167.1 GCA_903832735.1 uncultured Sterolibacterium sp.
GGAAGCCCCTTGCGTATCGCGGCGAGCAGGATCCTCGGCATCAGTTCCAGATGAGCGATGCCCAGCTTTCGCGGCGCAGCGCTTTCGCCAAGCCGAACGATCATTTCAGCGCAGTCCGGGAATACCAGGGGGCGAACATCGGATACCCAGCCATGCGCCCGGATGGCCTGCTCGTCCTGGACCGTTCCGGCGAAGGCGGCTGGCTTGCCCAGTCTCGGCAGGTAGGTCATCGCAAAACTGCCGCGCAAGGATGCTCCGGTCAGATATCGGACATTCTCTCGCCGCCATCCTGGTGCGAATACAAGAAGTCCTTCCATCTCCGCCTTCGCCATCCCCTGACGGACACGGTTGATCCGCCATTCTCTTTCATCCTGCATTTCATTTCCTCCGTTCATGATCTCAACCCCGACTGCGTTGCAGACTGCAGAGGAGGGTTTTTTCCTTTGCCACCGGATATCAGCCTGCCCAGGCTGCAACCGTGTCTTGGCGTGCAAATGTAAAGGATCGGCTCGCATGGAAGCAATCAGTCAACCTACTATGACCACATAACGCGGTGGCTATGGGTCTACCCAACAGGCCTCGCGGGCAGGGGCGATGAGGTCGTCGGTTGCAAGCGCAAGACGGTCAAACAGGGACAAACAGTTCCTCTATCGGCATCGTCCGGGCGATCATTCCCTGTTCCGCCATGTAGCTGACCAAGGCTTCGAGCGTCGGTCGGTTGGCTTCGACGCCGTAGGCCCATGGATCGCCTCCGAACACCTCATCGACCTCGTCAATATCCGCCTGCATCCACGGCAGCATGTAACGCGGCGTTCCCGTGCCGCGCATGCGTTCGATAGCGCGCTCCTTGGAGCGGGTAAATGCCTTGCTGAGGCTGGATGCGATGAACGGGTATTGCTCGTAGAGGCTGCGGCGGATGGCGATGACATGCATGATGGGAAATATGCGGGTTCGCCGATAGTATTCTTTTTCCAGCTCCCGGAAATTCGGGAACAGCCGCTGGATATCGGGATTGCGCCGGCGCGACGGCGGAAGCGCGGAACCGATGGTGGCGTCGATATCCCCGGCTTCGAGCAGATCGCTTAAGGACTTTCCCGTCTCGTTGATTTCGATCGGCACAGGCAGAACCAAGGGCATGACATCGGGATCGCCATACTTGCCGCTCTGGTCGATGGAACCTTGAACCCAGTGGATTTTGGCAAGATCGACACCATATTCATGCTGAAGCAGGCCGCGAATGAAAATATTGGCCGTCATCGTGTACAACTGGACGCCAACCCGCTTGCCTTCCAGATCCTTCGGCGACTTGATGCCAGAACGGCGATTGACGGCGATATATCCGTGCCGGAAGGTACGGGCGGGAAATACCGGCAGGGCGACCATCGGGCACCTGCCGGCGCTCATCCGAGCAACGAATTCCGAGATCGAGAATTCCGCGGCGTCATAGACCAGCCCTCGCGCCATCTTGTCAAATATTTCCCGGGGGACTTCGCTGGGGATGAAATTGAGATCGATGCCTTCCGCCTTCACCTCGCCGGAGTACAGGGGAATCATGCGGTCGTAGAGCGCGCAGCCAAAATTGACCCGCGGTCCGGCCGTGCCATGCTGATCCTGTTGGCCGGGGCCGCCGGATGCTGCCGGCGTCGAGGCGACTGCGGCAACATCGCCAGGTGCGCTGATCGCGGCACCCGCAACGGCGGCAGCACCCGCAGCGCCAGCAATGGTCAAAAACGCCCGGCGCGACTGCTGCCGGCCCTTATCCTGAGGAATGCTTGCCATGGCTGCCCTCCCTGTCAGGGCTATTGTCGTCAGTGACTGCGGAATTCCGGTTTTAAGATCAGGCAAAAAGGCCACCCCGAAGGGTGGCCGATCAAGACTGTTGCAGCGTCCGGCAGAACTTCCGGATCAGAAGTTGTGAATCAGGCCAATTGCGGTGACCTTCACGTCTGCGCCGCGCTGGCCGGAAGCCATGCCGCCAGCAGCAGCATTGCCAGTCGCGCCGGAATAGCCTGCGGCGGTGACGTCAGCCCAGTTCTGCTGGCCGTTGGTAATCTTCTCGTTCAGCAGGTACATCGCGGTGCGCTTGGAGAAGAAGTACTTGCCAGCCACGGTATACGACTTAACCCCGGTCTCTGCTGCATTGAAGTTTGTCGCATTGCCCGTCAGCACGCCACCACCAGCAGCCAGGCTGGCGTTAGGGGCTTGGCCGAACTCGACGATGGTCTTGAATTGGTCGCTCCAATAATGTTCCCAGTTGATGTCCCAGGTATTCTGCGTCAGGGTATTGCCGGCATTGAGGAAGGCGGTGGAACCGCCGATGGTCACAGTGCCGTTGGTGGCGGTGGCGGAAGAGGCGATGTTGGCCATGGTCAAGTGGGCCAGGACGATGCCGACCTTGCTTTCGCCCTGGTAAAAGTAGGCGAGCGCGAGCTTGGAGCCGGTATTGGTTGGGACGCCAGTGAGCGGATCGCTGAGGCCGGCAGTATTCTGGACATACTGTTTGGCGAAGTCGTACTTGACGGCGATCGGGCCATTGTTGTAATTCAACTGGAGCGAATAGCCCTTGCCGTTGGTCTGGGTGCCCGCTGCGGCGGCTTCGGCGCCGGCAACATAGAAGGCAGCGCCCTGGAAGCCGGAAACGGTCGGGGTGAAGTAGGACAGCACGTTCGAGGTGCGATTGTACGGAGCGGCTACGAGGCCGCCGCCGGTAGACGACAGCGGGCTGCCGGTGACCAGTTCGTTGGCGCCGACGTCGTTGACGCGGCCGCTAGTCCAATAAACTTCCTGGCGGCCCAGGCGGAATTCGCCCCAGCCGCCCGACAAACCGGCGTAGGACTGGCGACCGCATAGCCCGTCGGAAGCGTTCGTCGTGGTGCCGTTCATGGTGGCCGTGCCACCCTGGTTCATGTTAACTTGCGACTCGCATTGCCAGTTCATCTGCAAACCCTTGCCCAGATCCTCGGTGCCCTTGAAGCCGATACGCGAGGCGCTGTCAACTATCCGAGTACGCGATTGAAAGTCGGTCGCAGTGCCGGCGAATGAACCGGTGGCAGCATAGGTATCGAGCGCGAGGTTGGCGCGGCCGTAGATGGTCACATTCGATGCCTGGGCGAAGGCGCCGCCGGATACGAGGCTGGCAACAGCCAGAGCGATCAATTTCTTTTGCATGTTGTATGTATCTCCTGAGGGATGAAGAATGGGGACTTTATTGAACCCGTTTCTCTTTTTATGCTGCATGGGGAACACGTTCTGCGCGATGTGCGTTTATTTGTGCGTTTGAGGCTGTGGCGTTTCGCTACCAATTTGCTACCAATTGCCCTTTATCTGTGTAACAAAGCGATGTCATCCAGAGACACCGCGTTGATTCGATCATTGCGACGAAAAGAACAACTTGAACTGCATCACAGGAATCCTGCTTGCGATCGAATGTATATGATCGACATTGAACGAAGCAATCAGTCAAGGTGCTATGACTAAATAGCTATATGGCTATGAGTTGGCGGTACACGTGCGAGTTGCTTACACGCTATCGCTTCATAGTATTATGGCTATGGGTCGAGTTTATAAAGGTACGTTAGATGCAACGGATTTCAATGCGCAAGCTGGAGGTATTTGCCGCTGTTGTCGAAGCGCGCGGCTTCGGCGCGGCAGCCGTTGCGCTCGACATCTCACAGCCTTCGGTCAGCGTGCATGTGCGTGTACTGGAGGCACAGATGGGCACCTCCCTGTTCAGCCGCCAGGCTGGACTTTCGCCGCAGCTTACCGATGCGGGCCGGACCCTCTACGCCTATGCTCAGGAAACCCTCGAACGCGCCAGGGCGATGTCCGCAGAATTTCGCCAAGACAGGAATAAGCTGCGCTTCGCCGCGCAGCGTTTCGTTACCAATTATTTGCTGGCCAAGACGTTTGAAACATTGTCCACTTCATTTCCGCACATCGAGGTCATCGCCCGTACCGGCACCTTCGACGAGGTGCATGGACTGTTTCGCAGTGGCGCAGTCGACTTGGCGTTCCTGCTCTGCGCGCTCGGCGACGTTCCTGAATTACATACCGAAATCATAGGACGTTTCCGCCTTGCATTCATCGCCAGACCCGATCACCCATTGGCAAAGCAGCAGTGCATTTCCAGGGATACCTTGGCCAGTTATCCCTTCATTTCCGCTTACCGTGGCTCCCACTTTGGCCGGACCATCGAGGGAATGCTTCGGGCCGTCGGAATTACCGAGCTGACGGTTGCCGCACAGGTTCAAGAACTGAGGATGGTGCGCGAAATGGTGATGGCTGGCATGGGTATCGCCTGCACGGTCCGGCGTAGCGTTCATAAAGATCTCGCTGACGGAACCATCGTCGAACTGGATGTGGATGTCGACCCGATGCACCTGGTGCTCAGCTACTCGCGCAACCCCAAAGCGCTCATTCCTGAAATCGACCGCCTGATCGACATGGTGCGTCGCTCCGAAAGTCTGACCAACTGAACTGCTTCAACCTGTCTGATCCAGCAGTGGCGGAAGCCCGGTACGACTCGCTGACGATGCGCAGTTTCGGGGATCTGCTTCGGCCTATCTACTCAAATTTGACTGTTGAAATTTCGCGGTCCTTGTGTAAACTATCCCAAGAAAAAACGCTTCAGGGGAGGGGCTATGTGTTTACTCGGGTGGCGGGGCAAGACGTCTACTGCCTTATTCCTGGCGTTTGCGTTGCTGTCGGACGGGTGCCTAAGTAAAGAGCCGATGCTAGCCTCAGAAAGTTGGCAAAAAACGGTTAGCGGTCCCGCGCCGAATACCTCGCAAACCTACTCATCCGGCCCTCTAGCTGCGTTAACTTTGGGCGACTTCGCCCAGATCCTCAATACTCTCCAGGTGGGTCTCAGCGGCCAGCAATATGCGCCACCCGACGATAGCACGTCCGATGACGATGACAACGATCAACCGGCGGCACCGACGAATCATCCCGCGGCAAACTGCCTGCCTAATCCGCCGCAGTGCAGCGCGGCTGGTGATCGCGGCAAGAATTACATAGCCAATGCAAGCGATCGCCTGCGCTCGATAGCTGCGCCCGGCGCAGGTATGGCCGGCATGATGGCCTATTGTGTTAACCAGGTTCAAGCCGAAATCGCTCGCGTCTGCGCCAACGAGTATGCGCGGAACGGTTTGCCAACCTGTGCGGACCTTGCAAGACAGCAGATGAACGCGAATTTGCGCGTTGCGGATGGTGCGCGTGCCACAGTCGTTGCCTACACCACAGGAAGTTGGCGTGAAGATTGCGGCTGGTAGCCGGCCCGGCGCCCTATAGGTAAACAGCCGGGGTTAAGAGTCATCGACCCAAGAGGAAGAACAATGGTGCGCCATTTGATGCAGCTAGCATTTTGTTCGGCGCTGAGCGCCTTGTTGATCGCAGGAACGGCGCATGCAAACTGCGCCGCACCTGATCGTCCGTTAGTGGAAGAAACGGAAATGACAAAGCGGCTCAACACCTATGCGGAAGGCGCCTATTTTTGCGTTGCCGCCAAGACCAGCTATTGCCCTGAATGCGCGCCGGGCTGGTGGCATCGGTGCACGAACGGCCAATGGGTCGCCGAATATGCCCGACAATGTCCTGACCCAAGCTCAAGCACGCCGCTACCAGGGAGTGGTGCCGCGGGGTTCTTGCCCTTTGGCAATCAGAATTCTCCATCGCCAACCAGTTCCGGCCCAACCAGTTCCGGCCCACCGCCGCCCCGCAACAACGGCCGGTATCAAGGCCCCGCGGATACGCCGGATGATCTTCCCCCAATACGGGGCGCTTGCCGGATCACCAATTCATGCTGAGAGCAGCTAATTTGCTTCTCAGATATGTCGCGCACCTCTAGAGCAATTGCACCTCCGTCAGGGCTTTCGAATAGACGAAAAAAAACCCCGGCAAGCCGGGGTTTTTCCATCGGCCGTCTTCTCAGACGACTTGGATGTTCGATGCTTGCAGACCCTTGGGGCCCGTCGTCACATCGTACGAGACCTTCTGGTTTTCCTGAAGGCTCTTGAAACCGCTCGAGTTGATGGCGGAGAAATGCGCGAAAAGATCGCCGCTGCCATCTTCGGGAGTAATGAAGCCGAAGCCCTTTGCATCATTGAACCACTTTACTGTACCAATTGCCATGATCGTTTCCTATTACCAGATTAGTGTGCGGACTGTGAAATCAGCCCGGCCGCTCGAGTATCAAGAACGAAATAGCAGTTGGTGTACCGCAATATTAAGAACCTGAAACTTACCGACCAAGCATTAGACCCTACATCTTGCTATATAGCAAGGTATATTTATGATCTTGTTATATTACTTTACCTGTCGCCATACTCACGACGGGCGCTAGTGCCGGTTCGCGCACCCTTGTAGCCATCCTTGCGCGGCGCATCGGGCCGGGAAAAGCCTTCGCGCTTGGGCGCGCCCGGCTTGCCGAAGCGGCTCTCGGTGCGCGCCGGCGCCCTGGCGCCGCCTGGCTTCCAGCCCGACTTGCTGATCGGCTTGCTGGTGGCGGCGGTCTTCTTCGGCTCGTAGCCGGCGATGATGTCCACCGGGATCTGCTGCTTGGTGAAACGCTCGATGTTCCGCACGTTCATGTTCTCGGCGTGATTCACCAGCGATATCGCCAGTCCGTTTCTCCCGGCTCGGCCGGTGCGGCCGATGCGGTGCACGTAATCCTCGGGCGATTTCGGCAGATCGTAATTGAACACGTGGGAGATGGTCGGCACGTCGATGCCGCGCGCGGCGACGTCGGTGGCCACCAGGACGCGCACCTGCCCGGCGCGCATCGCCGAGAGGGTGCGATTGCGCGCCACCTGATGCATGTCGCCATGCAGGGCCGCGGCCGAGAAACCGGCGATGTTCAAACGATCGGCGATGGTGTCGGCATCGCGCTTGGTCGCGGTGAAGACCACGGCCTGATCGATGCTGACATCGCGCAGCAGATAATCGAGCAGGCGATTCTTGTGCGACAGGTCATCGACGAAATGCATCCGCTGCTCGATGTTCTGATGCTTCGCGGACGGGCCGGAGAGTTTGATCACCAGGGCATTCTGGGTGATCTTCTGCGCCATCCTGCCGACCAGGCCGTCGAGCGTCGCCGAGAACAGCAGGGTTTGACGCGTCTGTGGCGTGGCGGCGACGATCTTTTCGATGTCCTCGATGAAGCCCATGTCGAGCATGCGATCGGCCTCGTCGAGCACCAGGATCTGCAATTGCGAGAAGTCGATCTTGCCGGACTCCATGTGATCGATCAGGCGGCCGGGTGTGGCCACCAGGATTTCGGGATTCCTCGAGAGCAACTGCATCTGCTTCGGATAGGGCATGCCGCCGAGTATCGCGACGACCTTCAGCCCCTTGGTCTGGGCGCCGTATTTTTCGGTTGCGCTGGTGACTTGCAGGGCCAGTTCGCGCGTCGGCGTCAGGACCAGCATTTTCGGTTGCGCCGCCTGGAAGCGCGGACGGTCGCCGCGGGCGCGCGCCGACTGGCGCTCCTGGTTCGGGGTGGGGCCGCTCTTGGCCGGTTCGGCCGAGGAGAACTTCTGGATCGCCGGCAGCATGAACGCGGCGGTCTTGCCCGAGCCGGTCTGCGACGAAACCATCAGGTCGCGGCCTTCGAGGGCGGCGGGGATGGCCTGAGCCTGAACCGGCGTCGGTTCGGTGTAGCCGGAATCGGCGAGTGCCTTCTGGATGGCCTGATTGAGGCCGAGTTCTGCAAATGTCATGGTCTTCTTTCGTATAGTCAGCGCGCGCAGAGCGGTGATCCTGCGCGACGCAATAAATGCAACGCCAACCAACGAAATAGCAAAGAGAAATTCTAAGAGATTTCGGCACAAAAGCTTTGTGCCGGGACGGTGTGCGAAAACACCAAAAGGCAGGAGGGCTTTATCGTTACTGCGGTCAGTTCGCGATGCTCATGTTACTTAGTTCAACTAAGCTGGCGTCGAATGTTGCGACGCACAAGACGAATTGTACAGGTTTCAAGGGTCTCGATGCAAGTACTTAAGGTGAAATACTGCGGAGGGCTCATCGGAGCCAGGAGCAATCTGCTCAGAACCGGTAAGTCCCCTTCACGCCCGCCAGCCAGTTGCGTCCGGGCGCCCCTTCGTAAAACTGGCTGGCCGCCTGATTGACGATGACCGAACCGACATAGGAGCGGTCGAACAGATTGTCGATCCGCGCAAACTCCGAGACCGACCATTGCCCGAGCTCCTGCCTGACCAGCGCACGGAAATTGACGATGCCGTAACCGGCGGCATAAGCCCGGTTCAAATCATTCGCCGCCATGCTCCCCGAAGCCCTGCCCTCGAGCGCAAATTCCAGGGACTTGTCCGGGCGGCGCCAAAGCAGTTCGGCAAAAATTCCCTGGCCGGGCACGCCCGGTATGCGATTGCCGGCATTGACCGTATTGGCGGTGGTCACGTTCGACGTGTTGGTGATATTGACCGTATAGGCCTGCTCGACTGTTGCCTGCAGAAAGGTGTAGGCGAGACTCGCCTGCAGTTGATAAGGCAACTGCCACTGGGCGGACAACTCCACCCCTTGGCGGCTTGTCCTGGGGGCATTCAGATAGGCGGTCTTGCCACCGTTGCTCGCAGCGATCACGACATCGTTGCGGGTGTCGGCTTGGAAGACCGCGCCCCGCAGTTGCGCCTTGCCCGGGATCTCGCTCTTGAAACCGATTTCCACCTGCCGGGTGCGCGCCGCCTGCAATGCCATGTTGCCGCTGTTGGTCCCGGCGAAATTCACATAGCTCGGACTGTAAAGGATCTGGTTGAGGGTGGGCGTATCGAAACCGGAACCATAGGAGAGATACAGGTTGCTGTCATCGCGCACATAGTATTGCGCCGAGGCCATCCCGGTCATGGCCCGGTAGTTGTGCTCGCCCAGGCTGGCCAACGCATTGTTGCTGATGGCCGAGAGGCTGGTGGCCGATTGCCGAGCGCCCAGGGTCAGGGCGAGGCGCTCGTCCGGGCGCAACTCGCCCTGGAAATAGCCGTCGAGATTGCGCGCCGACATTGCATAGTCCTGGTCGCTTGCCGCGACCAGCGCTTGGCCCGCGGCGTTGCTGAAGGTCAGGCGATGGTCCTGGTTCTGGTTGCTGTCGACGCCGCCGACCAGTTTCAGCGCCATACCGGCGACCTCCCCCTGGTGCAGCCATTTGCCGGCCAAGCCATGAAAATTGCGCTGCAGATTGACCACGCCATTGACCGCCGAAGCCAGATATTGAGTGGTCTGCCGGTCGCCGTCATAGAGCGACAGCGTCGCCGTATCGCCGGGTCCGAGACGCTGCTGGAACACCGTTCCGCCCTGCGTCTGGTCTACGCTCTTGCGCGTGTTGAAACTGGCCGCTCCGCTCCCGGCGGCACTAGGGCTGCTCTGCCACTGCGCGGCTGTCAGGCCGAGCGGGTCGAGTGCGCGCAGTGCTACGCCGTTGGCGACGACGTAGAGGGTGGTGTCCTGGCCCAGCTTGAAAGTCAGCTTGGCATTTTCATTGGTCCGGTCGACGCTGCTGTGATCCCGGTAGCCGTCGCTATGCAGGGAGCCGGCATCGGCGAGATAGTTGATCTGGCCTTGCTCGCCGGCGGCCTTCAAGCCGTATTTCCGTTGCCCGTAGGAACCGCCGGAGAAATAAGGCGTCGCCGCCACGCCCGGCTTGCCGTTCTCGGTAAACACGCTGATTACGCCGCCGGCCGAATTGCCGTAGAGCACGGAAAATGGCCCGCGCAGCACTTCGACGTGATCGGCGGAAGCGAGATCGACATGGGAAATCTGTCCCTGCCCATCCGCCGCCGTTCCCGGTATGCCGTCCACGAAGATCTTGATACCGCGTGCGCCGAAGGTCGAATTGGCGCCGAAGCCGCGCGAGGAAATGAGCAGATCCTGGGCATAGTTCTGGCGGTTCAAGGCAAAAATTCCGGGCGTGCGCAACAGGGATTCGGACAGATTCTGTTCCGCCTGCGCGTCGTGAAGCTCGCGCGAGCCGATTACGCTGATCGAGGCCGCCGTATCCATCACGCGCTGCACGATCTGGCTGGCGGAGACCACGATCTGCTCAGGCAGCGGCGCGGGCAGCAGCGTTTCATCTCCAGCCGCGCTGCCCGGCGCAGAGCATGCAAGCAGAGCAATGAGCAGGCAGCGGGGCACCGGATTTTTCATCGTTCCAGTCTTCGTCGTTAGGGCGTCGGGCGCAAGATAGCACGATGCTCCCGGGCACTGGTAAGATGCCTCCCGCTCCCGGCTGAGGCAAGACCGAATGACCAATCTCGAAGTGCAGGCGGCATGACTGACGGCATATCCTTGGCGCTGGGCGCGACGGTCTGCTACGGACTCGCGGACTGGGTGTACAAACGCGCCGCGGCAGGCGGCGTCGCGGCCCATCAGTTCCTCCTGCTCCAGGCCTTCTTCTTCGCGCCGGGCATCCTGCTCTACGGGCTCGTCACCGGCACGCTCGCCTTAGGCGTTCCCTTCGCCTGGGGCATGACAGCCGGCGCATTGATCTTCATCGCCTTGTACAACTTCGCACGTAGCCTGGCCAGCGGCGCGGTCAGCGTCGTCGCGCCGATCTTCCGGCTGAGCTTCGCGATCACCGCAGCGCTGGCCTTGTGGCTGCTCGACGAACCATTGACCCGATGGAAACTCGCGGGCCTCGCCGCGGCGCTGGTCTCGGTGTGGCTGCTGCTGGCCGGCGGGCCGAGTTTGGCTAAGAGCGGGGCGCCGCAGTTGCGCGTCCCGCTGTTGCGCGTCCTCCTGGCGACCTTGGCGATGGCCGTCGTCAGCCTGATCTACAAGCTGGCGGCGCTGGCCGGAGGCAGCCCGGCCACGGTCCTCGCCGGTCAGGCGAGCACGTTCTTCCCGCTGGCGGCGCTGTTCGCGCTCCATCGCGAACGCGGCTTCCATCCGCCTCCCGGCGCCTGGCGCTACGGGGCTGCGGCCGCACTGCTGCTGCTCACCGGCCTGATCATGCTGATCATGGGCCTGGCGCGCGGCGAGGCCAGCGTGCTGGTGCCGGTCGCGCAAATGAGCTTCGTCGTGACCTCAGTGCTCGGCTTTATCTTCCTGCGCGAACCGCTGACGCTGGCGAAGGCGCTCGGACTCGCCTTCGCCGTCGCGGCGCTCGCCTGCCTCGCGGGCAGCTAGTGCCCGTAGTTGTCTGAAGGACAACCCAGGGCACTTGTGCCAGCGCAGCAGGTGCTAGTGCTAGAGGCTGCTATCCCCCCGCCCCCTTTCCGCGAAAGGGGGTGACTGAGGTTCGTCCCTCCGGGACTCCGTGTCCTACGCTGCGCCTCGCTTGGGGCGGCCCTGCGCTCGGCGCGTCGCTTACGACCAACGCGAGTCCCTGCAGGACGAATCCAGCCGTGTCGGTGTGACGGAAGTCCCGAGCAGACGCCTGCGGGCAAGCCACTTGCGCAACTCCTCGAGCAGGAGCATGGCGGCCGCGAAAGGCATGATCAACAGCCAGACTTCCTCGCCTATCGGAGCCGTCCCGAGCAGCGCGTTGCCCCAGGGCGTGTAGAGGGTCAGCAGGAGGATGGCCAGTTCCCAGATCACGCCGATAATGATCAGCCGATTACCCGACAGGCCGGTGGAAAAAAACGATCGCCTGGGGCTTCTGCAGAGGAACACATTGACGATCTGCATCAGGATGATGGCGCAGAGGCAGGCGCTGGTAGCTTGCAGATAGGCCGGATCCTGTGCCGCCAGATTCTCGCCATAGCGCCATCCGGCGCCGTGGAGCACGAAGAAGAACGCCGCCATCGCGGCAGCCCCCTCGATCAGGCCGAGGAACAGGTAGGCGCGGAACGCCAGCGGCCAGTTCAACAGCCTTTCGCCTTGCGGCCGCGGGGGACGCTGCATGATCTGCGGGTCGGGCCGCTCGACGCCGAGGCCCAGGGCGGTCAGGGTATCGGAACCCATGTCGATGGACAGCGCCTGTATCGGCGTCAGCGCCAGGGGGATCCTGAAGAGCAGGAAACCCAGGTAGGGAATCAGTTCGGCGACATTGTGCACCAGGACGTAGGTGAGGAACTTGCGGATGTTTTCGAATACGGCGCGACCCTCCTCGACGGCGTTCACGATGCTGGCGAAGTTGTCGTCGAGCAGCACCATGTCGGCCGCCTCCCTGGCCACGTCGGTGCCGGCCAAACCCATGGCGATGCCGATATGCGCCGCCTTCAGCGCCGGCGCATCATTGACCCCGTCGCCGGTGACGGCGACGATCTCGCCCTTGCGCTTCAAGGCCTCGACAATACGCATCTTCTGGTCGGCGACGACCCGGGCGAAGATGATCTCCGGGGCGTCCAGGGCAAGCTGCAGTTGGATAACCGAAAACACTCTGAGCTCTTCGCCGGTGACGACCGTAGGATGCTCGGACTCGACCAGGCCGATTTCGCGGGCGATCGCCGTGGCCGTGCCGGGGTGATCGCCGGTCACCATGATCACCTTGATCCCGGCCTCCCGGCATTTCTTCAGCGCCGCGGGCACTTCCGGCCGAGGTGGATCTTCCAGCCCCGCCAGCCCCGCGAAAACCATATCCTCCTCCAGTCTTTCCCGGTCATGCCCCAACGTCAGCTTCCTCGTGGCGAAGGCGATGACGCGCAGTCCCTGCCTGGCCATCCCGTCCTGCACGGCTACGATGCGCAGTTTGTCCGCCGCGCCCAACGGCTGCACCCGGCCGTCCGCGAGGCGGTAGCGGCAAAGCGGCAGCAGCGATTCGGGTGCGCCCTTGCAGTACAGTTCGGGGCCATCGGGCGTCTGGTGCAAGGTGGCCAGCCGCATCCGCCCGGCATCGAAGGGGATCTCGTCGAGGCGGGGATAGACGGCCAGAGCGGAAATGAACGGTAGTGCCATTTCCACCAGCGCGACTTCCATCGGGTCGCCCTGCAGGACCGGCTTGCCATTTCGCTCGGTCTCCTTCAGGTCCTGGCACATCCGCGCGGCGAGAAAGAATGGCCGATAGCGTTCGGCGCTATCCGGGCTGATCCGGTCAGGCGAAGCACAGGTTTCGCCCAGATAGACTTGCCGGACCGCCATGATGTTACGGGTCAGCGTACCGGTCTTGTCGGTGCAGATCACCGTCGTCGCGCCTAGCGTCTCGACCGAGGGCAGGTAGCGGATCAGGACATTGCGCCGGGCCATGCGCTGGGTCGCCAGCACCAGGGCCAGGGTCAGGGTGGGCAACAGCCCTTCCGGCACCATCGCGACGATGATGCCGATGGCGAAGATGAAGGCCTTCCAGAAAGGAATGCCGATCAGCCAGCCGAGCAGGAAGAACGACAGCCCGATCAGCACCGCGAGGATGGCGGTCAGGCGGCTCAAGTGCGCGATCTCCCTGCGCAGCGGCGAGACCTCCTCGCCGGCCGTTTGCGTGAGATGCGCGATCTTGCCGAATTCGGTATGCATGCCGGTGGCGAAGACCACGGCCTTGGCCTGCCCGGAGGCCATCGCGGTGCCGGCGAGCACGATGTTCTTGCTGTCGATCTGCTCCGCCGTCTCGGTTGCCTCGGCCCCCCGTGCCTGGGGCAGCGCTTCGCCGGTGACCGAAGCGTTATCGACGCGGACGCCGAAAGCCTCGATCAGACGGCAGTCCGCGGGAACGATGTCGCCCTGCTCGAGATGCACGATGTCCCCGGGCACCAGCAGCTCCGCGGGCACCACGCTGAGCTTGCCCTCGCGCAACACCCGGGCCTGCTGCGGCAGGAGTTTGCGCAAGGCCGCGAGCGTTTGCTCGACGCGATACTCCTGCCAGAAGGAGAACAGGCCGCTGACCAGGATCACCGTGACGATGGCGTAGCCGACCTTCGCCATGCCCTGGCCGGGCTCGCTCCAGTCGGCGAAGAAGGCCAGGCCCGCGGCGAGCCAGAGGATCAGCGAAAAGAAACTGGTGAATTCCCCGATGAAGCGCAGCCACAAGGGCGCCCGCGCCACTTTTTCGACTTCGTTGCGGCCGAACTCGCGCAAGCGGCGCTCGACTTCGTCGCGACCGAGTCCTGCCGCGCCGCCCTTCAGGCTCGCCACGGCATCGGCTGCAGACAGTTGCTGGAGTCTCATGTGAGCTTCCTCTCTCGGGTTCACTATGCTAGCAGCATTAGCCTGGCTTGCCACGCGGGGAAAGCTAGACAGGCTGCTTGATTGCGCATCGCCAGGTTGCCCGGAACCTGCACCGACTTGCCATTCCACGGTCCCTGATGCCCGACAATGGGCGGCTCCGAGATCCCTCTATAATGGCGCGCTGAGTCCCCTGCCAGGAGCGCCATGTATCTGAGTCATTTTGGCCTCGCCGAAGCGCCGTTCTCGATCGCGCCGGATCCGCGCTATCTCTACATGAGCCAGCGCCATCAGGAGGCGCTCGCCCATCTGCTCTACGGTCTCGCCGGCGAGGGCGGCTTCGTGCTGCTCACCGGCGAAGTGGGCGCGGGCAAGACCACGATCTGCCGCTGCCTGCTCGAGCAACTCCCCGAATCCTGCGACCTGGCCTACATCTTCAATCCCAAGCTGTCCGTGGAAGAACTGCTGTCCACGCTCTGCGTCGAATTCGCCATCGCCTGTCCACCCGGCAACACCAGCATCAAGGTATTCATCGACGCCATCAACGCCCACCTCCTGGCCGCGCACGCCCGGGGCAGAAACACCGTGCTGATCATCGACGAGGCCCAGAACCTCTCCGCCGACGTACTCGAGCAGATGCGCCTGCTCACCAACCTGGAAACCAGCCAGCGCAAACTGCTGCAAATCATCCTGATCGGCCAGCCCGAACTGGCGACGATACTGGCGCAGCCGGCGCTGCGCCAGCTTGCGCAACGCATCGTCGCGCGCTATCACCTCGGGCCGCTCTCGAAGTCCGAAGTCGCAGCCTATGTGGCCCACCGCCTGTCCGTGGCGGGGGCGAAGCAGTCGCTGTTTCCCGCTGCGCTGATGGGCCAGCTGCATCGCCTGAGCGCAGGCGTCCCGCGGGTCATCAACCTGCTCTGCGATCGCGCGCTGCTCGGCGCCTACACGCAAGGCGCCGGGCTGGTCCGCCGCGCCACGCTGCGTCAGGCGGCGCGCGAGGTCTTCCCTGCCGCCGCCGGATGGCGCCGGGCGCTGCCGCTGCTTCTGTCCGGCCTGACCCTGCTGGCGGTCGGCGCAGTGGCGACGGCCGTCTATCAGCGGCAAAGCCCTGAGCTGGCGCCAGCGGCGACCGCAGCGACCACACCCGCGACCAGCGCCAGCGGCGCGGCGCAACCCATCGCGCCCGCCTCAGCCCCGGCAACGACCCTGGAATGGCCGGCGGGACAGCCGCGCGGGCAAAGCCAGGCCTTGGCCTACGCCGCGCTGCTGCGGGCCTGGGGGGTGGCAGAAGCGGGTAGCCAGCCCTGCCGCCAGGTAGTAAGCCTGGGTCTGCGCTGCCGCAGCGCGCGCGGCGGACTGGACGAGATACGTCAATTGAACCGGCCGGCGATCCTGAAGTTGCGCGATCTGCGCGGCGAGGCGTTTTATGCCACCTTGAGCGCCCTCGACGACCGGGGCGCCGACTTCGTCGTCGGCAACCAGACCCGGAGGATTGCCTTGGGCGCCCTTGCAGCCCAGTGGTCGGGAGAGTACACGCTGCTCTGGCGCGTGCCGGCGGACGTGCATGGCCTCCTGCGCCCGGGCGAGAGCGGTCCCGCCGTGGCCTGGCTGGCCGGGCAACTGGCCGGGCTGCAGGACACGCAACTTGGGCCGCACTCAGGTCCGCAGTCAGGTCCGCCGTTGGGTCCGCAGTTAGGTACATTGCCGGCGGCGCCCCGGACAGGAGGGTACGAGGTGTACGATGCGGCCCTGGTCAGCCGGCTGAAGCAGTTCCAATTCGCCCAGGGCTTGCTCCCCGACGGCAACTTCGGCGTACAGACCCAGATGCGCCTGAGCAACGCCAACGATAGGGCGGCGCCGACACTGCTGCGCGCGGAGGCGGAAAAGTAGATGTCCTACATCCTCGACGCCCTGAGAAAATCCGAGCAGGAACGCCGGCGCGGCGCCGTGCCGACCCTGGCCAGCGCAGCGACCACGGCGCTGGCGCAGCAACGACCCGCCTGGCTGCCCTATGGCCTGCTGGCCGTGCTCCTGCTCGGCATCGGCCTGGCCATAGTCTGGCGCTACCCGGGCAATCCGGAGCCGGCGCCTGCCGCCCGCGCCAGCCTTGCGGCGCAACCCCTGGCAGCAGACCCGCGCGCCGTCGCCGCCCTCGACGCCACCCCGCCGCCGCCCAAGGCGCCGGCGCAGACCGGGCCCGGGCAGGAAGCCGCGCAGGTGCCTCCACCGGCTCCGTCTAGCGTACCTCCAATTATCGTGCCGCCAATCGCCCCACCAAGCGTGCCGCCCTCGCCCGCCGGCGCGCAGCCGGCTGCGCCGGAGAATGCGCCGGAAGAAACACTCATGACCCGCACCGAACTGCCTCTGGCCATGCAGCAGGAGTTGCCGCCCCTCTCGGTCGCCATGCATGCCTATTCGAGCCAGGCCAAGAACCGCCTGGTCAGCATCGATGGCCGGGTGCTGCGCGAAGGCGACGCCCTGACAGCCGATCTGAAACTGGAACGGATCACGCCCGAGGGCATGATCTTCAGCTACCGCGGCGTCCGCTTCCAGCGCGGCATCCATTGAATCTGCAACAGTCCGGAGCTGCGCACCATGAAAATTCTCATCGTCGATGACAATCTCTCGATACGCAAAGTCCTCGGCAGCCTGTTTGAGACGCAGGGACACCAGGTCGTCGCGGCCCTCGAAGACGGTTCCGAACTCTTCGAGTGCGTCACCCGGCATGCGCCCGACCTGGTCTGCCTCGACTATCACCTGCCCGGCAAGAACGGACTCGAACTGCTCTGCGAATTGCGCGCATCGTCGCCCGGGATAGATGTCATCCTGATCACCGGATCGAACGATCCCGAACTGATAGGCAAAGCCGCCAACGCCGGCGCATCCGGATTTCTGCGCAAGCCCTTCTCCCGCGAGAGGATCCTCGAGGAGATCAAGAACATCGAGGAAAACCGGCTGATCATCGCCAAGTCGGATGGCGATACGCCGGTCCTCGACTTGCGCGGGATAAGGCCGGCGCTGGGCAGCGTGGTGATCGTCGATGACATGAGCTCGATCCGCCTGCTGCTCAAAGGCATCTTCCGCAACATCGGCTATAACGTGATCCAGATGGTCGGCAATGGCGAGGAAGCGGTCAAGGCGGCAACAGCGCATCATCCCGCCCTGATCTGTCTCGACGTCGATATGCCGGTGATGACCGGGCTGGAAGCGCTGCCCCTGATCCGTGCCGCCAGCCCGCAGAGCAAAATCGTGATGGTGACCGGAAACGCCAGCAAAACCTTCATCGATGCCGCCCTGGCGGGAGGCGCGAAAGGCTATATTGTGAAACCGATACGCCCGGCCCATGTGGAAGCCTTCATTAAGAAACTGCTGGCCTAGTGCCCGTAGTTGTCTAAAAGACAACCCAGGGCACTTGCGCCAGTAAAACAGGTGCTAGAACCCCGGACAACGAATTCACCCGATCACTGGGTATAATCGGCGCCCATCGGGGGATCCTTGCGTTGCCTACAGACCTGAATTACCGCTGCAAATCGTTGTTGCTGGCCCTGGCGCTGGCATTGCCTACCATGGCTGCAGGGGCGGCCGGCCTGGGCCGGCTGGCGGTGCAATCGGCGCTGGGAGAGCCGCTCCGCGCCGAGATAGAACTGAGCGCCAGCCGGGAGGAATACGCGTCGCTGTCGGCGCGCATGGCCAGCCGCGAAGCCTACAGCAATGCGGGGATCAACTACTCGCCGGCACTCGCGGGGATCCGCTTCGCCCTGGACAAACACGCCAACAACCAGCCCTTCCTGAAGCTGACTTCCGAACGGCCGCTCTACGAGCCGTTCATCGACATGCTGGTCGAGCTGAGCTGGGCGTCGGACCGGCTGCTGCGCGAATACACCTTCCTGCTCGATCCCGCGGATAGTCTCAAGCCGGCGCCTGCAGCCGAGGCGAGGAAAGACGCGGCGGCGGCCGGCGCACTGATGGCGCCGGAGAAGCCTGGCAGCGCTGCCAGGGCGGTGGCCGCGGGTGAACAAACGCTGACGCTGAAGATCTCCAGCAATCTGAATACTCTGGCGCGCCAGCGCTATCCCGACGATCGCCCGGCGCGCGACGAATTTCGCCGCCTGATGGTTAAGGCCAGACCGGAACTGTTCGCCGGAAAAAAAGCCGTCGGCGCCGTCCCCCTGCCCGCCGGCACGGTACTCGGCTTGCCCGCGAACCTGCCGGTCGCGGCGGCAGGCAAGGGGCGCAACGATGGCAACGCTGCGCCCGCCGCCAAGAACGCGCACGATCGTCTGAAGATCGGCGGCGCTGCCGCCGTCGCCGCCACTGTGCCGGCGGCGAAGAAACTGGAACAACTGAATCTCCTCGTCGAAGAACAGGGCCGCCTGCACCAGGACCTGAGCGAACGGCTAAAGAAATCGGAGATCGCCGTCGAGTCTCTGGCGAGCAATTTAACCGCCACGCTGCAACGCCTGAAACAGGTCGATGCCGAACGCGCCCGCGCCGTCGAGGAAAAAATCAAGGCCCAGGCCCGTCTGGCAGAAGAGCAGGCGAAATTCAGCTTTGTCGAAATGCTCCTGCTGCTCCTGGCCTGCGGTGCAACCGTCGCCGCCCTGATCTTTTTTAACAACCGCCTGCAGCAGCGGCGCCAGCGTCTTTCGGCGCTGATGATTCCCGCCAAGGCGAAATCGCCCCTCGCGCCGATTGCCAGGGAGACGGATACCCGCACCGTGACGACGGATTCCGTGGCGCAATATCCGCTTCGCCCGGCCGCAACGGCGCCGACCGCTACGCCCGACGCCCGACCGGACGTTCAGCCGGCAATACTGTCGGCGGCCAAACCGGGGGTCGCGGCAACGCAGACCGATGACCAGGCGACGCCCCTGCGTTTCGATGCGCCGGGAATGGACGACTCGGCCGTAGCCGTAGAAAAGTTCTGGGTAACCCGGAAACCCGATGTGGCCCCAGCGAGGAACGTTCAGTCCAAGCAGCCTGACCCGAAGAAATTCTGATCGACCCCGCCTTCGCTCTTCATCTCTTCAGCAAATGCCTCGCAATGGCCAATCCGGGACCTGTGCCGCGTTATTGACCGGCGGTTGAGGCCGATACCTGCCCGAAGGCCTTGAACGCGCTGGAGAGCCTTTTCCTGGGCAATGGCTAGCCGGACTTCTTCAGCCTGTCCTCGCGGATCATCCGGGCGCCCTTCTCGGCGATCATCAGGCTGGGCGAATTGGTGTTGCCCGAGGTGATGGTCGGCATGATCGAGGCATCGACCACGCGCAGGCCGCGGACGCCGAAGACCCGCAGGCGGCTGTCGACCACCGCCTGGTCATCCTCCTGCCGGCCCATCTTGCAGGTCCCGACCGGATGGAAAATGGTCGTGCCGATGTCGCCGGCGGCATGCGCCAGTTCCTCGTCGGACTGGTATTTCGGTCCGGGCAGGTATTCCTCGGGACGGTAGGGCGCGAGCGCCGGCATCGCCGCGATATGCCGCGCCAGCCGGAGCGATACGGCGGCGAGCTTGCGGTCGGCGGCCGTGGACAGGTAGCCGGGCGCGATCAGCGGCGCCGCCTTCGGGTCGGTCGAGCGGATCGCGACCCGGCCGCGCGAACTGGGGCGCAGATTGCAGACGCTGGCGGTGAAGGCCGGGAAATCATGGAGCGGGTCGCCGAACTTGTCCAGGGACAGAGGCTGGACGTGAAACTCCAGATCCGGCGTCGCAATGGCGGCATCGGACTTGGCGAAGATGCCCAGTTGGCTGGGCGCCATCGACATCGGGCCGCTGCGGAACAGGGCGTACTCCAGGCCCATCTTCAACTTGCCCAGCCAACTGTTGGCGATCTGGTTCAGCGACTTGATGCCGCTGACCTTGAAGATCATGCGCAATTGCAGATGATCCTGGAGGTTCGCGCCGACGCCGGGCAGGTCATGGTGCACGGCGACGCCCAGTTCGTCGAGCAGGCTCGCCGGACCGACGCCGGAGCGCTGCAGTATCGCCGGGCTGCCGATCGAACCGGCGGCCAGCACCGTCTCGATGCGGCTGCTGGCGGAGATCTTCTCCCCGCCCAGTTCGAACAGCACGCCCCTGGCGCGATTGCCCTCGAAGCTCAGGCGATCGATCAACGCGCCGGTGACCACCTTCAGGTTCGGCCGCTGCATCACCGGCTTGAGGAAGGCCTTGCTGGCATTGAGGCGCCAGCCGCGGCGCTGGTTGACCTCGAACTTCGAGCCGCCATGATTGTTGCCGCGATTGAAATCCCCGGTCGCGGGTATGCCGGCCTGGGCCGCGGCTTCGGCGAAGCGGTCGAGGATGTCCCAGCGCAGGCGCTGCTGATCGACCCGCCACTCGCCGCCGGCGCCGTGCATGTCATCGGCTCCGCGCCAATGGTCTTCGCTGCCCTTGAACAGCGGCAGCACTTCCCGCCAGGACCACGAGGCATCGCCGGTCAGCTCCGCCCATTGATCGTAATCGCGGGCCTGGCCACGCAGGTAGAGCATGGCATTGATCGAGGAACTGCCGCCCAGCACGCGTCCCCGGGCATAGAGAATGGAGCGGCCGTTCAGGCCCGGCTCGGCTTCGGTGTGATAGCACCAGTCGGTGCGGGGATTGCCGATGCAGTAGAGGTAGCCGACCGGAATATGGATCCAGATCCAGTCGTCCTTGCCGCCGGCCTCCAGGAGCAGGACCGAGACCTCGGGATCCTGAGACAGACGATTGGCCAGGACGCAACCGGCGGTGCCGCCGCCTACCACGACATAATCGAAAGTGCCGAACTCTCTCACAGCGAATCTCCTCAGATCAGATCGCCACATTGTACGAGCAGAAATCCTCGGAGCGGGGCAGTGCATAAGAATCTGGCCGGCAGAGGCGGAGCGCAACCGGGAACCTGCATTCCGGGCATCCGTTCCAAGCGTAGCCGGAAAGCCAGCGGCCGCGGCGCAGGGTCAACGGATATTTTCAGGGAAGAATTGCCGAGGATTACCCCACCCTCTTGGTGGTAAATTCCCTAAGTATTTCCAGGGAACATTCGTAGGGAAATAGTCCGCCGTATCATTAACGAAATATTGGAACAAAGTATTTCGAGCACTTCCTCCCGAGCGTAGCGTTGTAGTCGCCAGACTTGATCCAAGTGGAGACCCGCTATGAATCCCTTGTTTGCTCTGCACCGCCTACTGGGGTTATCACTGGTTGAATGCGCGACTTCGTCTCCCGGAATTGATGGAACAGACACCAACCATGCCGAAGGTGGCTTGAGGGTTGGCGACGCATCGATCCCCGCCGATATTGGGAAGTCGGATATTCGAAGCATCAGAACCAGCCCGTTTTTCGATTCGGGAACGCGGCTGATGCTGTTATATGACCTGCTCCGGGGTATCGGCAGACTCATGGGGCGCCTGCCGTCATTGGCGGGCGCATTCCTGATGCTCGCGCTGGCGCTTCCCGGACCTGTGCAGGCCCAGGCCCCGCAGTTGTTGGTGCAAGGCACCCTCACTGACCGGACGAATAACCAGCCGATCGTGGGCGTTGCGATCAGATCCTCCTCGTGTCCGTATACGGCTTACTGCTCCCCCCTTGCGACAACGGATGCGAACGGGCAATACACGGTGACGGCGGCGCAGTTGGGCAATGCTCAGACAGGAACCTTGTATTTCGATGGCCAGGGCTATTTCGCCACGACCGCTGCCTATGCGTTTTCGTCCTCGTCGGTGACGGTCAACGCCACCCTGCTGTATGGCGGCACATTGATCCAGGGCA
>CAILCO010000168.1 GCA_903832735.1 uncultured Sterolibacterium sp.
CAATGTCCCGATGAGCCTTGCCAATTCTCTCGTCCTCATTTTGCATCTCCTGGCTCCAGCGCCCGTGCGCTATGTAGCCAGTATCCACTTCCACAGGCTCGCTAGATGAGCCAGCCACGTTATTCGCTAAATGAGCCTTTGGTTTAGTCAGAAGCAATCACGGAAAGACTGCACTTGCTGTTAATTTGAGATGCATCAAGCTACAAGAATCGGCCATTCAGAGTCGTTAGGAGACGGCATTGCGTTACACGTGAATAACATCAATTTGTGCTCGTTGGTTCTTCGCGAAATCCGGTTTGGCAGAACCAGCGCCGAGCAGTTGTGTCACATCACCAGCCGACTGTTCGGCCTATGGGCCATGTCCGGCATAAGGGCCAATCTTCAAATTCCCATAGCGCCGTAAGCCTACTCAACCCGCCTCGAAACATTCCGCGGTTTCCTCCTTCGAGGTTTATTCAACGTCTGCCCGCCTATGCTCTAGCATCATCGATCGTCAGCGCATGTGGGGCAGACATCGAACAAACCTTAACCATTGCCGTCTGCGACGAAAAACCAAAGCTGCCTCTCATCTCGGGGTGCCTGCCCTCGGAGGAGGACTTCCGCCAGAGGTAAACAGAAGGTTCGCCAGTTCATGCACAGGAGCGGACAACTGCGCTAGATCACTGGAATCGGCATTACAACTGGCATCATCCACACCAAGGCATAGGAGGTGCATGTTAGCGGCTGTCTCGCAACACGCTTAACGGCATCACTTTTGGTGGGCGGAATATGGCGTGGACGAAACAGGGGCGGAAGGCCCCTATAGGAAAGAAGATCAGCGGTGATCAGAAACTTGCTAGCTCTCAATTGGGGGCCATTTGTGTTTAGTGCAAAAAGTAACGGTACGAAAACCCAGTAGTAGCACGGGCCGCGGCCTGTAAGCTATTTATTACAAGTACATTGCGGGTTTTTCGCATTAATGATTTTGGACATAGCCGACCTACTATATATAGTAAAATTGTTTTTCATCAACACCGCCTGTCGTGGTTAGATTTTGCGTTTTTTCTTAATGCGACAGAACCAGCCCGATTACATGAAATTGGATCTGAACGGGAAGCTTGCCGTTCCCGAACACAACAATACCGATCACTTTAGGAGGCGACCATGAAACAAATCGTAAGGATAATATTGGCGGCAGCTTGGCTGGCTGCGGCGACCGCCGCTCTTGCCGTCGAGCCGTTCAAGATCGGCCTGATCCTGCCACTGTCCGGACCGTTCGCCTCGACTGGCAAGCAGATCCTGACCGCGGCCAACCTGTACATGCAGCAAAAAGGGGATACGGTCGCCGGGCGCAAGATCGAGTTGATCGTCAAGGACGACGGCGGCCTGCAGCCTGAAGTCACCAAACGCCTCGCCCAGGAGTTGGCTGCCCAGGACAAGGTCAATGTTCTGGCCGGATTCGGCCTCACGCCTCTAGCCTTTGCCGCGGCACCAGTTGCCACCCAGGCGAAGATCCCCATGGTGGTCATGGCAGCTGCGACGGTTTCCATTCCCCAGCGCTCTCCCTATGTCGTCAGAACGGCGCGGAACATGTTCCAGACCACTGCGCCCATGGCGGACTGGGCGGCAAAGAACAAGATCAAGTCGGTGATTACCCTGGTTTCGGATTACGGGCCGGGCATCGATGCGGAAACGATCTTTACCAAGCGCTTTACGGAAAACGGTGGCAAGATTCTCGCCAACCTGCGCATCCCGCTGCAAAACCCTGACTTCGCGCCCTTCCTGCGGCGCATCAAAGACGCCCGGCCTGATGCGTTGTTCGTGATGGTTCCCTCGGGCGTGGGTACCGCGGTGATGAAACAGTTTATAGAGAAGGAACTTGGTGCTGCGGGTATCAAATTGATCGGCACTGGCGATGTGCTCGATGACGATATTCTGCCCGCGATGGGCTCGGAGGCGGTCGGCATCGTGACCACCTTCGATTATTCAACAGCCCACGACTCTCCCGAAAACAAGGCCTACGTCGCGGCCTTCGAGAAGCTCGCCGGTCACAACATGCGTCCCAACTTCATGTCTGTGGGTGGCTACGACGGCATGCATCTGATCTACGAAGCCCTGAAGAAGGCAGGCCCCGACGCCGACGGGGACAAGCTGCTCGCAGCGATGAAGGGCATGCGTTGGGTCAGTCCGCGGGGACCCGTGTATATTGATCCCGAGACCCGGGACATTGTGATGAACGTGTATATCCGTCGCTCGGAAATGGTGAAGGGCGAGATCTACAACATCGAGTTTGACAAATACGAGAACTTCAAGGGTCCCGGCCTTTGATCAGGCCCAAACAGAAGATCCAGTTCTTCACTATTCGTCCGGTCCTGTACTACCGAGCCGTCTCCGAGGCAGGAGGATAAGGTCATGCAGATTACTGCAGCAGTTTGCCGGTCAAACGGCGCGCCGTTGTCGATTGAAAGCCTCCAGTTGGAGGATCCACGCGAAGACGAGGTCCTGGTCCGCGTGGTGGCGACCGGCATTTGTCATACGGATGTGGCAATGCGGGATTCCCCTGTCCGGGTGCCGAAACCCATCGTGCTGGGTCACGAAGGAGCAGGAATTGTTGAAAGGACCGGGAGCGCTGTACGCAAAGTGAAGCCGGGCGATCACGTGGTGATGAGCTTTAGTTCATGTGGTCACTGCCCCAGCTGTTATCAGGGGGATGCCGCCTACTGTTTCGAAAACAATCTTTACAACTTCTCCGGGCAGCGCAAGGACGGAACAACGGCGCTGGCCGACGGCAAGGGAGGTCTGCACAGCCATTTCTTCGGACAATCGTCTTTTGCAACTTATGCCGTCTGTACTGAGCGGAATGTGGTTCCGGTCCGGGCAGATGTGCCAATCGAACTTCTCGGACCACTGGGCTGCGGTATCCAGACCGGCGCCGGCGCCGTCATCAACGCTCTGAAGGTCTATCCAGGCAGCAGCATAGGAATATTCGGGACCGGTTCGGTCGGCCTCGCTGCCGTCATGGCTGCAAGATTGTCCGGTGCCTCGACCATTATCGCAGTCGATACGCAACAACAGCGCCTGGAGATGGCGGCTTTGCTGGGGGCCACGCACATCATCAACGCAGCGCGCGAAAATACCTTTGCCGTGGTCGGATCAATTGCTGCAACAGGAATGAATTTTGCGCTCGATACCAGCGGAAATCTCGCTGGGATCAGGCAAGCAGTCGAGCATCTGGCGCCACGGGGAACCTGCGGCCTGATCAATTCCGCTAAAGGGGGCGACATCAGTTTGAACATCCTGCAACTGATGTCGGGAGGCCGCGTCGTGCGTGGAGTCCATCAGGGAGATAGCGTTCCAGAGGTATTCATCCCTCAGCTGATCGAGCTTTATGCTCAGGGACGTTTCCCATTCGACAAGCTGGTGAAGTTTTACGAACTAGGTGAAATCAACGAGGCGATCGCCGACATGGAAGCTGGAAAAGCCATCAAGCCGGTCGTCACAATGGGTAGCCCGAGTCTGCAGTGAAAGCGCAAAGGGGAGGAGGAAATTGCGGGCCGTGTTCCATGGCAAGCGTGGCGAGTTGCGCCAGCATTACCGCGAAGGGCAGGAAGACCAGCTGGGCGCGTTCGGCTTGGCCGTATGCTAGATGGGGTCCCTTGAAAGTCTGTTGTGGTTCATCAGACGCGCTATTGTGCCGTTTCTGGCTTGCCTAACCCCTGCATCGCCCATTCCGTATTCAACGCATGGAAACCGGCCCTCTTGATCTGCCCACTGGTACTAGACGACGTGATGATGCACCTCCTGTAGCCAAAAGTCTGCCGCGTAACCTGACAGGCTTTGGCTAAATAATGCGTAACAGCGGCAGTGGCGTCAGCCCAGCATATAGACTGATTTGCATTCAAGATACGCTTCCAGTCCTTCGATACCGCCTTCGCGACCGATTCCAGATTGTTTGAAACCGCCAAAAGGAATCTCTACATTTACGCACAGGCCATTGACTGAAACATTGCCGGTGCGGATGCGACGGGCAATGTCATAGCCCTTTTCCGGGTCGGCCGTATATACCGCACCGCTCAGCCCGTAGCTGGAGGCATTAGCAATGTTCACTGCTTCCTCCTCGTCTTCATACGCGATGACGGAAAGCACCGGCCCAAAGATTTCTTCGCGGGCGATGGTCATGTCGTTATCGACATCGCAGAATACCGTGGGCTGAAAGAAATAGCCGCGATCGAAGCCTGGAACCAGGCCGCCACCCGTTACCAGCTTGGCACCTTCGGCCTTGCCGGCGGCAACGTAGCGCTGCACCCGCTCCAACTGTCGTCTGATCGACAGCGGCCCTAGTTGCGTCGCGGCGTCAAATGGATCGCCAATCTTGAAAGCTTCGACAGCGCTCACGTAAGCGTCGAGAAATGAATCGCGGTTCTTTTTCGATACCAACACACGCGTAAGCGAAAAACATACTTGCCCGCTGAAAGGCATCGAGAACGGCACCAGGCTATTAAGGACAGAAGGAATACTGGCATCATCCAGAATGATCGCTGCCGATTTTCCGCCGAGTTCGAGATTGACGCGTGCCAGCCTCTTCGAACAGGCTTCAGCGATCACCTTCCCGGCCGCTGTGCTGCCAGTGAAGCTGATCTTGTCAAGCTGAGGACGATTGACAAGATAGTCGCCGATCTCGCGCCCGCCGTGGACGATGTTGACCACCCCAGGTGGCAATCCGGCCGCTTCAATGCATTCCGCCATTATCTGGGCCTCGAACGGGGTTTCGGGAGACGGCTTGGCAACGAGCGTACAGCCCGCCGCGAGTGCCGCCGCGATCTTGTAGGAAAGCAGGATGATCGGAGCATTCCACGGCGTAATAATCCCGACGACGCCCGCCGGCTCGAAAACGATGCGCGCGACACCGCCAGGATAACTGCGCTCTTCCTCGAACCGGTAGTTCGTGACAAGCTTGGCATAGTAGTCAAACAGATCGATTGATTGCGGCGACAAGTAAGTGCTAAGCCCAATCGGAGCGCCGACCTGCGCGGTCCAGAGGCGTGCAAGCAGCGGCAAACGCTTACGCAATTCGTCGGCGATACGCGCCAGATATACGCCGCGCTCTCCTGGACTCAAGCGTGGCCAAGGTCCTTGGTCGAAGGCACGACGTGCCGCCGCTACAGCCTCGTCGACGTCTTCCTCAGATGCTTCCGGCATCTGTATCATGAGTTCTTCGGTCACCGGCGAGATCAGATCGAGCTTGACGACACCGCTCGGATTGACCCACTGGCCGTCGATAAAGAACGATTTCCGAACCGGCTCTGACAATTCCGATTCAAAGTTGAACTGTGGATTCGTTGCCATGCGTCATCTCCTGATAGTGGGTATTAGATAGCTCGGGTCAAGCGACAACGACTTCCACCAGGCACGTGCCCGGTGACTGCAAGGCCTCGCGCAAGACGTCTTTCAGTGCTACTGCCCGGCCCACGCGGATCGCTGCGCAACCCTGCCCAAGGGCAAGCGCCGTGTAATCGATGCCCGGAAGATCGGTGCCCACGGGGCGTTCCATATTGAACACCGACATGAATTCCTGCAGGGCGGCGTAGCGCCCATTGTTGACAATGACGAAGGTCATTGGCAGCTTCATTTGCGCCGCAGAATATAAAGCCTGGATCGCATACATGCTGGAGCCATCGCCAATCAGGCCGATGACCCGCTGTCCCGTCTTGGCAAGTGCCACGCCTACGGCGGCAGGCATGGCATAGCCCAGGCCTCCGCTACTGCAGGTGAAGAAAGCTTCGCTCCGGTCTATGGGCAGATAGGCTTGCATGTCGGCCCGACCGCTCGGTGCTTCTTCGACCACTATGCTGTCCGCAGGCCGCAACTCGGCGAGGGTCTGCATCAAGTAGGGCACGGTGATGCCGTCCCCCGGTTCCACGTGCGGCGGTGCCATGCGGCCCTTCGGTGTGGCGCGGGAGCTTGGTGCGCTGCGTTGCAGCAGATCTTCCAGGGCAGGACGCAGACTACTGACGACGGCGGTACCAACCGGCGCCCACGCCGCAAGCTCAGGGTCGTCGGTGATCAGAAACAAGGAGGAGCCCCCAGGAATGTGCGGACCCGAGCCTGCCGTGTGGTAAGTGAATACCGGTGCGCCGAGCGAAAGAATCAAATCATGGCCGCTGAGCCGTTCGACAATCTTGTCGCGGTGGGCGGGCAGAAAGCCCGCGAACAAAGGGTGACTTTCCGGAAATCCGCAGCGCCCAGAAAGGGGGGCCGCCCACACCAGCGCTTTGTGCCGCTCGGCCAGGCGCACGATCTGATCCCAGGCACCATCGCGATCCACTGCGGCGCCTGCAATCAATACCGGCCGTTGGCTGCGATCCAAAGCAGATCCGAGCGTCTCCAGGAGACGAGCATCGGCACGTACGGCGTTGCTGACGCTGCGCGGCACGATGGGTTCTGTTTGGACTTCCCAGTCATCAACCGGAATTGACACGAGCGTGGGGCCGCAGGGCGGCTGCATGGCAACGTAGTAGGCCCTGGCGATTGCCGCCGGTACGTCTTGGGCGCGTGCCGGCTCGCAACTCCATTTGACGTAGGGCTTCGGCAGTTCGGTGGCCTGCGTCGAATAGAGGAAGGGCTCAAAGGGAAGTATCGACCGCGCCTGTTGGCCAGCGGTGATAACCAGAGGGGTACGATTCCTGTAGGCAGTGAAGATATTGCCCATGGCATGACCGACACCGACGGCTGAATGGAGATTTACCAGCGCGGCATTGCGGGTAGCCTGCGCATATCCATCCGCCATGCCGACGACGACCGACTCCTGCAGGCCTAGCACGTAGCGGAAGTCGTCCGGAAAATCCCGGAACATGGGTAACTCTGTCGAGCCAGGGTTGCCGAAGATGGTCGTCATTCGGAAAGCCCTGAGCAACTGCATCACCGCTTCCCGGACGCTGACGGTGAGAAGTTTCTGTCTGCAGGAGCCAGCAACTTGCGCTTCTTCGATACGCTGTCTATTGGACATAAGCGATGAAATTGTTTTCTGAGGGCAGCAGGCCCTCTTAACGTTTAGGAGTCGGCGACGGTTCTCGCATCCTCATTCACATCCTGCTGGGCAGGTAGAGCGCCACGACGGGGAAGGCGATGAGGATGACCAGGCGAACGATGTCGGTGACGATGAAGGGCATGACGCCCTTGAAGATCGTGGTGAAGCTCACGTCCTTGACCACGCTCTTGATCA
>CAILCO010000169.1 GCA_903832735.1 uncultured Sterolibacterium sp.
ATCCCCCTCAATGCCTCCAGGCCAACCTTCGCCTTGAACTCTGGCGAGTGAACCTGCCGATGCTTCGCTTCCTTCATATCTTCTCGTTCCTCATGACAGCGGACAGCTTAAACCACTGTCTTGAAAACAGGGGCCACTATAGTTGATCTCGCAGCAGCCGGAGGATCTTGCCGGCGGTCTCCGGATCAAGATTTCCGGTAGGCTCGTCGGCGAGCAATAGCCGCGGCCGATGCACAATTGCCCTGGCGATGGCCACGCGCTGCATCTCACCGCCGGAAAGCTCCCGCGACATGCTGTCCTCGCGCCCTGTCAGTCCGACGGCTGCCAGGGTTGCGGCGACGCGCTCGCGGATCTGGCTGCTGTCTACGCCATTCAGCAGTAGCGGCAGTGCCACGTTCTGAGCGACTGAAAGATGCGGTAATACGTGGAAAGCCTGGAATACGAATCCCATCGCCTGCCGTCGCATCAGGGTTGCGGCATCATCCGTGAGTGCGGAGATGTCCTGCCCACCGAAGGCAATACTGCCGGCGTCGGGATGTTCTAGGCCGGCAATCAGGTTGAGCAAGGTTGATTTGCCGATCCCTGATTCGCCCATGATCGCCACATACTCGCCCGGTACCAGCGCGAGATCTATTCCCGTAAGTACGGTCCGGACGGCGGCGCCCGGATAAGTCTTGCCTACACCCTGTAATACAAGCATGGCGATATTTTCTCGAAACTTTGGCGGGGGTTGAGAGGGCTGCCTGGCTAGCGTTGCTGCCAGGTCGGCGGACGCTTGACGATGAAGGCGTTCAGACCCTCAAGCGCATCGTAGGTCTTGATAGTTTGTTCATTGTAGATCCGCTCCACTTTCGCGAAATGCCCTTTGACTTCGGGTAGGTTTGGAGAAAACGACATGCCAACTCCTTCCATAGGCGAACTGTTCATCGGGTATTGACGACGTTGCCTAAAAATACCGCCACTCAGCCTTCACTGTAGGTTTCCTCAAGCGCTGAATGAGCGTCGTATTGAAAAGTTGCATTCCAAACTCCATAACTTCGCCGGCTCTAGTGTCAGGTCATGAACGCAAAACGATTGAGGGCCTTGCATTCAAAGACCAGGCAGCTGCCTCCAGAAACCTGATTGATGAAGGACAACGAGATAGTTTTATTATCGCAATAAGATATCAATAATCGTTTGTTGCGACGCACCATGATCGATATAGTTTGAACCATCTCCTCCAGAACCTCCTCCTCCTTTGGAACTGGATTTAAGCCCGCCTCGAGCGGGCTTTTTTTATGTGCGCCACCGGCGGGGAGATCTTGCCTGGGCCACCTCGGTCCCATCAGATAGGGGGAATCCGTCGGAAATGCGCCACCCACCAGAGGCCCCCGTCAGGGTCGCGGCAGGGGACTATCCACACGCTCTCTCATTTCCTTGCCGGCCTTGAACATCGGCTTATTCTTGGCAACAATTTCCACCGTTTCGCCAGTCTTCGGATTACGGCCGGTTCGAGGTGCCCGGTAGGTCACCACAAAACAGCCGAAGTCGCGAATCTCCACGCGGTCACCACGGGATAGCGTGTCGGTCAGCGCTTCGAGAATCAGATTCACCGAAAGCTTCGCATCCTTCACTTCCAGTTGCCTAAAACGTGCCGCCAAGCGGTCAATGAGGTCGGACTTGGTCATCGCGCAATTTCATCAAAGTATTCGTTGATCACTTGGGCACGCTGTTGCCTTTCAGCCGCTAAGTATAGGCCCGTGGTCCCGACATCAGTGTGGCCCAGCGCGGCCTGGATCATCTGGACCGGCGTATTCCGGTTGGCATTCATCGTACCGAAGGTGTGACGTAGCCAGTGAGTAGTTGCTGACTTCAATCTTTCCGCCGCCTTGGCATCCTCTAAATCGACAGCATCACCTACCTCTGCAAAATAGCCGGTCAGCATCTGGTGCAATGTCGACGTTGAAATCTCGTGGCGGCGCTCGTTGTTCCTGGTGGCCAGGATGGCGATCAAAGGCTCTCGGGTTGGCCACGAACTGAAATCCCGTCCAAGGCCTCTGACTTCCATGTAATCGGCGAGGATGGGCATGAGGCCATTGGGGAAAGTCGTGCGCCGCTCCTTAGTGCCTTTGCCGATGACGGCAATTTCATAGTCATCCCCCGAACTGTCCGCATCGATGTCCCCTACCCGGGCCTCCACCAGTTCCTCTAGCCGCAGTCCGGTGCCCACGGCGAACCAGAGGACGAAGCGCAGTCGATAATAGCGTTCGTTTTGTTCACGCGCCTCCAGGTGGCGGATCACAAACTGCCATTGCTTGGGGGTCAAGGCGTGATCAGTTTTGAGTTTTCGGCGATCGGCGACCGGCATCTGGTCGACTTCCTTCCACGGATTAAAGTCGAGATAGCGGTTCCGGGCGAGGTACTCGAATAGAGCGCTCACCACGGTCAGCGCCTGCTTTTGGCTTGCCGGTGACAGGGGACCGGCGAAGGGACGCCAGTCTTCGTGCCAGCGCGGGGTATTGCGCTTGCCGATCCAGGCCTCCCGCGGAATGCGCCATCGCCAAACTTGGCAACCGGCACGGTCCTGCTTGCCATCCAGTGAGTACAGGAAATCCCGATACTCCGTGCAGTCTTCAATCGTCAAGGATGAGAGCGCCCTGCCCTTCTCCATTACCGCCCACAGCAGCAGTCGCTCCGCCTGGGTCCGGTAATTTCGGGCCGTATGGGGTCGCTGGTTTCCCTTCTTGGCGATCCAGGCATTGATCGCCTCGAAATCATCGACCGCCGCGAGTCGATTGCCGTAGGCCCGGTTCGACCCCACGGCCCCCGAAACTTCCGCGGGCAACTTAAGATATTCCAGGGGCACGATGCCCAGTTCAAGTTCTCGCTTCGCTTTGAGTTTGGGGAAGAGCTTGCGGTAGGGGACCAGGGCGCGCTCGGGGAGCGGGACCACTTGGTTCAGGATGAGCCAGTTCATTACCCGGGACGCCGACGCTTTGCCAAACCAAGGCACGATCTTGTACCAAGATTCCCCTTTGGCCCGAATGAGGCCGGCCAGATCATCGATAGTTAAAATGCCGCCCTGACGCAGTCGGTTAGCGATCACTTCGTCGAGCCAGGCGGACAACTGATCACCGGGTTGCGGCTTTTCCGGTAAAAAGCCTTCGAACCAGGCCAGGGCGTCGCGAATGCGTTTTCTGAGTTTTTGGTTGCGCCCTGCCCTTCGCACCGCCTTGGGATCAAAGCGGCTGGCGTACTCTTCGTTGTACGCCTTGATGAGCTCGGCCTCAGTGAAAAAATTGTCCGGATCGCGCTCGGTCTGGAACGCTTCCAGACTAGGGATGCCAGACAACGGACCGCCGGCATGTAATCCGGAACCCGGACTGTCCGCCAGTTGTGACGGGGTGATCCTGAAGAGCCGAGCGTAGGAGGGTTTTTCTCGGCGGGCCGCGTTGATCAGGGCATCACGGACCCAGCGCAGGGTCGCCTTCGCGCGCTTCTGATCCTTGCCGGTCTCCAGGTACAGTTCGCCGATCTCATCGAGAGGCAGGCCTTCGAGGTAACTGCGGAAGAAAGCGATGTGCGACAGACCGAGCTTGCGAACTGGGTTTGAAGAAAGCGGCGCGTTCATGTTATTTCTCGCCAAGCTCATGCTCAAGGGTCTGCAAGAAAATGTCTGCCGTCAATATCGGCAGCGTAAATTTCTCAGTCAGACTGAGCAAGTCCTGGTCCCCCGTGACCAATGCTTGGGCGTTACCCGCCACCGCGAGCTGCAAAAAGGGGACATCGTATTCATCGCGGCACACGGGCGTAACCGGTGGCGGGTTGGGAAGCTGAACCACTTCGCAGTAGGGCAGATAATCGCCCAGCAGTTCCTGTTGTTCCGCCGGTGACAGCTTGAATTTGGGATAGGCTAAAACGCGAATCAGTTCGGCGGCGGTATTGCTGGAAATTAAAGGCAGGATGCGGTGGGTTTGCCAGGCTTGTCGCAAGGGCACCAACCTTCCCCGAGAAAAAACCAGGGCCGATAACACCAGATTGGTGTCAATGACGATCCGGGGTGCTGAATCCTTTGGGCGTTTCACTTCTTGCGAACGGTCTTGGCGGCAGAAGATTGACGTGCCCAGGTGACGGCGGCGGCGATATCTTGTTCTCCCAGATTCAGTTCGGCCAGTTTTGCGCGAACCGCATCGCCACGCTGGATACGAACCGGCGTCAGCACAATCTGGCCGTTACAGGCTTCCACCTCAAAATATTCTGTGGGCCCCACGGCCGCTGTGATGCTCTTGGGCAGCGTCAGCTGATTTTTTGAGGTCATCTTGGCAAGCATCGCAAACACCCATTTCCACTAGTAAGGATTCCTTACTTTACACCCTGCCACTTGCGGTTTCAAGAGGACAACGGCTCCGGTTCGTCGCACCAGGGCGTCGCCCCGTGTTTAAACGAACCCCCTTACCAATTTCAGTCATCGTCGCAACCGCCACTTTGACCCAAGTGTTTGGCACGGGCACGTGAGGGAACGGAGACGACATGTTTATGGAATCACTCGATGACATTGAAATCGTGATTCGTGGCTAGGTTGCGGGACAGGCCTTATTACCTCGACAATTTAACGTACAATACTTGCATTACCTAACTGTTAGGTTAATATGAAAGTATGCACGCACAAGGGGATGGTGATTGCCATCCTGACACGGAACGAGCACTGCCCGCCGCATGTGCATGTAGGCACGGACAAATGGGAAGCGCGATTCGAGTTTAGCTACTGGCACAACGGTGTAAGTTTGTGGGACGTGGTGCCAGAGCAGAACCAACCGACTGTCGCAGTATTGGAGAGCTTGCGGCAGTCGCTCAAGAAACCGAGCCACCTACGTCGCGCCCGTGAAATTTGGTGGAACAGTCTGCAAACGGTTTGTTTGGTGAACCAGCGATGGGATACCGGTGCGGATGAAGTGGTAAGCCCGAAGGATCAACGGCCAAGCGCTTGCGTGATTGAAGCCGCTCGCTTCGACGCGCAGGCTTATAAGACTATATTGCAGTTAGCGGGGCACGCCAGCTCATTGGAGATCGAGTTATGAAAACGGTAAAAGCACAGGAACGCATTGATGAGCCGGTGACAGCGGCCGTGCTGGAACAAGCGATAGAGCGCGGGCGGAAACGGCGCGGTCAGGGGCTACACGCAACCGCTGTGCAGTACCTACCGACGTTAGGGTCCTTGCTGATTGGATTCAAGGATTACAGCGCGGTGGCCTTGCCGGTGAAAAACTACCCGGAACTGGCCCAACTGAGCCGGGCCGATTTGGATCGATTGGCGCTTGGTTTCGGCGGTAGCGCGTTGTGCCTGGACGAACGCAACCTTCACGTCTCAATAGCCGGCCTGGTGTCGGCCAGCAAACCGCTAATGGAAATGGCCGCCACAGTGATCGCCGCGCGCAACGGTAGCCGCAGCAGTGCTGCCAAGGTTCAAACCTCACGCGAGAACGGTCTGAAAGGCGGTCGCCCGCGCAAGTTGGCGGCGGCAGGCTGATATCGTTGCAGGCGTTCGGTGCTTCGTTGGGGGCTTCCAACGGCGTATTCAAGCAAAAACGCGCCATCCAGTTGTATTTCGACTTGCCAGTTCGTACCGTCGATGAGCGTCGAATGGTGGCAAACCGACGCCGTGCAGGTGCGGGTTGCCAGGGCAAGGATCAAATTGACTTGCAAGAGCGCCCAAAAAGCGCGTTTTTTAGTGCCTTATGCAAATACTATCATGATTAGGCCAATAATCATGATAGTCTAATTTATCATTAAAACGACCGATATCGAAATCAGCCAAGCGTTTTTTGTTCCCCTCCCCCGGTGAATAGCCCTCAAGGAGCCCCATGAAGGGCGATGAGTAAAAGACTAAAGCCCGAGTTCACTGTGCGATCCGAGGCGGACCAGCTGCAAGGTTTCGTCGTCCGGTTTCCGGTAAATCAACACCAAGTCCGGCTTCACGTGGCAGTCTCTGAAGTCTTTACGATCGCCGGTTAAGGCATGATCCTGATAGCGCGGCGCAAGCACTTGATCCTTGGCCAAGGATTCCACCAAGGTCACAAAATCCTCGCGCAAGGCGGACCGGTACGGCCCTTTGGCCTCGCGTTTCAAGTCTCGTTTAAACTGCCCTGACTGCTTAATCGTCCGCATCGAGGACCGCCTGAAGATCGGTCAGCGTCACCTTCTCCAGTTTGCCCTGGCGAGCCTCTTTCATAGCGGCGAGCGTGGCTTCATTCGGGACCAGTGGCTCAAACGGGAGGGCCTTTTCGCGCGCAACTCGGGTTAGCAGGATGCGGAAGGCATCGGAGACAGTAAGGCCCATGGCCGCCAAAACAACAGTGGCCTCCTCTTTGATGTGCTCATCGATGCGGGCACGGACTACAGCATTCGCAGACATTTCGCTCTCCTATCGTGTGGGCTACATTGTAGCACATAGGAAATTTGGAGAGGGATCGACATGCTGAGTCGCTGCGTCGCGGTAGTCGATCAAATACGGGCAAAGGTGATGAGTGGCTTCAGGTCTTAGTGGGAGGGTGCACAACTTTTTCTTTAACGGCCTCTTCATTGATTGAGGCACGCGACAGCCTTCGCGGTTTCCTGGTTCCGTCGTTCCGTCGTTCCGTTACTCCGTCTTTACATCAAAAGCATTTGCCTACTAAGCGAATTTCCGCAATCGAGGGTCCGCGGTTCGTGATCAGTACCAGAATCAGCCAATTCGTACCAACCATCCCGCCAGGGATGTGCGCACGGCCTTAGAACGGGTGCTCTTACTGACGGCTGCACGCATAGCCGGGTTTGCGTCAACAAAATTGGCAAGGACATCCCCCCGCTCGACCGCTGACAGATTGTCGAAGCTGACCAGGGCTTCCTGACGGCGTTTTTCCAACTCGGGATCGGCTAGTGGAGGACTCTTTTGTATCGGCACCTCCGGTGCCTTCTTGGGTTCAGCGATAGCCTTTTTCCTGGCACCGTATCGCCCCTTGAGCGCGTCCTTGAAGTAAGCCGCCGGCGTCTCTAACGGCGGTAGTTTGGAGTTATTGATTCGATCGAACGTATAGCCAATCGCATCCTTCAGGTCTACCTCAGGATTCGTGCCGTAAATGGCCTCAGCTTCCTGTTTGGCAATGCCCAGCGCCATCAAACGCTCGATCACCTGGCTATCAATGATCGGCGGTGGCGGTAGCGCCAGATCCGCCTGCAATTTTTTGGTCACCTTGAATTGCAGGTCGATCACCCTCCTCCCGTCCTTGAACTCGAACAGCTCCACTTGGAGGTCAGTCAGGGTGTTGACTTCCGACAAGGCTTTCTTGAGAACACGATCCTTGAAAAATTTGTACTGCTTCTTCCAGTCGGGCATGTCTTCACCGGGCATCCCCTCCAGATAGTCGCGCCACGTTTCCCATGGCCGCCTGTCGCTTAGGCCGTTCTGCTTCCAGGCGTTGGAACGAGCAACTTCATAGAGCGCCAACCCCGCACCAGTCCTGAGCACTGTCATGTAATAGAGCGTCAGGGTGGTGTAAGTCCTAGGATTCATGACCAGGCTCATGACCTCGGCCGGGAATTCGTAACCCAGCCAGAGCTTGCCGCCCTTCTTGTGCAGCCCTGCCGGATTCACCAACTTGACCGACGCAAGCAGGCGTTCCGAGGTCCATTCTCGATCCGTCTCGCTAACGATGCGAATGTCCTGTAGCTCCTCGGCTACTTCCTTCAACAGTTGGGTGTCGTTCGAGTTGTAGTGGGCATCGCGAGATATATCTTGGACGGGAACCCAAAAATACTTGTGTGAAGTGGGCGTCTCGATTGGCGCATTGGCACCTGGTGTTCCGAGCCGTTGGGCATGCAGCACCATGACGTTGAACAGCTTGCGGGACATGAAGGTAAGATGTCCCTTTGAAACCCTAAGCCCGATGGCGTCATTGGTTTTCTTGAAGCTTTCGCTTTCTTTCTCGACGGCAACTGGCAGTTTTTTTCGGGCAGCCACGATATGGTAATAACACCTTTGTCACCTATGCTCAGACGAAAGGTACATCGAACCATGTCACCTTTGCAAGCTTCCCGTTAAGCATCACCTTTGCGACAAGATTCCTGGATCCTGCTGAAGGTTACCCTAACGCACTGGGCCGATGGTTCCTGAATAGCGTTACCTAGCGGAGCGTGGTCCCTGGTAACCGTTACTCAAGACGAGAACATTCCCGGAAACCGTTACCTCAAGTACCCGGAAACCAGCACCATATGGGGCGCAGGTCCCCGGGAACCGTTACCTTACTTCCCGTAAACCGTTACCTTGATGCTCTGAAACCCGCGCCAGCAGGGGCATTGGGCAGTTGTTAACAGGTTTAAGGTGTTAACTGCAAAAAAACACACAAGCAAATGTGTGTGCTTTCTTAGTTGAGTTCAGAAAAAGCAAAAGTACGACAGCCACACAAGGTACCTGGAAAGCATCACCTAATGCATACCCTATAGAGCTAATACGGTTCCCGAAAAGCGTTACCAGTAGGCCGTTTGGCACCGACCCAGTTAGTAATCACTTCCTCTAAGAGACTGTATCCAAGGGAATATTACTTTGTATCTTCGCCCTGCTTATCACTTAAGTGGCGGTTCCTGATAACTGTTACCTTTGCGGGCACTCCGATGTTTCTCTAGACGGTCGCATCGGCGAGGTAGCGATCTAGCGCAGCTACAAATATCTTCTGAGCACTTCGATCCTCCGCCGCACAACGGGACTTTAGTTGGAGCCAACGCTCGCGGTCGAGAAGCACTGTGAGCTTCTTGGCCGGAATGGTCGCCTTGGTCTCTGCATCGGGATTCCGCGGTTCCGTCACTCCGTCGGCAAGACCATTTGCGAGAATCGTGCTTCGAGTTTCCGCGCCCGCAGCGAATGCTGCCAGGGCTTGAGGATCCGGTTCCTTCCTCGTCTCGACGTGCTTAAACTTACTCATGTTATTTCTCCGTTATTCCGTTATTCCGTTATTCCGTATATTTCTTGGCCCAGCAATTGGATCTCTGCTCTGGCTTGGCTGTTATTCATCTCAATAACTCCCTTTCCTTCAAGCATTGCGTCTCTAAAGACTTTGCGGTCGCGGATGAAGGTTTGGGCAAGTCGCAACTCTGCAAAGTCGGACAAGAAAGCGTTTGCTTCCGCCACTTCGTTAATCATCGGGTTACTTGGCGCCATTGAAATCAGTGCGTAGGCCTTAAGATCGGGGTTCATCCCCCTCGCTAATGCGACCAGTTCGTTGACGTGATCCATCGTCTCTAGATCCGGTTGAGAGGCTCGAATAGGAACCAGAAGCACGTCCGCGGCGACCATGGCAGTGCGCAGCTCCTTGCTGTCGCGACCCCCCGCGTCAATAACGACCTCGCCGTAGCGCGTGGCGTAGTCTCGCGCCGGCTTGAAAACGTCTCCGGTTGCCTGGGCGACAGCTAACTTCGGCCGGTCCCCTTGGAGATCATTGCGACGGTCGACCCATCGCTTTGCTGTTGCCTGGGGATCCGCATCGAGGAGCAATACATCCTTGCCCTCTCGCGAAAGCCAGGTTGCCAAGTTGCACGCAATAGTGCTCTTACCTGTGCCACCCTTCTCACCGCCTATCAAAACAATCACTTAGATCTCCTTTACGGAATAACGGAATAACGGAAGACCGTCGTTCCGTGACGGCAATCCGTTGATACGGGATACCGTGATAACGGCGTCCCGTGTCTCCGCTTTAGCGGAATACCGTGATCGTAGCGGAATACCGTTATGATGGAAAGACGGAACAACGGAGGATTGTTTGGGCTTTTTCCATTCTTCCGGAGAATGCCATGAGCAAGCATATCTACAAGCTTCGTTCGACCACGTAAGAGCAGTTTGCACAAGTGGGGCAGGGCGCCGCGCCACAAATGTAGAAAGCGTGCAGGGCTTGGGCTCGATCGGCAAGCGCCCCGTTATCCCCACGCCCCCGCCTGTCCCGAATCCTGCAGCCCCCGCACGGCTTCGCCCTACGCTGCACTTGACGAACTGTTGGCATAGCGGCCGCCCACAGATCGCCGCCGGGCCAGGCTCCCCCCGCTTGCCGATCGAGAGTCAGCGCCGCAAGCGGCGAAGGGCGCAAGGCCGGGAGTGCTGGCCCCGCGCCGTGGTGGGGAATCCGTTGTGTCTGACGGGCTTTTCCGCGTTCTACTCATTGGCGCCGCCCAATGCCTCCAAGGCGCAGCGAAGGGGAGGGTACCTACACCAAAGAGCCTTATCCACGGCCCGAACCTGTTGAGAACTGGCCCGCGAGCCTATGCGTCGCGAGAGGCCAGTTATCACCAGGCGGCGCGGTCACGCGTCGGGGCGGTGGGTAAGGCTGCACCAATACCTACTAGCGGCCTGCATACGGCTGGGAATGCGCCAGGTGCGCGGTCCAGTTTTCAAGATAGCGTGCGGCGAGTTCCCGAGAACGCAGCACCAGGAGGTTTTCGGCATTGCTCTCTTCCGCCGCCTTGGTGAAATTGAAGCTGCCTGTGATCACGATCGCGTCATCGACAATCATGATTTTGGAATGAGCGATGGGGTGCGCTGCGTCAATGTAAGTGGGGATGCCGCCATGCGCCGTGAAGTCGGCGGCGCTGTATTTGGCGGTGCGATTGCTCTTGTCGAGGATCAACGCCACGTCGACGCCACGGCGTTTGGCGTCGAGCAAAGCCTTGGCGATGCCGGCATGGGTGAACGAATACGCCTGAACGCGAATTCTTGAGCGTGCGTTGTCGATCTCTTTGATGACCGCGGCGGCGGCCCCGCCTTTGGGCGAGAAGTAGACTTGCGCTTCCGGCTGGTATGAAGACCCGGCGTGTGGCCGAGTGCTGACTATCGTCGCGGGCTGCGCTACGCATGTCAGGGTGAACAAGCAAGCGGCGAGGGCGCCAGGGATCTTGGCAATTCGGAATTTCAGCATGGCTGGATTCTAACCGGTCGTCATCTATCGAGCCGGGCAATTCAAAGGGCAGGGGAGGGTGCTTACCCCGGCCTGGAGGCCGGGGCCGGGCTTTCATGCTGAGCGCAGCGAGCCTCGCGTAACAAGTCTCGCCCTGTCGGCTTCAATCCCTTTCGTCGGCCCGCGATGCGGGCCTTAAGGGTTAAGGCTCGATCGGCAAGCGCCCCGTTATCCCCACGCCCCCGCCTGTCCCGGATCGTGCAGCCCCCGCACGGCTTCGCCCTGCGCTGCACTCGACGAACTGTTGGCATAACCGCCGCCCACAGATCGCCGCCGAGCCAGACTCCCCCCGCTTGCCGATCGAGACATCGAGAGTCAGCGCCGCAAGCGGCGAAAGGCGCAAGGCCGATAGAGCTGGCCCCGCGCCGTGGTGGAGAAACCGTTGTCGTCTGCCTGACCTTTCCGCGTTCTACTCATAGGGAGGCCGCCCAGGGCCTGCAAGGCGCTGCGCAGGGGGAGGGCTAGACCGGGCGCAAGTTGCCGCGCCCTGCATCGACCCGCGCCAGGCGGCTCCTGCTGCGCCATATCCTCGGCCCCTGCGGGGCTGCCCTCGCCAGCTCGGCTGCGGTAATGCTCGCCGTCGAAACCCCGCCTGTCACGTGCCGCTGCTCCACCCTCGTTTTCCCCTGCGCCCCTTCGGGCCACACCTTTCCGGCCTCAACAGCGAGGCGGCTCCAATGAGCAGCACAACCACGGAAAGGAGAATCACCATGCAAACCAACAACCACCCCACCACCCACAACGCGGCTTTCCCCCGCGCCCCCGAGGCCCACCAAAGAGCAGGTAAGGGAAGCTTCGATATCTACCAGGAAGTCACGGACAAAATAATTGAAGCTGTACCGGCTCGGATTGTCTGGACACGGTTTTGCAACTCAGGCAGCCTTTCGCATGGCATAAGCCTGGCGAATTTCAAAGGGTGACATGAAGCCCAATTTTTCGAGCCGCCAATGGCGATTGTAACGATCCTTGAACTCTG
>CAILCO010000170.1 GCA_903832735.1 uncultured Sterolibacterium sp.
CAGTGCAAACCAAGGGCTGGAAGCCTGCGTGCTTACTGGGTGTCGCCAAACTGTCGCCAAACAGTGGGCTCCTCAACAAAAAGACTCCGCCTCCGCCATTTTCAATCGATTGCCATAGTTGCGTCCCCGTCCTCAGGTTCCCGGGATGGGTAACCACCCATGGAAGCCTCTCGGACTCCATAGAATCGCCTTAGAGCCATTTATCTGGCCCGGGGAAGGGGGTAGGTATGGCCCGTCCTCACGATGTCCTATAGGCCGTTCTATTGGCCTCCTCGGATCCCTATGCCCGCCCTCGGTTGAGCATTCCCTCCATATCGGTCGCTCGATCATTTCATTGGCCGGGTGAAAGGGTCGAACGGCGCGGGGGGGCTATATTCCTCCGCCTTCCGAGTCTGATTGGCGTGTGCTGCCGGTCAGAGGATCTGTACCGGGGTCCTGGAACTGCGCTTGGATCTCCTTCACCTTCTGCTTGTTGAACAGCAGAGCATCGACGCAGGCCTCGTCGAACTTCGACCGCGAAAGCTTGCGCAGCCAGGCATAAGCCTCATCATCGGTCCAGGAAGGCTTGTAGGGGCGGGCGCTGGTGAGGGCATCGAAGACATCCGCGACGGCAACGATGCGCGCCTCCAGAGGGATCTCCCCGTCGTGCAGTCCGTGTGGGTAACCGCCTCCGTCCATGGTTTCGTGATGCGACTCGGCGATGTGGCGCAAGAGGTCCAGTCCGTCGAGGTGTTCCAGGCCGAAATTGTGGGCGATCGCCTCTATCATCTCCAGGCCGCGCACCGTGTGCTGCTTCATCTCCTCGCGCTCCGTCGCCGACAGCCGGGCGGGCTTGAGCAGAATGCGGTCGGGCAGGGCGAGTTTGCCGATGTCGTGCAGGGGAGCGAACTCGAAGATGCGCTCGATGGCGGCGTCGTCGAGCGAGGCGGCGCCGGTCGCTGCGAGGTGTTGGGCGATCAGGCGCGCGTAGCGGGCCATCCGGTCGATGTGGCCACCGGTTTCCGGGTCACGGAAGTGCACCATGTCGTGGGCCGTCTTGACCGCCGCGGCGAGAATCCGCACCGCGAGCATTTCCGCGGTGACGATGGCCGAGATGAGGTGGCCATAGACGTCGAGCGTGCGCAGCGCCGGCTCGGGCAGCACGCCCGCACTGCGCGAATTGAAGAAGATGAATCCCCAGAAGGAGCCGTCGAGATACATCGGGACGGTATAGCTCCAACGGTACCCATCCTCCGTTATGACTCTGGTATGGAGGTGGCGCCCCCGGCGGAATAGTTCAAGATCGTTGACCACGCGCGGGCGTCCGGCCCGCAGGATCTCCGCGAGGGAGGGCGATTCGGCGAGGCGGGCCTCGTAGCGCACCAGATTGTTGCCACCGGGCGAACTGGCAAGGAAGGTCTTAAGCAGGTCGCTGGCCGGGTCATAGGCGGCGACCGAGATCCGGTCCACGGACCCAACCTGCTCATAGAGAACCTCGTGGATCGAAGCGAGCTTCTGGTCGAGCGGCATGCTCCGGTTAAGGGCGTCGAGCGGGTCGGCGTGCTTGTAGAGTTCGCGATCGGGCTCGCGTTCGGCCATGCAAGTACCCTTCCTAAATATGCTCTGCCGCCGTTGCGGCAACGGCGACCTTCGATTAAGAGGTACTTTGCTGGTGGCATAGCCAGCTTGAATTGAACCGGATCATGCCCAGCGCTTTCTTCGCTCGGCTCGGTGTCCATCGATCTTCATGACCTCAACTTCTCGAACCGTTCGGTGCGGATTCGCGTGCCGGACTTGTCCGTGCGTGATCAGCCGATTTTTTTCCCGGCAGTCGGGCCGGGTTTGAGTGAGTGGATCTCAGTGATATGTAGGAGTGCGACCGCCTTCGGCGCACGCATCCCGTTCTTCAGTGAAACTGCTTTCGCCTGCTCGTAGGCGACTCCCTCACTCTGCATTTCGGCATCGCAGAGGAAACGGTAGCCATCGGGAATCTCGCGATTGACAACAGCGACCGAGACTTTCGACCCGTTTGCGATATTCTCGTAGGTCGCTCCGCCGGTGCCTTCGTTAAAGATCAGCGTCTCATCGTTGAAAACCCGCGTCGACCGTTTGGGAGCCACATTCGGAATTCCCGCCTTGCTGACCGTCCCGATGAAGCACTGCTGTTCGGCTACCATAGCCTTCATTTCTTGTGTAAGTATAGACATGACTACCTCCAGATATTTCAGGAAATAATATCACCCTTCGTTGGACTAATCACTCATCCGCTGGCGCCGTTTCAGTCGGCGGAGAGGCCGCGGCGCGAGTCTTGTGATCGTGCAACCGCCCGAGTGTGCTTTCGATCGAGCGGACCAATTTATCGGCGGCCCCATCGACGGCTTGATGCAAGGTCTCGGCATGGTGCGTGGCGGCCATGGGGTGGCGGCCTTCGAGGCGGGCTTCGATGAGGCAGCGCTTGTCGTCGGCGCTGCTCTTGTGGCCATTGGTGTCGCTCAGATGAACCTCAACGCGCGTGATTTGCCCGGTGAACCGGCTCAGAGCATGCTTCACCACGCCAGTGACATGCTCGATCAATGCCTCATGACCATCGACGTTGTGATCGGTATTGACTTGAATTTGCATTATTTTCTCCTGATGATGGTGCAATCATCCTGGCGGCCGTGGCCGCGGCTGGCTTCCGGATTGACAGGTTATCCCGGCAAGACATCGAGACTAAACGCGACGTCGTCGCCGGTCGGTTCGGTAACGAACTGAATTATCCGTTCTCCCGGACAGACCATGCGCTGCCCGCGACATCGATTCCTGCTCTAGCGACGCTCAGGAAAACAGCAGCGACTTGATCACGACGGGGACCACGCCCGGCGGGTCCAGCCATGCGCCGACATCGACGAAGTCCAGGTCGCGCAGGCTGATGCCGTCGATAGAGACGACCTTGCCGGCGAGATGCAGTTCGTCGTGCAGGATGCGGCCCAGGGAGGCAGCGATGTCACCGTCTATCATCAGGAACAGCGTTTCATCGCGTTGCCCGGTGGGCGCGGCGAACTGGATGATGGCCTGGGCCAGCGCGAACAGCCGGTCGTGCGCCGGTTCGCCGGCCCAGGTCAGGGCGATTGCCAGGCGGGCGCCGGGCTTGAGATCGAGCAGGTCGGCCTTGCTGTTCAAGGCGGCAACGATCTGGGCTACCTCGATCCGGTCGGCGATATCCAGTCCCAGCCGGACCACGGGCACATTATGCACCGGCAACACGCCCGGATCCGGCAGGTAGATGGTCTTGCCGCTCACCTGCACGGTGAATTGCGACGCGCCGATCACCGTGGCGCGGATCCGTTCCCTGGGTTCGACGACGGGAATCGCGATGCGCGCCTTGAGCTGGCTGACGATCTCATCGGCCAGCAGCCTGGCGATGTCGCCGTGGTCGGCGCTCTCGCGGCCGAAAATATATTCGGCCACCCCGCCGGAAAAGCTGATGAAGTCGGGCGCTACCGTCCGCGCTAACGGTTCCGTCAACTCCAGGGCATGACCCAGTTCATCGATCGCCGTGCCGGAAATCTGATCCACGACTAGCGTCGCCAGGCGTCGGGCAACCGCCAGTCTGGCCGACTCGTCGGCGAATCCGCCCGGCGTGGCCGCCATCCCCAGCGCGCCGGCGACCCGCTGCGCCGAGTCGTCGATGCGCGTCCAGGCGCCCGTCGCGTCCTGCGCCAGCAGGCGGCCGCCGACGGCAACGGCGGCCACGCTGATGATTTCGCCGCGATCGATCAAGGCCAGCTTGGTGGTGCCGCCGCCGACATCGACATGAAGTCCGCATTGTTTCCGGCGCCTGGTCAGTTCGGTGGCGCCGGAGCCGTGCGCCGCCAGGATGCATTCCAGCTTGTGGCCGGCGGTGGCGCAGACGAATTTCCCGGATTCCCGGGCAAAGATTTCGTCTATGGCCCGGGCGTTTTTCCGCTTGATCGCTTCGCCGGTGAGGATCACGGCGCCGCTGTCGATATCGGAGCGATGCAACCCGGCATCATGGTAGGCATGGTGGATGAAGTGCGCCAGACTCTCGGCATCAATCCCGCCGTCCGCCAGGAAAGGCGTCAGCATGATGGCGGAGCGCCAGATCACCTGCCGGTCGATCACTACAAAGCGGCTGGACAAGCCCTCCGACAGGCGCTTCAGGGTGACGCGGGCGAACAGCAGATGCGACGTGGAACTGCCGATATCGATGCCGACGGTGGTCAGCGCGATCGTCTCCTGCTCCCAGATCGCCTGGGCGATGGCGGCACTGTCGGCTTCGGACAGTTGCTCGTGTTCGTGGTCGAGTTCGAGATCGTGCGGCATGTCGAATCCCCTAGACCGCGGGGCCGATCGAGCGCGGCTGGCGGATGACCCCGGTCAGGGCTTCGGGCGGCAAGGCGAGGATCGCGGCTTCGTCGAAGATCTCGCCCATTTCCGAGGGCACGCCGGTCTGGCGCAAGGCCTCCAGCCATTTGCGATGGATGCGCGGATCCTGGTCCTCGTATTCGAGCTGGCGACCGCCCTGGGTGATCGACACCGAACCGGCGCCTTCGGCACTTTTGCGCCGCAGCGATATGAACGGGTAGCGCCGGCTGCCGAGGCTGCAGGCCAGGTAGCGCGCCGGGCGCGGGCAGGTGTTGAAGTGCTGGTGGAACATCCAGAACGGCGGCGTGTACATGAAGCCGTGCTGCCAGGGAAACTCC
>CAILCO010000171.1 GCA_903832735.1 uncultured Sterolibacterium sp.
CCACGAAATACCTCGCAAATTATCTCGGTTGGTTCAGGGCGCTCGACCGGTCGCCGCGATTCAGCCCGGATCCCGTGCAGTTGCTCGCTCTCGCCGTCAGGGTATGAGTTCAACAACATCATTCGCTAAATGAGCCTTTGGAAAAGACCATGCTGAATATTGCCGCGACCAATGATTTGGCGCTGCGCGCCAGCGTAGGAAACCGCGATGAAATTGGGCGCATGGCAGAAGCATTCAACGGCATGGTGCAAAAGCTACAGTTAATTGTGCGGCAGGTCAGTGCAGCGAATATGGAAGTGAATGGCGCAGCCGGGCAGTTATCGGAAACGGCGACCACCTTGCGTGAAAGCTCTGACCAGCAGTCCGAATCGATTTCGGCGAGTGCCGCCTCTATCGAGCAATTGACAGTTTCGATAACAACGGTCTCGGACACTGCTGACGAAGTCCATCGCTTGTCCAGTGAAAGTGTCGGCAAGACCGCGGAAGGAAATATCAAGGTGGGTGCCCTTACCAACGAGATCCGCGCCATTCAGGAAATCGTCAATCAAATCTCCGGGGCGGTGGAGGAGTTTGTCAGGAGTACCAGCGCGATTACCGATATGACTCAGGAAGTACGCGAAATTGCCGACAAGACTAACCTCCTCGCACTAAATGCCGCCATCGAGGCGGCCCGTGCGGGTGATCAGGGACGGGGGTTTGCTGTGGTCGCAGATGAAGTGCGCAAGCTCGCCGAAAAATCGAGCGCCACTGCCGGGGAGATCGATGGCATGGCCAGGAGCATCATTGCGCAAAGCGAAGACGTACGAAATGCCATCAGAAACGGGACTAAAGCAATCCAGGCCAGCACTGGGCTTGCGGTGGAGGTGCAAGGAACGATTGAGCAAGCGCGCGAATCCGTTGAACACGCAGAGAGGGGAATCGACGAGATTGCGCACTCAGTGCGCGAGCAAAAGCTTGCTAGCACCGAGATTGCGCAGAATATGGAACACATAGCGAATGCGGCAGAGAGGTCCAGTAGCGCTGCGAAAGGCATGAGCGGTGCGGCCACGGCATTAAAGCAATCGGCAGGGGAACTGAACCTGGCAATTGCGGGCTTCCACGTCTGATTATCGAATGGGCAATCCTGGCTCGGCAGTCACCAACATGGCAATCGAACGTCGCGAACATATCCGTTACGAACCAACGTCTCCTATTGACGCGCTGCTAATCTGGCAGGACGCGGCTGGCGATCACCAGTCGCTAGCTCAACTGAGCGATCTATCGGAGGGCGGTTGTGCCTTATTGACAAACGCCGCGCCTCTCGCTGACATGGTTGCCTTGGTGAGGGTCTGCCTGATCGCCGGCTCAGCGCCAGTCATTTTGAAGTGCAAGGTTTTGTCGCGTAATCCAGGGCAAGAAGCTGTGCTGATTTCCCTGAAATTCACGGCAATCTCCGACGGACAGCTTTCTCAGATGAAATCCGCATTGGCCTCCCATGCGTATCGTCTTCCGCAGGTTGAAACATCCGTCGTACGGAGAAAGTATTGGGGCCTGCCCCAGTGGGCTGCTTATCTGACAGCGCAGCGACTTCCGGTGATGCCTAGATCCAAATTAGCCTTGCGTGCCTTTGAAGAAGCAAAGGGCGGCGAGCTCGCCATTCAGGAACTAGTCGATTTGGCTAATAGCGATCCCTTTCTTTGTTTATGTTTGCTCAGAGAAGCCGAAGAAAGGCGAACCACCCGGCTCGGGCACGAAACACTTACTCCGCTCGTGGCCCTGATGCATTTGGGCGCGACTGCCTTTTGTGAGTTTCTTGTAAATAGTCCTGAGGCCGACGAGGTACTTCCCGGTTTGGCGGAATGCGAAGCCCGAGCAGTGCTGGCTGGGTTGATAGCAGCGGCTTGGTCGTCGCTACGCGCCGATGCCTCGCCAGACGAGGTGTTAGTGGCAGCGTTGCTGTCGGAGATTGGAGAACTTCTGCTTTGGCACTTTGCCCCCGACTTGCCGCAAGCTGCAATGGAACTGTTGGCAACTGGTGGAGCCAAGCGAAGTGCGGAAGCGCAGAATGTCGCCTGTGGGTTCCGGTTTCACGATTTGACTTTGAAATGCGCTGAGAACTGGAAGCTACCAGCTATCCTTATCCAACTGATACGGGGCCAAGATAGCGTACGGGCTAAGCTGGCCCGTCTTGCAGGTGTTACAGCGCGGCACATGATTGCAGGTCCAGACAATCCGGCACTCCCAGAAGATCTTGCGACCGCCAAGCAACTTTTGCCGCTCGCCACAATGGAATCCTTGGTCAAGGGTTTGATTTGGGTACCGCAAGAGATGCAAGCGGCTCTCGTTGAAAATGCGAATTTGTCGCTGAGGAAAATCAAGGAACCATCGCCGGTATCTATCTGACCGCCTGATGGCGGAAAAGTCTGCCGTTACAGCGACATTGAGCCCAGCCGGACTATTCAAAGCACCTCAGGGGATGGACGAATCTGTCTATAATTTGCGCAACATTGATTGTCGGCCTTGCGTAAGCGGGCCTGGCGATGCTTAATTGGCGTTACCGGTATTGCTTCGTTGGGGCATCAGGGGCCAGCATGACAGAACCTAAAACAATTCAAGGCGGGGCGATGCTTCGTGAAGACGGTTATCGTGAGCTGTTCGATCTGGCGGCCGATTCCATGTTCGTTCTGGATAGTGATCACATCATCAAGGAAGTCAATCGTATCGGCTATCGGCAGCTAGGCTATACCAAGGATGAGATGCTCGGGAGGCCCATCGGCGATTTTGTCCTACCCCAGTTCACTCCAAGTTTAGAGGACAGGCTGGCCAAGGTTCTGAACCAAGGATATCTGGTGTATGAATCGGCAACAGTGCATAAAGACGGCACAGTTCTGCCCGTTGAAATAGCCAACAGGGCCATGCACCTGCATGGGCAACAAGCGTTTTTCGCAATTGTCCGCGATATTAGCGAGCGCAAGCGACTGGATACGGCTCTGAGGGAGAGCGAAGCCCGCTTCCGTACCTTGTCGGAGGATGCACCCGAGGCGATTCTGGTCCATGATCTCGAATCCGGCTTGTTCGTGGACGCGACATCCAGCGCAGAACGGCTCTTCGCTTGCAGCCGTGACGAAATTCTCAGCCACGGCCCGCAATACTTTTACGCGCCCGATCAACCCGAAGGCGCCCCCTCTTTTGAAAGCATCAATGACCGCGGCCAGCGCATTCTGGCCGGCGAGCAAATGAAATTCGAGCGCCTGGTGCGCAACCGCAAGGGGCAGGATATTCTTTGCGAGGTCAGGCTGGTTCTTCTGCCTGCCGCTGATCGACAATTGGTCCGGGCCAGCTTTATTGACATCACCGAGAGCAAGCGGATAGAGAATGCGCTGCGGGAGAGTGAAGAGAAATACCGTTTGCTGTTCGAGGAGTCCTTCGACGGACTTTTTATCAGCACCCCGTCAGGGCGATTTTCCGAGATCAACCAGAAAGCCATCCGGATGTTCGGCTATGACTCGAGGGAAGAAATGCTTGCTCTTGATCTCGCGAGAGACATCTATGCTCGCCCCGAGGAAAGAAATTTCGTTCTCTCGAGCGTGAATGAACAGGGCTTTGCCGAATTCGAGCTCGTCGGCAAGAAGAAGAATGGGGAACATATAACTGTTGTCTGTTCCTATACCGCCGTGAAGGACAAGGAGGGATCGGTTACCGCCTACCGCGGCATCATCCGGGACATCACCGAGAAGAAGAAATCCGAAGAGGTGATCTGGCGGCAAGCCAACTTCGACACGCTGACCGGACTGCCCAACCGGGACATGTTCCGCGACCGCCTTGGGAATGAGGCCAAGAAATCAGATCGGGTAGGCCTGCCGTTGGCCTTGCTCTTGATCGACCTCGACCGGTTCAAGGAAGTGAACGACACGCTCGGCCATGCCGTTGGCGATCATCTGTTGCAGGAAGCGGCCCGCCGCATCCGTTCCTGTTTGCGTGAATCGGATACCGTGGCCCGCTTGGGGGGTGATGAGTTTGCCGTGGTGCTATCTTCGATTGCCGAAACCAACCATATCGAGGATGTGGCACAGAAGATCATCGGTGGGCTGGCAAAGCCGTTTCAACTTGGCAGCGAAGCGGTCTACGTAACGGCCAGCATAGGCATCACCCTTTATCCGAATGACACCACGGACATCGACGCCTTGATAAAGAATGCGGATCAGGCGATGTATGTGGCGAAGAGCAAGGGGCGTAATCGCGCCAGCTACTTCACGCAGTCCTTGCAGGATGAGGCGCAGAACCGCCTGCGCCTGATCAACGACCTGCGTTACGCAATAGAAGCAGAGCAATTCAGGGTCCATTTCCAGCCAATCGTCAAATTATCGACCGGACGCATCCAGAAAGCCGAGGCGCTTATCCGCTGGCAGCATCCTGAACGCGGCATGGTCAGCCCGGTGGAATTCATCCCACTGGCGGAGGAGACCGGCCTGATCAACGAGATCGGGCGATGGGTATTCAAGGAGTCGGCAGCATGGGCAAAATCGTGGAATGTACTTTGCCATGACAATCTTCAACTGAGCGTGAATGTCTCGCCCATCCAGTTTCACCAAGGCGCGCTGATTTGCGAGGAATGGACCGAACACCTGAGGGGCTTGGGCCTGTCGGGAAAACATATCGTGATCGAAATTACCGAAGGGCTGCTGTTGAACGCGGAGTCGGAAGTGACCAACACCTTGCTCAAATTTTTTGAAGCGGGGATACAGGTGGCGATCGACGACTTCGGTACTGGGTTTTCCTCACTTTCCTATCTCAAGAAATTCGATATCGATTATCTGAAAATCGATCGCTCATTCGTCAGCAATCTGGAGACGGACGCCAACAACCTCGCGTTATCCGAGGCGATCATCGTGATGGCGCACAAACTGGGACTTGAAGTGATCGCGGAAGGTGTTGAAACGGAGGCACAGCGCGACCTGCTGGCGGCCGCAGGATGCGACTACGCGCAAGGCTTTCTGTTCTCAAAACCTGTACCGCCGGAAGAGTTTGAGGTCTTGCTGAAAAAAGGGATATTTCCTCAAGGCTTGTTCTAACACTCGGGCGCAGCCACCCTGGGTCAGCGTCATCCGACGATTGCCCCCGCCCTCTGCAGCGCCGCAGCTTTCCTCCTAAACTTTTGGGCGAAGGGAAGTTACATTACCGACCCGACCTATGGCAATTGGTAGCCATGTGACGGTTTTCCCGCTGGGAAACCCCGATAATAGCGGCCAATTCGTTATGAACGCTATTTTGAGATTCCCACATGGAAATTAAGGTCAACTTTCTCGACAAGCTTCGTCTTGAAGCCAAGTTCGATGACTTCACGGTGGTGGCCGATCAGCCTATCCGCTATAAGGGCGATGGCTCAGCGCCCGGTCCGTTCGATTACTTTCTGGCTTCATCGGCTTTGTGTGCGGCTTACTTTGTCAAGTTGTACTGCCAAACTCGCAATCTTCCTACCGACAACATCCGCCTGTCGCAGAACAATATTGTTGATCCGGAAAACCGCCACAAGCAGACTTTAAAGATTCAGGTCGAGTTGCCGGCGGATTTCTCCGCCAAAGACCGGCTGGGCATTTTGCGCTCCATCGACCGTTGTACGGTGAAAAAGGCGGTGCAAACCGGGCCTGAGTTTGTGGTTGAGGAGGTGGAAAATTTAGATGCCGATGCACAGGCATTGCTGATGTTGAATCCAGTTTCGGCAGTGAGTACCTATATTGCCGGCAAAGATCTGCCACTGGAGCAAACCATCGCCAATATGTCGGGGGTTTTGGCGGGCTTGGGCATGAAAATTGAAATCGCTTCGTGGCGCAATATTGTTCCCAATGTTTGGTCACTGCACATCCGCGATGCGCACTCGCCGATGTGTTTTACCAATGGCAAGGGAGCGACCAAAGAAAGCGCATTGGCGTCGGCGCTCGGCGAATTTATCGAGCGGCTGAATTTCAATCATTTCTACAACGATCAGTTTTGGGGGGAAGACATTGCCAACGCGGCATTTGTGCATTATCCGAATGAGCGCTGGTTTAAGCCTGGCCCTAAAGATGCGCTGCCGGTTGAAATACTCGATGAATACTGCCTGCGAATTTACAACCCCGATGGCGAGTTACGTGGTTCGCATCTCTACGACACCAACTCCGGCAATATCCAGCGCGGCATCTGTTCGCTGCCGTTTGTGCGCCAGTCGGACGGCGAGGTAGTGTATTTCCCGTCCAACCTGATCGACAACCTGTTCCTCAGCAATGGCATGAGTGCCGGTAACACGCAGGCTGAAGCGCAGGTGCAATGCCTGTCGGAAATTTTCGAACGGGCGGTCAAACGCGAAATTCTCGAAGGTGAAATCGCACTGCCTGATGTGCCGCACAAAGTTCTGGCGAAATATCCCGGCATTCTGGCCGGGATAGAGGAGTTGGAAAAGCAGGGCTTTCCGGTGCTGGTGAAGGATGCGTCGCTGGGCGGGGAGTTTCCAGTGATGTGCGTCACCTTGATGAACCCGCGTACTGGCGGGGTGTTTGCGTCGTTCGGAGCACACCCAAGCTTGGAGGTGGCGCTGGAACGCAGTCTGACGGAGTTGCTGCAGGGTCGCAGTTTTGAAGGCCTGAACGATTTACCTCGGCCCACCTTTGAAAGTAACGCCGTGACTGAGCCGAATAATTTTGTTGAACACTTTATTGATTCCAGCGGCGTTGTGTCGTGGCGCTTTTTCAGCGCCAAAGCCGATTTCGATTTTGTCGAGTGGGATTTTTCCGGCCGGGGTGAAAACTCCAATGCCGAGGAAGCCGCGGTGTTGTTCGGCATGCTCGAAGACCTGGGCAAAGAAGCCTACATCGCGGTGTATGAGAATTTAGGCGCAACGGCCTGCCGCATTTTGGTGCCAGGCTATTCGGAAGTATATCCGCTAGAGGATTTGATCTGGGATAACACCAACAAGGCGCTGTTGTTCCGCGCCGATATTTTGAACTTGCATCGCCTGGACGATGCCAGCCTGGCAGCACTGCTCGACCGTATAGAAGACAGCGAGCTTGATGATTACACCGACATCGGCACACTGATCGGCATCGAATTCGACGAGAATACGGCCTGGGGTCAGCTGACGATTCTTGAGTTAAAGCTGCTGATTGCTCTCGCCTTGCAGCAATTTGAAGCGGCGCAAGAACTGGTGGAAACCTTCCTGCAATATAACGAAAACACGGTCGAGCGCGGATTGTTTTATCAGGCCTTGAACGTGGTGCTAGAGGTGATGCTGGACGACGACCTGGAACTCGACGATTACGCGGTAAATTTCCGCCGGATGTTTGGCAACCTGCGGATGGATGCGGTGATGGGCTCAGTGGACGGCAGCGTGCGCTTCTTCGGCTTGACGCCAACGAGCATGAAGCTGGAAGGGCTGGCTAGGCACCAGCGCCTACTCGATAGCTACAAAAAGGCTCATTTAGCGAATGATGTTGTTGAACTCATACCCTGACGGCGAGAGCGAGCAACTGCACGGGATCCGGGCTGAATCGCGGCGACCGGTCGAGCGCCCTGAACCAACCGAGATAATTTGCGAGGTATTTCGTGG
>CAILCO010000172.1 GCA_903832735.1 uncultured Sterolibacterium sp.
CCAATGTCCCGATGAGCCTTGCCAATTCTCTCGTCCTCATTTTGCATCTCCTGGCTCCAGCGCCCGTGCGCTATGTAGCCAGTATCCACTTCCACAGGCTCGCTAGATGAGCCAGCCACGTTATTCGCTAAATGAGCCTTCTTTTCACTTGCCTACGATCCGGCGCGACAAGCTCATGCGCGCTTTGCTCCAGCGAAAAACACAACGACAGGGATATTAGCTACAGCCCCTCCTCGATGATTGACTTAGGTCAAGGGCGCTGTTCTTGAAATCGGGCGGGTATGGCGGCGGCAGCGACGGCACACGGCCACTCCGAATAAAGAAATCAAGCTGGGCAGTAGAAACGCCGGCCGAGTTCGACTAGCCCGAGCATCTCCAGCAATTCGTTCAGGCGTTCGCCTGAACGCCGGCCCGGCAGATCCTTGCGCCGGGCGATGATCAGTTCGTTTTTCATCGAATGCTGCCAGCCCACCAGTTCGGTGACGCTGACCTGGTAGCCGTGCGCTTCCAGTTGCAGGCAGCGCAGCACGTTGGTGACATGACTGCCGAACTCCCGGGTGTGCAAGGGATGGCGCCAGATTTCCGAGAGGGCGTTGCGCGATAGCGCGAGCGCCTTGTCGCGCTTGAGCAGGCTCGCCACTTCGGCCTGGCAGCAGGGCACCAGGACGATGAAGGGCGCGCGTTTCTCCAGGGCGAAGCGGATGGCGTCGTCGGTCGCCGTATCGCAGGCATGGAGCGCAGTGACCAGGTCTATCCGCTCCGGCAGCAGCGTCGAGGTCGCGGACTCGGCGACCTCGAGATTGAGAAAGCTCATGCCCGGAAAATCCAGCCGGGCGGCCAGTTCGCGGGATCGCTCGACCAGTTCCTCGCGGCTCTCGATACCGTAGATATGGGCCGCGTCTTGCTGCGCCTTGAAGAAAAGATCGTAAAGAATGAAGCCGAGATAGGACTTCCCGGCGCCGTGATCGACCAGATGGATGTCCGGGCGGGCGATTTCGCGGAGCAAGGGCTCGATGAACTGAGTCAGGTGATAGACCTGCTTCAACTTGCGCCGGCTGTCCTGATTCATCTTCCCTTCGCGGGTGAGGATGTGCAGTTCCTTGAGCAGTTCTATCGACTGGCCCGGCCTTATCTCCTCCATTTGATGCGCCGTCAATGGCTGATCGGCTTGTAGCGTATCCGCTTCGGCTTCGCTCCTTCCTCGCCCAGGCGCTTCTTCTTGTCGGCTTCGTAGTCCTGATAGTTGCCGTTGTAGAAGGTCCATTGCGAGTTGCCTTCGCAGGCCAGGATGTGCGTCGCGATGCGGTCGAGAAACCAGCGATCGTGGCTGATCACCAGCACGCAGCCGGCGAATTCGAGCAGGGCGTCTTCGAGAGCGCGCAGCGTCTCGACGTCGAGGTCGTTGGACGGTTCGTCGAGCAGCAGGACGTTGCCGCCAGCGATCAGGGTCTTGGCCAGATGCAGCCGCCCGCGCTCGCCGCCGGAGAGATTGCCGACGATCTTCTGCTGGTCGCCGCCCTTGAAGTTGAAGCGGCCGATGTAGGCGCGCGAGGGCGTCTCGAAGCGTCCGACGGTGAGGATGTCGGCGCCGCCGGAGATTTCCTCGAACACGGTCTTGTTGCTTGATAACGCATCGCGCGTCTGCTCGACATAGGCCAGCTTCACCGTTGGTCCGAGCACCACCTCGCCGCTATCCGCTTGCGCCTGTCCCGCGATCATCTTGAACAGCGTCGACTTGCCGGCGCCGTTCGGGCCGATGATGCCGACGATGGCGCCCGGCGGAATCGAGAAGGAGAGCTTGTCGATCAGCAGGCGCTCGCCGAAGCCCTTGGAGACATCCTTGAACTCGATGACCTGGTTGCCCAGGCGCTCGGCCACCGGGATGAAGATTTCCTGGGTCTCGTTGCGCTTCTGGTATTCGTCGGAACTCAATTCGTTGAAGCGCGCCAGTCGCGCCTTGCTCTTGGCCTGCCTGGCCTTGGGGCTTTGCCGCACCCATTCGAGTTCCTGCTTCATCGCCTTGATGTGGGCGTCTTCCTGCTTCGCCTCGGTTAGCAGGCGCTGCTCTTTCTGCTCCAGCCAGGAGGAGTAGTTGCCTTTCCAGGGGATGCCGCGGCCGCGGTCGAGTTCGAGGATCCACTCGGCGGCGTTGTCGAGGAAGTAGCGGTCGTGAGTCACGGCCACGACGGTGCCCGGGAAACGGGTCAGGAACTGCTCCAGCCATTCCACCGATTCGGCATCGAGGTGGTTGGTCGGCTCGTCCAGGAGCAGCATGTCTGGTTTTGACAGGAGCAGACGGCAAAGCGCGACACGGCGCTTTTCGCCGCCGGAGAGCGGCCCGATCTTGGCCTCCCAGGGCGGCAGCCCCAGGGCATCGGCGGCGACTTCGAGCTGATGTTCGAGATCGCTGCCGGCGGTGGCCAGGATCGCCTCGTACTTGGCCTGCTCCGTGGCGAGCTGATCGAAGTCGGCATCGGGTTCGGCGTAGGCGGCGTAGATCGCGTCGAGCTTCTTCTGCGCCTCGAACACTTCGCCCATGCCTTGCTCCACCGCCTCGCGCACGGTCTGTTCCGGATCGAGCTGCGGCTCCTGGGGCAGGTAGCCGATCTTGATGCCGGGCATGGCGACGGCTTCGCCTTCGATCTCGGTGTCGATGCCGGCCATGATCTTCAGCACCGTCGATTTGCCCGAGCCGTTCAGGCCGAGTACCCCGATCTTGGCGCCGGGAAAGAAGGACAACGAGATGTCCTTGAGGATCTGCCGCTTGGGCGGAACGATCTTGCCCACGCGGTTCATGGTGAAAACATATTGGGCCATGCAAATTCCTTGGGGCGTGATTGCGGCCTGGCCGACGGTCTTGCCGAATGAGCGCATTCTAGCAGCCTGCCGAAGCGCTCGTGAGTCTCGTTCGAGTGATTGATATGAGGCTGCTGCTTCAACCGGTGGCTGCAACACCATAAAAACGGCGTAAGCAGAAGGAGTGTTGCAGATGCAGCAAAGACCGTGGATTTATTGCACGGAAAGTCAGAAGGCGATCGTGCGGCAGCGCTGGAGCGCTATGGGGATAAGGTCGTTGATGATATCAAGCCTAAAGTATTGTCAATTCTTGCGCCAGATCAAGTATCTGCGATGTGTTGAGCATAGGATTATAGAAAGGCTCATTTAGCGAATGATGTTGTTGAACTCATACCCTGACGGCGAGAGCGAGCAACTGCACGGGATCCGGGCTGAATCGCGGCGACCGGTCGAGCGCCCTGAACCAACCGAGATAATTTGCGAGGTATTTCGTGG
>CAILCO010000173.1 GCA_903832735.1 uncultured Sterolibacterium sp.
CGGCGCGTGTCAATGGACTTGAGACACTTCTTGTTTGGGATTTAAGGGCTTCTGGGCGTTGATTTCCAAGGCCATCGGCTCAGTGCTCGGCGGATTAATCCAGACCGAAGCGGGCACGATCGGCGCCCTGGGCATCACGTTCTTGAAGCGGGCCGGGTTTGCCTCGAAGGCGACGCGCAACGCTGCGTTGCGCTTGATCGTCAGGTCGGCATGGTAGCCGTAATGGACGGATTCGGGCGTCATCAGTCCGATGCCCGAGTGCCGATGGCTGGTGTTGTACCAGGCGAAGAACGCCTGGCAGTGCGCTCTGGCGGCCTCGAGGGAGGCGAAGCGGACTGGGAACTCGGGGCGATACTTCATGGTCCGGAACTGGGATTCCGAGAACGGATTGTCGTCGGAGACATGCGGACGGCTGTGTGACTTGGCGACATCGAGATCGATCAGCAAGGCGGCGACGGGTTTTGATCGCATGCTGCTGCCGCGGTCCGCATGCAGCGTCAGGGTGCCGGGGGCGATGTTCTGCTTTGCGACGGTATCGCTGATGAGTTGCTCGGCGAGTTCCGCGGACTCGCGCGGCGCCACCATCCAGCCGACGACGTAGCGACTGAAGATGTCGAGGATGACGTACAAGTGAAAGTAGCTCCATTTGACTGGGCCTTTCAGCTTGGTGATGTCCCAACTCCACACTTCGTTAACGGCAGTCGCAAGCAGTTCTGGTTTTGTATAGACCGGATGGACCCGCTGTTTGCGGCGCTCGCCGCACTGGTCGCGTGCTTTCAGCAGACGGTACATGGTGCGGATAGAGCCGTGATATTGGCCTTCATCGAGCAGGGTTGCGAAAACGCTGGCCGGCGGCAGGTCGACGAAGCGATCACTGTTGAGGATTGCAAGCAACGTATTCTCTTCAATGATCGACAGCTGCAGCGGCGGCCGTGGGCGTGGGCCCACGGCGCGCTTCATGCGCCCCGGAGAACGCACCGCGCGCTCCCGGTAGATCGCCGATCGGTTTTGCCCCAGAGCGCGGCATGCGGCTTTCAGGCCAACCTCGCGCGACAGGTCGTTGACCGCGTCCCTCACTCGCTGTCGCTCGTCTCGTCCTCGATCGGCAGATCCAGCGCCACACAGAGTTTTTTTTGGGCCTTGATGATCTGTTCAGCCCGCTCAAGTTTGCGGCGCAACCGCGCGACGTCCCGGTTCAGGCTCTGAACCTGCCGGGCGCTAGGATTGGGCTTTGGTCCACGCTTCTTCGGCACCAGTGCATTGGGCTCCGCAGAGGCCCGCAGGCGCCGCCAGTAAAGCAACGTCGAGGCATAGATCCTGCGGCGCCGAAGGAACCCGCCGAGGTCGCCGCGTGCCTCGCACTCGTCCGCTTCGGCGAGCAACGCAGTCTTTTCGGGGGCCGAGTACTGCCGCCGCGTACGCCGCGCGGGGATAACCTCCGGATTGGGAGGTCGCGCTTCAGAGGCTGTCTCTACGGTCGCCCTACGGGCTCCCTCCGAGACAGCCTCTGAAGCCTGGAACCCGGAGATGTTGGGCATGAAACCCTTCGGAACTGCGGCCATGAGAGGTACCACCTGCACATTAAACTAATGTCGACAGATGTCTCAGGTCACATTGGCACGGGGGGAGGCGCGGTTTTTAGCGCTACGCAGCAACATTGAAACCGCTGGATTTACGCTGTATTCAAGAATGGCGCCGCTGAGGAAG
>CAILCO010000174.1 GCA_903832735.1 uncultured Sterolibacterium sp.
GGGCGGCTTTCAGCTCGCCTTCGTTGATGATGCTGCCCGTGGCGCCGTTGCGGTTGAAGACCAGATTGCCGGCCATGAAGTCGTCGTTGGCAATGCTGTGCGTGGTGGCCACGAGACCGCCGACGTCGACGCTCGCGCCCGGTGCGAAGTAGATGCCGTTGGGATTGACCAGGAAGATCTGCCCGGGCGCACTGATGTGGCCGAAGATCTGGCTCGGGTTGCTGTCCAGCACGCGGTTCAGGGTGGCGCTGCTGCTCGAGGGCTGGAGGAAATTGACCTGCGCCTGGCTGCCGAGGTTGAAGCTCTGCCAGTCGATCGTGGCGCGCTGGCTGCTCTGGCTGATGTTCATTGTCGCGCCGGAGGGCGCCACGGACTGATTGATCACGGCCGAACCGGCGACGATCCTGCCGCCGCTGGGCAACTGATTCGGCGCGGGCGGGGCGGCATGGGCGCAGCCTATGCCGGCGAGCGCCAGGGCCAGGGGTGTCAGGGCGCCGGCAGCAGCCGATACGCCTCGGGCAACGCCGACCGTTCCCGAGGCACGGTGACCGCGGGCCTTGACGATCTCGGACACGGCCACCCAACTGCGGCTGAGCTCGTTCCAAATCAGGCGGTAGATCTTGTTCGTAGCCGTTCCTCCGCTTGCCTAGTACGGCAAAGTGGCCGTCAGCCACCAGCGGTTCTTGATCAGGCTGCCATCCTGGTCGTTGCCGCTGGGAGTGGGGTTGGGGTTGGCTCCGATGCGACGAGCGACTGCGGCCTTGAGGCTGAAGCCGCTGATGGCCTGCCAGGCGAACGACAGGCCGGCCCCGTCGAGCTTGATGTCGTTGGCCGCCGGAGCGCCGGGGAAGGCGTTGTCGCGGTTGACCGTGACCTGACCGTAATCGTAGAAACCGACGAGATTGAATCCTTGGGGCAGCTTCAGCCGTAATTCGAGATTGACCAGCAGGCCTTCGCTGCCGCCGCCTTCGCTCGATGGATAGGCGCGAACGCCGCTGGCGCCGCCGAGGAAGAATTTTTCCGAAGAGTCGAGATTCCTGCTGGCCAATTGGCCGGAAAGCGCGGCGAAGAGAGCGAGATTCTCGCTGATCACCTGTTGCCGGCTGGCGCCATAGCGCAGCTTCGCGAAGCGTCCGGCTGTGCGTGTGGTGGCGGCGTCGGCGGGTTGGTTGGGCGAACCGTCGAGGTTGATCTCGCCTTCGACAATGGTAATGCTGGCGGTGTTGGCGCCGCCCCCGGCCAGGCTGTCGAACAGGTTGCCGTTAACGCCCAGCGTCAGGGTGTCGGCCTGGTAGTGCGTGGTGACGGCGCCGCCCGACTGGTTGTCGAAGGCCTTGTGATCCAAGTTGGCATTGAAGTAGAGGTTCTTCAGCCGGGCTCGGATCAGCGCGTAGCTGGCTTCCAGGCCGATGGTGTCGGAGCTGCCCTTGCCGTTGAGGGCGATGAAATCCGGGCTGACCAGTTTGTAGTCGAGGTGCGAGGCGCTGCCACCGACGCGCCAGCCGTAAACGCCGGCCGGGGCAGTGGCACCTAGCCGCAGGTAGTCGCTGCCTTCGGTGTGAATGGCGCTGGCGCTGACGAGCTCGCCGAAACCGAAAGGGCTGCCCAGGGCAAGGTTTGCGGCCAGGCGCTCCCGGCCGGTGGAGCGCGAGCCGGTATTGTCCAGCGCGGCATCGCCTGAGGCGAGCGGCTTTTCCGTCACCCTGAGGACCAGTTCGGATTCGCCCTTGCGCGCGCCTTCGCTCAGGCTGCCGGAGACGGCAACGCCGGGCAGGTCTTCGGCGAGCAGCAAGGCACGGTCTATGGCTTCGGCGTTGAGCGGGGCGGCGGTTTTTTGCTGGGCCTCGACCATGGCGCGGATGTGCGACAACTTGATCCGCGACGATGCCGGCCCTTCGAGTCGCACGCCGCCGAAGACGGCTTCGACGACCTGGATGGTGACGATGCCGCCGACGATATCCTGTTCGGGCAGGTAGGCACGAACGATCCAGCCGGCTTTGCGGTAGACGTCGGCGACGGCATTAGTGGCCGCCTGCAACAGGGTAAAGTCGAGCGGCCGGTTGAGGTAGGGGGTTACCGCGGCGGCGAGTTGCTCAGAACTGAACAGCGTGTTGCCGGCGAAGCGGAAGCTGGTCACGACGATGGTGGCGCCGCTCCGCGGTTTCATTGGTTCCGGTTCGGCAGGGCGTTCGGGCAGCACTTTGCGCGGCAGTGCTTGGCTGCGCTCCCGATCGATCTGCTGTAGTAAGGAGCCGGCATCGGGCGCGGTCTGGGCGTGGGCGACCGCGGAGGCCATCAGGATCAAGGGCAACAGCGTTGATCCGGTGCGTATCTGCAGCATAGCTATCCAATCAAGGTGACCAAGCGACTACCCAACTAGGCTCGCACTTCGATCTCGGCGGTGAACTGGTAACCCTGGCCACGTGCGGCGCGGACCGGCAGCTCGACGCCGGCAGCATTCAGCACGGTCTTGCGCAACTCGTACATCTGGGTATCGATGCGCCGTTGGTCGTAGTGGAGGTAGTTTCCGCCCAGCGCCTCGACGATCTTGCGCCGGTGCACCGGTCGGCGGTCGCCGCTGGCGATGGCCTGGAGCACCGTATACGCTTGCGCAGTGAGATCGATCGGCGCCTTGCCCGGGGGAATCAGGCGGCGTCGCGTGGCATTCAGGGTCCAGCACGGGCTGACGCCAGCCGCTGCGATTCTTCGTGACAGGGCGCAGACGATGGCGGAAAGTTCGCCCAGATCGAGCGGCTTGGCGACATAATGATCGGCGCCCGCGATCAGCCCGGCAACCTTTTGGGCCGAACCGGCCAGATCGGAAATGACGATGATGCCCAGTTGTTCGCCTTGCGCACGCAACTTTCTGATGAACTCAAAGCCGGGTTCCCTCTGCTGGCCGAGGTCGGCGATCACCACGGCGTGAGTGGCGGATGCGAACCCGGCGGAGAATTCGGCCAGGCTGCCGACGCTATTCATCGTGTAGCCGCACGCGTAGAAGTGCTCGACGATTTCGTTGCGCAGCGCGGTTTCGTCTGCTATCAGTATCAGTGGAATCATCATCAAGTCGTTTTTCTTGTTTTCACCACCTAGGCAGGTAAGTTGTGCTTGCCTGCGCGACCCCGGGGGAATCATTGTTCTAAAATAATTGTAACAAAATAATTCATATGTAAAATAGGATATTGCAATAGTAATAACTTTGCAAACGTTTTTATTTGTTGCCGCATCCTTTGTCCGGGGAAGTTGTCCAAAGTCCGCGATCATGCTAGCTTCGCCAGTCAGATGGTCGCCAGGGATCTGAAGTGAAAATCAATACGCCTGTCAGCGGCACTGAATACCCTTTCCCGAAGGGCGAGACGCTGGTTGCCAAAACCGATCTCCAGGGCAGCATCACCTACGCCAACGACGTCTTCATCGAGGTCAGCGGCTTCTCCCTGAAGGAACTGGTCGGCAACAACCACAATCTGGTTCGCCATCCGGACATGCCCCCCGAGGCTTTTGCCGATTTGTGGGCGACCATCCAGGCCGGCCGGCCGTGGCGGGGCATCATCAAGAACCGGCGCAAGAACGGCGATTTTTACTGGGTCAAGGCGCTCATCGTGGCGGTGCGCGAGCGCGATCAGACCATTGGCTACATGTCCGTCCTCAGCACCGCGACGGCGGCCGAGAAGGCCGCCGCCGCGGCGCACTACCAGGCCGTCGCCGGGAACAAGGCCAGCCTGCGCAGAACGACGATCGCCGATCTGGTGTTCCAATTTTCCTTCGGCACCCGGTTTGCCCTGTTCGTCGCGCTGATGTCCCTGCTCGCCATCACCGCGGCGGTCTGCGGACTGTCCGGACTGACCACGCTCACCTATCTGGCCTGTGCCGCCAGCGTGATCGTCGCGCTTTGCGGTATGTGGTTCATGGCGGTGACCAACTCGCGCCCGATGAAGGAGGCGATAGGCTATTTCGACCAGATCGCCCAGGGCGATCTTTCCAGCGACATTCCGGTCGATCGGCCGGACGAAGTCGGCTGTGTCCTGGCCGGACTGGCGGTGGCCCAGAGCCATATGCGGGTGATGATCGATGAAATCCGCCTTGGCGCGGAAGCTGTCGATCAGCGTTGCGCGGGGCTCGAACAGGAGGTGCAGGCGGTGACTGCAGTCTCCTGCGATCAGAGCGAGCGGGTCAGCCGGGTGAACGCCTCGATGGAGCAATTGTCGTCATCGGTGGCCGGCGTGGCGCAGACTTCGGCGGGTGCCGCGGATTCGGCGCGGACGACGCTGGCCGTGGTCAACGAAGGCAACCAGCGCATGAAGCTGAGCATTGCGGCGGCCGATCAGGTCGGCGAGGCGGTCCAGGTCTTCGGCGCGCACATCGAGGAGCTCAGTGCCTCGGTCGGGCAGATCGGCACCATGGCCGGCGCGATCAAGGAGATTGCCGACCAGACCAATCTGCTGGCCTTGAATGCCGCCATCGAGGCCGCGCGGGCAGGGGAGCAGGGGCGCGGCTTCGCCGTCGTGGCCGACGAGGTCAGGAAGCTCGCCGAGCGCACCGCCCATACCACCGGCGACATCAACCGGATGGTGGCCACCATCCAGACCACGACCCGCTCGGCCGTGACGGCGATGGGCAATGCCGTGCTCCGCGTTCAGGAAGGCCGGGGACTCATCGAGCAAACGCATGAGAGCTTCAGGGACATCACCGACTCCAGCACGCGCGTCACCGAGGTCACCGACAGCATTGCCGATGCGGCGCGCGAGCAGTCGCGGTCCACCGGCGAGGTCGCGGCCAATACCGAACAAATGGCGCAACTCATCGAAAGGAACAGCGCGTCCATCGTCGAGGTCCGCGATGCCGTCGGCGAACTGAAGCAGACCGCCGACCAGCTACGCGAGATGGTGGCCCACTTCCGGGTTCATGACTGAGCGAAGTGAATACCTAGTGGATGGCCACCTCGGTCAACTCCGTTTCCAGTCCGGTCACCGCATCCAGGATGCGCTCGGTCAGGGCCTCGTCCTCGTCGCTCCAGGTGGCATCCGCCTCGCTGGAACTGGTCGCGAGCGGGGCGATATCGAAGTCGACAAACTGGTCGCCGATCTTCAGGACCTGGACGCCGCCCTCGAGTTCGACGATCTCCCAGTCATTGGGAATTTCCAGCTCGGCGTGAATGCGAACAGTCAGTTTCTTCATGTCCATTACCTCATCCCGATGGACCGACACTATGTCAGGGAAATCCATGCGCAGCAAGCTGGGTGGTAACTGAGCGGTAACCGAACGCCAACTGAAGTATGATGGCCCGATGGCCCAGCCTGCCTTCAATCGCCGCCTGAAAATTCTCTACGCCGGCTATAGCCTCGGTCTGGTCCTGTTCATCCTGCTCGTGGCCGGCGCCGAGCGCCTCGGCATGAGGCCGCGCATGATCGGCTATGTTTTCATGTTCGCCACGCTGGCGCTCTATGCCAGCATCGGCATGATGAGCCGTACCGCCGACATGGTCGAGTACTACGTCGCCGGCCGGCGCGTGCCGGCCTTCTTCAACGGCATGGCGACGGGCGCGGACTGGATGAGCGCCGCCTCCTTCATCGGCATGGCCGGCACGCTCTACCTCGACGGCTATCAGGGGCTGGCCTTCGTGATCGGCTGGACCGGCGGCTTCTGCCTGGTGGCGCTCATGCTCGCGCCTTACCTGCGCAAGTTCGGGCAATTCACCATTCCCGATTTTCTCGGCGCGCGTTACGGCGGCAATTTTGCCCGTTTCGTCGGGGCGCTGGTGGCGATACTCGCCTCCTTCATCTACGTCGTCGCGCAGATCTATGGCATCGGCTTGATCACCAGCCGGCTGATCGGCGTCGAGTTCGAGATCGGCGTCTTCGTCGGTCTGGCCGGCATCCTGGTCTGTTCCTTTCTTGGCGGCATGCGCGCGGTGACCTGGACTCAGGTGGCGCAGTACATCATCCTGATCTTCGCCTACATGATTCCGGTGGTGATCCTGTCGCAGAAGGTGACCGGGATACCGTTGCCCCAGGTGATGTACGGCAGCGTGCTGGAGAAACTCGGCGTGAAGGAGCAGCAGATCTTCGACAGTCCCAAGGAAGTCGAGGTGCGCGGCCTCTATCAGGCCCGGGCCGCGGATTACGAAGCGAAGATTGCCGCCTTGCCGAACTCGCTGGCGGTCGAACACAAGGCTCTTGCGGCGCAGTTGGAGGTTCTGAAGGACTCGCCCAGATCGTCGGCGCGCGAGGTCTTCAACGCCGAGCGCGCCTTGAAGGATTTGCCCAGGAGCGAGGCGGAGGCGCGCGTCAAATGGGATGCCGCGCGCCGGGTCGCCGCGGAACAGGCCGAGCGGCCGCTGGCCCATGCCGAGCCTTATCCGGGCAAGGACGAGGCGGCATCGGATATCGCCCGGCGCAACTTCATCGCCTTGGTGATCTGTCTGACCATCGGCACCGCGTCGCTGCCGCACATCCTGATGCGCTACTACACCACGACCTCGGTGCGCGAAGCGCGGACTTCGGTGTTCTGGTCGCTGTTCTTCATCTCGCTGCTCTATTTCACCGCCCCGGCATATGCCGTCTTCGCCAAATGGTCGGTGTATAACGACCTGGTCGGTACCGCCATCGATACCCTGCCCAACTGGATCGCCTCCTGGGGCAAGGTGGGCTTGGCCCAGGTGGAGGACATCAACGGCGACGGCATCCTGCAACTGGCGGAACTCACCCTGCATTCCGATGTCATCGTTCTGGCGACGCCGGAAATCGCCGGCCTGCCCTACGTGATCTCGGGCCTGGTGGCGGCGGGCGGTCTGGCGGCGGCGCTATCCACCGCCGACGGGCTGCTGCTGACCATCGCCAATGCACTGGCGCACGATCTCTACTACAAGATGATCGCGCCGAATTCCTCGACCCAACGCCGCCTGGTTATTTCCAAGGCGATGCTGCTGGCGGTGGCCATGGTGGCGACCTGGGTGGCCTCGCTGCGCCCGGACAACATCCTGTTCATGGTCAGCCTGGCCTTCTCGATCGCCGCGGCCGGACTTTTCCCGGCGCTGGTCTGCGGCGTCTTCTGGCGGCGCGCCAACCGTTGGGGTGCGGTATTTGGCATGGCCGCCGGGCTTTCCCTGACGCTCTACTATGCGGTCATCACCCATCCCTTCTTCGGCGGTTCGATGGCCTCGGCCTGGTTCGATATCCAGCCGATCTCGAGCGGCATCTTCGGCCTGCCGCTGGGCTTTGCGGTGATCATCGTGGTCAGCCTGCTGACCGGGGCACCAGGCCAGGAAGTTCAGCGTTTTCTGGATGATGTGCGCTATCCGGGGGGCGGCGGCGCTGCCGCTGCGCCCCAGCAGAAAGGTGGTTGACGCCGATGGCTCCGTTGCACCACCGCGCATGATGAAATGGATGCGTGTCGTAATGCCTCAAGCCGGCAAATCGGCCCGCCCCTCCCATCCTCCCCTGGCGGGGAGGCTACTAACCGGCTCGCTCTGCGCGAACCTTGCGCAGCGCACTTGACAACGTATTTCACGCTGAAATGACCGATTCCCTGCCCGGCAAATTGCTCTCGATCTTCGACGTCGAAGTCGGCACGATAGAATCGCTCGGCGCGATGGCCTATGGCGAGCGACGGGTCGTGATGATCAATGGCGGACGCGCTGCGGGCAGCCTCTCCGGGATCATCCGGGCGGGCGGCGCCGACTGGCAGTGGCTGCGTCACGACGGCATCACCGAACTGCGCGCGCATTACGTCCTGGAGACGGCGGAGGGCGAGGCCATCGAGATCCACAGCGAGGGTTATCGCCATGGTCCGACGGCCGTGATGGCCCGGCTGGCGGCAGGCGAGGCGGTGCCCGCCAGCGACTATTATTTTCGTACCGCGATGACCTTTCATACCGCCGCGGAAAGCTGGCGGCGGCTCAACGGAGTGATCGCCATCGGCGTCGCCGAACGGCGCAGCGACCGGGTACTGATCCGGGTTTTTGAGGTTCTTTGAATTCATGGAAATGATCCTGGTATTCGCGGCGGGCGCCGCACTTTCCGCCGTCTTGCTGGCCTGGCTGTTCTCCAGCCGATTGCGCGAGGCGCGCCTGCAGGGCGGGCAGGAGCAGGAGGCGCACGGGGCGACGGAAATGGCGACGCTCACCGAACGGCTACGCTCGCGCGACGAGGAATTGCTCCGGCTGCGCTTCGATCTGGCCGAGGCGCACGGCCTGGCCGACGGGCTGCGGCAGAACGTCTCCGACCTCCGGACGCACGAGGCGGAACTGGTGACCACCCTGGATCAGGAACGCGCCGGCATGAGAGAGAAGCTGGCGGGTCTGGAGGAGGCGCGAGTCTCTTTCGCCGATGCCTTCAAGGCGCTCTCGGCCGAAGCGCTGCAGGTCAACAACCGGTCCTTCCTGGAACTCGCCAAGGCCACCCTGGAGAAGCACCAGGTGCTGGCCAGCGGCGAACTGGAGAAGCGCCAGCAGGCCATCGTCGAAATGGTGGCGCCGGTGAAGATCACCCTGGAAAAGTTCGAGCAGCAGGTTCGTGAAGTCGAGAAGAGCCGCGAATCGGCCTATGTCTCCCTGACCGAGCAGGTCAAGGCCCTGGCCATGTCCCAGGGGCAGTTGAAGCAGGAGACGGCAAATCTGGTCAAGGCGCTGCGTGCGCCGCAGACGCGCGGCCGCTGGGGCGAACTGCAGTTGAAGCGCGTCGTCGAGATGGCCGGCATGGTCGACCACTGCGATTTCTTCGAGCAGGAGAGCACCGATACCGAGGAGGGTCGCCTGCGTCCGGACATGATCATCAAGCTGCCCGGCGGCAAGAACATCGTGGTGGACGCCAAGGCGCCGCTCGCCGCTTATCTCGACGCGCTGGAAACCGACGACGAGGGGGTGCGCCGGCAGAAGCTTCTCGACCACGCGCGCCACGTCAAGGATCACCTGGTCAAGCTCGGCCGCAAGTCCTATCAGGACCAGTTCCAACCCTCGCCGGATTTCGTCGTGCTCTTCCTGCCCGGCGAGACCTTCTATTCGGCGGCATTGGAAGCCGATCCCAGCCTGATCGAACACGGCGTCCTGCAGAAGGTGATCCTGGCCACGCCGACCACCCTGATCGCGCTGTTGCGTGCCGTCGCCTTCGGCTGGAAGCAGGAGGCGCTGACTGCCAACGCGCAGGAGATCAGCGCGCTCGGCCGCGATCTCTACGACCGGTTGGCGGTGCTCGCCGACCATTGGGGTGATGTCGGCAAACATCTGGGCAATGCCGTCGGCGCCTACAACAAGTCGGTCGCCACGCTGGAGTCGCGGGTGCTGGTGTCCGCGCGCAAATTCCGCGACCTGAAGGCCGGCCCCGAGGACAAGGAGATCCGCGAACTCGCTTCGGTCGAGACCATTCCGCGTGCGCTGCAGGCGCCGGAGCTACAGGTGAAAGCGGATTGAATTGCGGCCGGCCTGCTTCGCCTGATACATCGCCGCATCGGCCCACTTGAGGAGATCCTCCTGGCGGCTTTCATGGCCACGGAAGAGCACCGCGCCGATGCTCGCGGTGCAATGGTGTTCGATCACGACGCCGGCCTTTCCTTCGCATGTGACGGGGAGGCGATAGGGCCTCGACAGGCTGCCGCGGATTTTTTCCGCGACGGCGGCGGTCTCCTGAGCAGATTTCTCCCGGTCGGTTTCCAGTTCGCTCAACATCACGACGAACTCATCGCCGCCGAAACGCGCCACGGTGTCGATCTCGCGCACGCAGTTTCTTAGCCGTTCGGCCGCCTCGATCAGCAGCAGGTCGCCCACGTCATGCCCGTGCGTATCGTTCAGCGGCTTGAAGTCGTCGAGATCCAGGAACATCAGCGCGCCATAACAGCCGCTACGCTTGCCGGCCGCCATGGCCTGGTTCAAGCGGTCGATGAACAGGCGGCGATTGGGCAGGTTGGTCAGGGCATCATGGAAGGCCAGGCGGCGCACCTGTTCCTCCATCCGCTGGCGCTCGCTGATGTCGGTGAACAAGGCGACGTATTGTTGCGTGACCTGCCGGGCGTCCTGCACGGCGGTGATGGCGATCATCTCGGGGTAGATCTCGCCGCTCTTCCGCTTGTTCCATATCTCGCCCGACCAGTGGCCTTGCGCGATCAGGTCGCGCCACAGCGCGACGTAGAACTCCGTATCCTGGCGGCTGGACTTGAGGATGCGCGGGTTCTGGCCGACGGCCTCCTCGCGGCTGTAGCCGGTGATACGGGTGAAGGCGTCATTGACATTGATGATGGTGCCTGCCGCGTCGGTGATCGTGATGCCTTCGCGGGCATGGGTGAACACGCTGGCGGCGAGCCGCAATTCTTCTTCGGCCCGCTTGCGCTCGGTGATGTCCTCGACCATCGCCGTCACATAATCGACCGCGCCATTTTCCTTGCGGATGCAGCGCACCACCAGATTGGCCGGAACGCTTCTGCCGCTCTTGGCGATGAACCGCTTCTCCAGGCTGTAGCCGTTGATCTCGTTGGCCAGCAAGCGCTCGAACTGCGCAACATCGCCTGCCAGATCGGCGGGATGGGTGAGCTCTGCCCAGGTCATGCGGCGCAATTCCTCCTCGGAATATTCGAGCATTTCGCAGAGATAGTGATTGATGCGCAGCCAGCCCTTTTCAGGCGAGGTGATCGTCAGGCCGACCAGGTCCAGTTCGTAAAATGCCCGCAACTGCTGTTCGCTGGCCAGCCGCTTCAGTTCGGCCTGCCCGCGCTCGGCGATCTGCACGCGCTGCCGCCTGTGGCTGATGGACAGACCGAGGACGCTGAAGATCGCGATCACGGAATACAGCATGCTCTGCATCCGGAGGCGATCGAGCCAGGGCTGATAAATGGCAGGCAAGTCGCGGCTCACCGCCACGATCAGCGGCTTGTCCATGGGCGGGTCGCTGAGCCTGACGGTCAGCAGGTTCATCATGCGCTCGCCGCTGCTCGTCAAATAGCCGCCGGTGAGCGTGTTCGCCGGCAGACCGCTGTCCAGATGGCGCGTGAATAATGATCCGGGTCTGGCCAGATTCGTTCCGTCCAGACCAGCGACCGGCGGCGATGAGAGAAACACTTTGCCATCGCCATGGATGATTGTTGCGCGCATGTCCGGAACATGGCGAATGGAGTCCAGCAGGCTGGAGAAGTACTCCGGGACGACGCTGACAATGACGATACCGGCGAATTCGCCGGCTGGCCCCCGTATGGTCCGAAACAGGCTGATCACGAAAGTGTCGAGGACGGTATGAAAGGGGGCGCTGACGTGAAGTATTGCCGGGTCCGGGTTCTGGAGGGCGGTCTTGAAATAATCCCGCTGGGCGAAGTTCATGCCGATCAGCGTCGCGTTGCTCGAGGCGATCACCGTGCCGTCAGCCTTGATCACCAGAATCGGCCGGATGCCGATCAGGGTGTCGTTGATTACCTGCAACTGTTGATTGGCTTGCCTGAAACCGTCGTGCTGCGCCTGCCACGAAGGCAGGTCTTTGCGGATGTTCTCGATGACGCGATTGGCCAGCAGCAGTTGCGGTCTGATGTTTTTTTCCACGACTTCGGCTTGAAACCTCAGTCTTTCGCGTTCCTGCCGACCGGTATTTCGGTAAGTTTGAAACTCGGAATAGGCGATGAAGCCGGCAAGCGTCAGCAACGCAGTGGCAAGAGCCAGCCATTGATAGAGAAAGTTGTCCCCTGCTGTTCGCTCTGCTTTGGTCATTTCGCGGTCTGTGTGCCGGTTTGCCCGTTGCTCCGGCGAAGAGTATCACCTATGCATTATTCAGGATAGATGTCTCGTCATGATAATGGGCTTAATCGCGGGCGGGTTCAGGCGAATTAAAACAGTCCTGGTGGCTCACGTCATGAGCCTGTCACCCTGGACAATGGCAGACATCACATCCGCTGAGGGCTGCACCATGATCCACGAAATGCTTTCCGATCCCGATGTCCTGGTTTTCTGGCTGACCACGACGCTTTTCACGCTCTTCGCATTGTTCACCTCGATCGCGGCGGGACTGCCTGCCGCCCTGTAACATGGCGGCGATGGCCTATCCCGGAATCTCCCTAGCTGACCTCGGCGCCGATGCCGTGGTGCTTTGCTCCACGCACCGTCTGGCCCTCGGCCTGCGCGCGGGCTTCGATCGCAGCCAGATCGCGCGCGGCCTGCGTCAGTGGCAGCCGCTGTCCGTGCAGACGCTGACGCAATGGCTCGATTCCCTGCTCGCCGAGGCTTTGCTGGCGGGAGAGATCGCCTCGGACGGCGCGCCGGGTCAGCCCTTGTCCGCCTTGCAGGAGCGCATCCTCTGGGAACGCGCGATCGCAGCCGGGATGGCCGCCCTGCCCGGGCAAGCGCTGTTCGACCGCGAAGGACTGGCCGATGCCGCGGCCGAGGCCGATGCCCTGCTCGATACCTGGCAGATGCACATTGCCGGCGCGGATCTCAGCGAGGAGACCCGCCAGTTCCTGCGCTGGCGCGAAGAGTTCCGGCGGCTTTGCGCCGTCGGCGGCTGGCTCAGCCCGGCACGCAGCCTGGCCTGGCAACTCGAGCGGATTGCCGCCGGCGCCTGTCGCCTGCCGCGTCAGTTGGCCTTTGCCGGCTTCGACCGGATGAACCCGCAGGAGACGCGGCTGGCCGATCTGCTCGCCGGGCGCGGCGTGGCGGTCCTGGAACTGCGCCTCGGGTTGCCCGGGCCGGCCCGGGCAGACCAAGCCGTATCCCACGCCTTGCCCGACCGCGAGGCGGAGTGCCGCGCCGCGGCTGCCTGGGCGCGCCAGACACTGGCTGCCAACCCGCAGGCCAGGCTGGGCCTAGTGGTGCCGGAACTGTCGGCGTTGCGCGACAGACTCGCCGGCATCCTCGACGATGCGCTCGATCCCGAGGCGGCGAGTCCGGCCCTGGCCGAAATGCCGCGCCGCTACAACTTTTCCCTGGGCGCTCCGCTGGCGCGCCAGCCCATCGTCGCCGCCGCGCTGCAACTGCTCGCGCTCGCCGCCCAGCCGCGCCGGCTGAAGCAGGAGGACTTCGCCGCGCTGCTTGCCGATCCCTACTGGTCGGCCGGAATGAGCGAGGCGGACGGGCGTGCCCGGCTCGATCTTCGGTTGCGCGAAACCCTGGCGCCCGGCACTTCCCTGGAGCGCGTCCTGCGCTGCGCACACAGGTTTGCCGGGCAAAGTGGCGACGCTGGCACCGGCCTGTCGCGTTTGCTCGCCGACCTGACGGCCTTCAAGACGCTGTTCGAGGCAGAGCCGGCGCGGCAACAGCCCTCGGCCTGGGCGAAGGTCTTGCCGCGCCTCCTCGCGGCCGCCGCATGGCCCGGCGAGCGGACGCTTTCCAGCCACGAATACCAGGCCAGCCGCGCCTTCGCCGAAGCCCTGGAGAGCCTGGCCGAACTCGACGCGGTGCTCGGCCGGGTGAGCATGGCCGAGGCCAGCCGGCGCCTGGCGCAGATCTGCCGCGAGCGCATCTTCCAGGCGGAGACCGAAGGCCTGCCGCAACTGGAGGTGATGGGGCTGCTCGAAGCGCAGGGCACGCCGCTCGACGCGCTTTGGGTGATGGGCATGAACGATCACCAGTGGCCGCCGCCGGCCCGGCCCAACCCGCTGTTGCCGGCCGAACTGCAGCGCCAGGCGCGCGCGCCCCGGTCGTCCGGCGAGGTTCAGGGCGAGTTCGCGCAGCGCATCCACCAGCGCCTGCTAGCGAGCGCCGCCGAGTTGCATTTTTCCTGGTCGCAACTCGAGGCCGGCCGCGAATTGCGGCCCAGTCCGCTGCTCGCGGGCATTCCGGCGGAATCGGCGGAGCGCTATGCCGGGTCATCGCAGAGCGCAGCCCTGGCCGGCAGCCTGTCCCTGGAGCGGCTCGAGGACGCGCGCGCGCCGGCAGTGGCCGAAGGCGAAGTGGTCAGGGGCGGCACCGGGCTCCTGCGGGCGCAGGCGATCTGCCCGGCCTGGGCTTACTACCGCTACCGTCTCGGCGCCAGGGCGCTGGTCGTTGCCGTGGACGGGCTGGACGCCGCCGAACGCGGCAGCCTGGTGCATGCCGTGCTCGAGCATTTCTGGCGCGGTCGCGGCTCGCAGGAACTCCTGGCCATGAACGATGGCCAGCGCCAGAGCGCCATCGCCGCCGCCGTCGATGCCGCCCTGCAGGCATTCAACGCAGAGCGCGAGGACGTCCTGACGCCGCGCTTTCTCGAACTTGAGCGCGAGCGCCTGGAACGCCTCGCCGACGCCTGGCTGGCGCTCGAGGCGGCGCGTCCACCGTTCCGGGTAGTCAGTTGCGAGGAGCAGGCCGATGTCGAGATCGAGGGCATCAGCGTGCATCTGGTGGTCGATCGCATCGACGAACTGGCCGACGGCCGCCGCGTGATCCTCGACTACAAGACCGGGGTCAAGGTCAGCCAGGACAGTTGGGGCGAGGAGCGGATCAGCGAACCGCAGTTGCCGATCTATGCCGCGCTCCTTGCCGGGTCGGTGCTTGCCGTGCCGGCGGCGGTGGCTTTCGCCAAGGTGCGCCTGGAAGATGCCGCCTTCGTCGGCATCGCTGCCGAGGCCGGTCTGCTGCCCAAGGTGGCCGGCATCGCGGATGGCCAGTCGCGCCGCTTGTTTCCGCAGCAGACGAGCTGGACCGAGCTGATCAGCCACTGGCGCCATAGCATCGCGGCCATCGCCCGCGAAATCAGGGCCGGCGAGGCGGCGGTGCGTTTTGCCCGGGAGCAGGATCTCGAATACTGCGAGGTGCTGCCGCTGTTGCGCCTGGCCGAGCGCCGGGCCGAGATCGAGCGCGGCTGATGAACGAGCAACTGCTCGAAGAGGACCGCGTAAACCGCGAGCGCGCGCTGCTGCTCGACTCTTTCATCGTCGAGGCGCCGGCCGGGGCGGGCAAGACCGAGCTCCTCACCCAGCGCTATCTGCGTCTGCTCGCGGTCGTCCGGCAGCCCGAGGAAATCGTCGCCATCACCTTCACCAACAAGGCGGCCGCGGAGATGAAGAACCGCATCCTGGAGAGCCTGGAACTGGCTGCGGCGGGCACGGCCCCGGAGGCGGCCCACAAGCGCATCACCTACGCGCTGGCGCAACAGGCCCTGGCCGCCGCCGCGGCGCACGGCTGGCAGTTGCTGGCCCAGCCGGCGCGGCTGGCGATCCTGACCATCGATTCGCTCTGCGCCAACCTGGCCCGGCAGATGCCCATCCTTTCCTCCTTCGGCGCGCAGCCGAAGATCAGCGCGGACCCCGAACGGCACTACGACGAGGCGGTGCGGCGCACCCTGGCGATGCTCGACGAGACGCCGGGCGAGGCGGAGAGCGCGTCGGCGAGTGGGTCAGCGAGTGTGTCATCCTCAGCAATCGGCGACGCGCTGCGCTACCTCGACAACGATGTCGCACGCGCCAGCCGTCTGCTCGCCGGGATGCTGGCGCGGCGCGACCAGTGGCTGCGTCACATCGTCAATCACGGCCCCTGCGAGGAGGCGGAAGCCGGTTTGATGATAATGGTCGGGCGCGACCTGGCGCAGGCAGCCAGGGGCCTTTCCGGCCCTCGGCAGAGCCTTCTGATGACGGCGGCACGCTACGCGGCGGCAAATTTGCCCGACGATGCCGCGATGGCTGCGCTGGCCGGCTGGAGCGCAGCCCTGAGCACCCTGCCCGAGGCACTGCCCGAGTGGCGGGCGCTGGCCGAACTGCTCCTGACCGGCAAGAACACCTTGCGCAAGAAGCTCACGGTGAATGAGGGCTTCCCCCCCGGGCCAGCCTCCGAGCCGCACAAGAAGGCCGTGCTGGCGGCCCTGGGCGAATTGTCGGCGGCGGATGCGGAGGCCATCGCGCGGATCCGCAAGCTGCCCGATCCGCGTTATCGCGAGGAGGAATGGCGCATCGTCGAGGCGCTCGCGAAACTGCTCAAGCTCGCGGCGGTGCAGCTTTGGGCGGTGTTTCACGAGGCCGGCGAGGCCGACTTCGTCGAAGTGGCGCAGCGCGCGCTCGCCGCTCTGGGCGACGACGAGTCGCCGAGCGATCTGGCCCTCGCGCTCGACTACCGGATCAGTCATCTTCTGGTCGATGAGTTCCAGGACACCAGCCCGACCCAGGTCGCGCTGCTGCAGCGCCTGACCGTGGGCTGGCAGCCGAACGACGGCAGAACCCTGTTCGCCGTGGGCGATCCGATGCAGTCGATCTACCGCTTCCGCAAGGCCGACGTCGGCCTGTTCCTGCGTGCCGCGGAGACCGGCATCGGCGGCATCGCGCTGCAGCGCCTGCGCCTTTATCGCAACAACCGCTCGGTCGCCGCGGTGGTCGATTGGGTGAACGCCAGTTTCGCGCGGGTCTTCCCGGAGGCCGACAGCGTGACCCGGGGTGCCATCCGCTACCGGCCGTTCGTGGCGACGCGGGCGGCCCAGCCTGGTGCCGGCGTAGAGGTCCATCCGCTGATCGTGCCGCGCGAATTGCCGGCCGACGCGTCCGATAGCACCGACGCGCAGGAAGCCCGGGTGATCCTGGAAATCATCGCCAGCGAACGCGCCTTCGACCCGGACCGGCGGATCGCCGTGCTGGTCCGCGCGCGCAGCCATCTCGATGCGCTGGTCGCCGCAATCCGCCGGTATCAACCGGGGCTGCGTTTTCAGGCGCTGGAGATCGAGGGGTTGGCCGGCCGGCAGCCGGTGCAGGATCTGTTGTCCCTGACCCGTGCCCTGCTGCACCGCGGCGACCGGGTGAACTGGCTGGCGATCCTGCGCGCGCCCTGGTGCGGGCTGACGCTGGCCGACCTCCATGTTCTCGCCGCCGACGATCACAACGCCACCCTCTGGCGTCTGATCCATGACGAGGCAAGGCTGGACCGTCTGTCCGAAGACGGCCGGCGGCGCTTGCTGCATCTGCGCGCGGTGCTCCTTGAGGCCTACGCCCACCAGGGACGCGCGCGCCTCTCCCGCTGGCTGGAGGGCGTCTGGCTGAAGCTGGGCGGCGCCGGCTGCCTCGCCGGTCCGGCCGAGCTGGCCGACGCCCAGGCCTATCTCGATCTCATCAATGAACTCGATGCCGCGCGGCGCTTTTCGCTAGCCCGGCTGGAACAGGATGTCGCCGCCCTCTATGCCGCGCCCGACGCCCTGGCCGACGGCTCGCTGCAGTTCATGACCATCCACAAGTCCAAGGGCCTGGAGTTCGACACCGTGATTCTGCCGGCACTGCAGAAAAAGGGCCGCAGCGACGACCATGAGCTGATGCTCTGGGAGGAGGTCGTGCTCGAAGGGCTGGCGCCGCAACTGGTCGCGGCGCCGCTCAGAAAACGTGGCCGGAGCGGCGGCAAGAATGGCGGCCTGCCTTCGCCCTATGACTACCTGCGCCTGCTCGAACAGGAACGCAGCGGCAACGAGGATGCCCGCGTCCTCTATGTCGCCGCGACGCGCGCGGTGCGCAGCCTGCATCTGGTCGGCAGTGCCAGGTGCAATGCCGAAGGCGAGGCGATCAGGCCGGCCGGCAGTTTCCTCGATCTGCTCTGGGAGAGCGTCGCCGGAAATTTCGCCGAAGCGGCGCACGATCACGCTCTCGCCGACGACGAAGCCGCGGCGCCAGATCGGGCGCGCGGCGCCCTTCCTACTCTCCCCAGGCTGGTGCGCATGGTGAACTGCGCGAGCCCGGCACTCTTGGCCCGCCCTTCCGTCCATGGGCTGCCAGCGCCTGTAGCGAAGGCAGAGACGGAACCGGGCGAGGATAACTCGCAGGACGCCAGCGTCGGCACGCTGGTCCATGTCTACCTGGAGATCATCGTGCGCTCGGGAGTCGCCGCCTGGACGCCGCAGCGCATCGCTTCGTTGCTGCCGATGATGAGGCGCTGGCTGGCGCAGCACGGCCATGGCGCAGCCGATGCGGCGGCAGGCGCGCTGCGCGTCGAGCGCTGCCTGAACGCGACGCTCGCCAGCGAGCAGGGCCGCTGGGTGCTCGCCGCGCGCGCCGGTGCGGCGGCGGAACTGGCCGTGACTTCCTACGAACGCGGCAGAATCGCCACCCGAGTCGTCGACCGCTCCTTCGTCGAGGACGGCGTGCGCTGGATCATCGACTACAAGACGGCGAGCGTGACGGACGACGAGACGGCTCTCGCCCGTCATGCCGAACATTACCGGGAGCAGCTCGAAGGCTATGCGCAACTCTTCGCCGCGGAAGGACTGCCGCTGCGGCTGGGCGTCTTCTATGCCGCACTCGGACGGCTGGTCGAGCTGCCGGTTGCTGCCGGGCCGTCGCCGGGATAATGCAAAGGCGACCCGCGTCATCATGCCGCGCGTTTGCTTTCAACGCCAAAATGCCTCGGGCGTGCTGCGCGGCGCGCGCCAGACTGTACAGCAAAAAATGATAATGACATAATTTCAGTTCGCCCTGGATCGGCTGCTCTGAAATGCCATGGCGTCGTCGATGTTCCAACAATCACGCGCGGGGTAAAAATCATGAACAACTTACGCAGGTCGCTCACCGTCATTGTCGCAGCGGCATCTTTCGCAACATCGAGCGGCGTCCTGGCCTTCGATACCGGCTACAAACAGGGCAGCGCCGACGCCTCCGGCCAGGTGACCGGCGCCGCGGGAACCAATGGCGCCCAGAATGCCGCGCCGACGCTGGAGCGCTGCGATCGGCCGTTCGGCAAGATCGCCGTGTATGAACCTCAGGATGCGTTTCAGAAGGCGCTGCTGTCGTATCGCCTGCCTTCGCCGACGGGTCTGCTGCGGATGATGATTCAACAGTCCAACTGCTTCGTGGTGGTCGAGCGCGGCGTCGCCATGCGCAACATCATGCAGGAGCGCAGTCTTGCGGATGCGGGGCAAACCCGTGCCGGCAGTAACATGGGGCAGGGCCAGATGGCCAGCGCGGACTTCGTCCTGACGCCGGAAGTGGTCTTCTCGGACAACAATGCCGGTGGCGTCGGCGGCGGTGTCGCCAGCGCGATCGGCGGCCTGTTCGGCCCTCTCGGCCGGGTGGCCGGCGCGATCGCCGGCGGCGTCAAGTTCAAACAGGCGCAGACCACGCTGATCCTGGCCGACACGCGCAGCGGCGTGCAAGTGGCTGCCGCCCAGGGCAGTTCGGAAAAGACCGACTGGGCGCTGGGCGGAATTCTCGCTGGCGGGGGCGGCGCCGTTGCACTGGGCGCCTATGAAAGCACCAACGAAGGCAAGGTGGTGGCCTCGGCTTTCCTCAATGCCTACAACAATGTCGTCGTCGCCACCCGGGGTTCAGCGGAACTGAATCGCGACACCAAGTCGCTCAAGGAGGAGGTCAAGACGGTGACCCGGGCCGGGACCAGTTTCGAGGAAGGCGACATCGTCGCCCCGAAGATCGCGAAGATCCGCATCTTCACGGCGCCGGCGAGCAGCGCGAAACTGGCCGAACAGTCATTCCTGAGGGGCGGCGAGGCCGTCGTCGAGGGCAAGGAAAAGGATGGCTTCATCTTCATCCGTGGCGACGGCTTCGAAGGCTGGGTCGAAAAGCATCTGATCAGGAAGACCCAAGGCTAGCTTAACCTCCAGCGTCGCTGCGCTTGCCCCAGTCGCCCAGGGTGCTGATTGGCTCGCCCCAGAGCGCCTGGTGGACGAATTGCGGCGGCTCCCGGGTGAATTCCGTTCGTGCCGCAAGGCCGGGCGCGACGGCCTCGATGCCAGCCCGCGTCTCGGCATCGAGGAGCGCAGTGTGCAGCGCTTCGCCATCCACCCAGACGACCTTACCCGAGACTATCCTGAGGTAGATCCGGCCGCTCTCATGCTCGGCAAAGCTGATCTCGTGCAGACGGGCGGCGCACTGCGCGAGAAACTCGGTATTGCTGCCCGGGGCTTCGAGTCCCGGTTCGTCGTAGAGTTGGTCGGGCGCACCGGCATTGATGTTCACCCGGCGGAAGCGGCCGACATCGAGCATGCACTTGACATCGAGGACGAACATCCGGCCGTTCCAGCCGAAGGCGGCGGTGCGCGGCGCCTCGCCGAGCGCGACGCTGTTGTCGAGAAACTCGTAATGCACCCGCATGTCTTCGTGCTGCACCCAGGTGAAGAACAATTGCGGCATCCCCGAATAGGCCTCGACGCTGTGCGCGAGCAGATCGTCCACGGCCTTGTAGCGGCCGACCTCGAGTCCCCGCTTCCAGGCGCGCAGGACGATCTCCTGGGGCGGCGTGATCATGAAGAAAAGGTGCACGATTTGCCCGAAACGGGTCAGCAGATTGCTGCCCGCCTTGTCCGAGTCGTGCGCGAAACTGTCGAAGCGAAAGCGGTCGATGACCAGATGCGACATCCCCCGATGTTCGGCCTTCTGCGTCATGTGGCGGTCGAGCTTGTGATCGATGATCTTCAGCTCCTCGCCGGTCAGCGTCGCGCCGTAGCGGTAGTCTGCGCCGAGCGAGGCATAGTCGAGCAGTTGCTTGCGCCAGATGTCCGGGCTGATCAGGGCGAATTCCTCCCAGCGCACACCGATCCGGCTGGCCAGGATTTTTTGCAGCGGCCGCAACGTGCTCTTGCCGGACGCCGAAGGTCCCTTGGTGTTCATGACGAAGGGATGCTCCTGCGCCGGCAGGAGCCGGTAGTTTTCTTGTGCCGCGGCCTGGATGATCAACGGATCGATCAGGCGGCCGATCTCTTCGCTGCAATAGTCGTTGCAGGCCAGGTCGGTGGCGATCTTCACGATCAGTTCAGGACTGCCCCAGGGCCGGCCGTGGTGCCGGTAGAGCGCCGCCGCGACCTTGGCCAGGGACCGGCAGGCGGCTCGTTCCAGACGGTCGTGGCTGCCGTTCGCGGCACGTTCCCATTGCTCCGCCTGACTCTCGCGGAGCAAGGGCGGCACGGCATCCTCCGCGAACCGTTCCCGCCTGAGCCAGCCGATGATGCCATCTCGTTTTCTGGCAGCCGGGGCAGGGGCGAGCGCCGCGGCCAGCTCGGCGGCTATCCGCGCCGCCAATTGCTGCCTGCCCGCCTGGTAAGTCGCTTCTATCTCCTCCATTCGCGGCGCAAGATAGCGGGACAATATCGTTCCGGTCATGCGCCGGAAGTTGATGCCGAGGTCTTCGTAGCGCGAGCCGTCGGCGACCGAGAAATCGCCGGTGACGCGGATCAACAGTTCGTGCAGGGCCAGGCGCTCCGGGCGGAACCTGACCAGTTCCGCGAGTTCGAGTCCGGTGAGGTCCTTCAGTTCGGCGGCCTCGCGGACCGAAGTGAACACGTTCTCGGTCTGGAAGATCGTCGACCGGGGCAGCAGATGGCGGGGAATCTGCGACTGAATGCCCGGATTCCAGGGACCCGGTTCCGGCTCCTGGACCGTTGGCGCGTTTTCCGAAAAGTTCATGGCGAGATATATAGCACAACACCGATTCGCTGCGCCAAATCATCTCTGTGCGATACTGCGCGGGCGCTAGGGCCTTTGCGAGGGGCGCGGCGATGTGGCCATCCAGTCTTTGAAGATTCGTGGAGAGGAAATTCCGGTGATGCCAAACTTTATCGGCGTGACGGGGCTGCCCCGGGCAGGCTCGACGTTACTGTGTCAACTGCTCGCCCAGCATCCCGAAATTCATTGCGAGGGGCACAGCTCGCCGCTGTGCAATACCCTGCTGGGGATACGCCGGATGATCAGCGACGATACCTTCTTCCTGTCCCAGCTCGACCATGCTTTCGAGAACAGTTACGCCCATCTGACCACCGCCATGCAGGGCTTTCTGCGCGGCTGGAATCAGGATTGCGGCAAGAAGGCGGTGGTCGACAAGAACCGCGCCTGGCTGCATGCCGTGGAACTGCTGTTGCATATCGAGCCCGAGGCCCGGCTGATCGTCTGCCTGCGCGAACTGGGACAGATCTACGGTTCCATCGAGGCGCAGCACCAGCGCACCATCCTGGTCGACTTCATCGATCACCTCGCCGACTTCGACCGCTTCGGGCGCGCCGATATACTCTTCGCCAAGGACAAGTCGATCGGCGCGCCGCTGATCTCGCTCCACGCCGTGCCCGATCTGCCCAAGAAGGTCCAGGAGCGCCTGTATTTCGTCCGCTTCGAAGACCTGGTCGAACAGCCGGCGGCGTGCATGGCGCACCTCCACGCCTGGCTGGGCCTGTCGCGATTCGATATCGATCCGGGCAAGCTGAAGATCGGCGTTCAGGAAAGCGACAGCCACTACCACATGAAGTACCCGCACAAGCAGTCGGAGAAGGTCGCCAAGCCTCTCCGGCACGATATCCCGCCGCGCATCCAGGCGCAGATCGAGACTGCCTATTCCTGGTTCTACCAGACCTATTATCCGGCGAAGAAGTAGGCGCGGCTTCGGCGCACAGGGATTTTCTACGGGGCGTCAGACCGCTAGCACCTGCTGCGCTGGCACAAGAGTCCTGGGTCGCCCTTCGGGCAACTACGGGCTCTAGCACCTGCTTCGTTGGCACAAGAGCCCTGGGTTGCCCTTCGGGCAACTACGGGCTCTAGTAAGTCTCGACGTGATAGCGGCTCGCAGCCTTCAGTTGCGGCAGCAGCGCGTCCCAGTCCTCGCCGGCCATCCGGCAGATGTCGCGGAAGGCTTCGTCGACGCCGCGCTCCATGCCCTTCAGGCCGCAGATGTAGATGTAGCAGTTGTCGTCGCGGAGCAGGCGGACGACTTCCTGATGGCGCTCGCGGATCTTGTCCTGGACGTATTGCTTGGGTTGGCTGGGCACCCGGGAGAAGGCGAAGTTGATGTCGATCAGCTGCTTGGTCAGTTTCGACAGCGGGCCGAAGTAGGGCAGTTCCGCGGCGGACCTGGCGCCGAAGAAGAGCATCAGTTCGCCGCCTTCGTTCCGCGCCATGCGCCGGCGGCGGCGCTCGGTCATCGCCCGCATCGGCGCGCTGCCGGTGCCGGTGCAGATCATCAGGATCGAGGCGCCGGGATGGTTGGGCATCAGGAAGGTGCTGCCGTAGGGGCCGCAGACCTCGACTTTGTCGCCCTTCTGCAGGTCGCACAGATAGTTGGAGCACAGGCCTTTTGTCGCCACGCCCTGGTGGTCCTCGGTGACGCGCTTGACCGTCAGCGAGAGGTTGTTGTAGCCGGGGCGTTCGCCGTCACGCGGGCTCGCCACCGAGTACAGGCGCATGGTGTGCGGCCGCCCCTGTTCGTCGCAACCGGGCGGGATGATGCCGATGGACTGCCCTTCGAGCACCGGGAAGGCGACGCTGGCGAAGTCCAGGACCAGATGGCGGATGTCGGCGGTGGCATCAATGGCGGTGATCCGGTGGTTACCGGAGACCGTGGCCTGGGTCGGCTGCTGCGGCGAGAACAGATTCACGTAGGGATGCGCCGCCGACCACGGCGGAGTGGCCGGCCCGCCCTGTCCGGCCTGGGCGATCTTGGTGATGCGCACCACCTCTTCGGGCGTGTCGTCCTCGCCCGCAGCAGTGTCTACCGGGGCCGGTAGCACGTCCCAGGTGTACTGCTCATCGATTCCGTAGGCTTGCGCCGCGGCGACGTTGCGGTAGTTGTCGATGGCGCCGGTGGGGCAGGGCCCGATGCAATCGTTGCACCAGTTGCAGACCTCGAACTTGACCACGTAGTTGCGGCCGTCGTGGGTGATCGCATCGATTGGGCAGGTCTCTTCGCAGGTGTTGCAGCGAATGCAGATCTCCGGGTCGATCAGGTGCTGGCGTAGCAAATTATTGCTCATAAGGGCATTCCCCCGACCCCTTTGCCGCGCAAGGGGGTGACTGTTGTTCGTCCCTTCGGGACTCCATGTCCAACGCTGCCTCGCCTTGGGGCGGCCCGGCGGCAAGGCTGGACCTCCCTCTCAGACTAGCACCTGCTTCGCTGGCACTAGCTGAAGCGCACGTATTCGAAATCCACCGGCTGGCTGTTGATGCCGCGTGCCGGCGGGGCGATCCAGTTGGCGAACTTGCCCGGCTCGGTGACCCGGCCCATCAGCGAATGGATGAACAGGCGGTCGGCTTCGCTGGGCATCCAGCTGCCATGCCTGTAGGTCCAATCGGCCTCGGACAGGATCGCGCCTTCGGGGCTGATGTGGTGGCCGCCGAACAGACCGATCTTGCGGTTGAAGCCCTTGTGCGGCAGGGTGAATTTGTAAGGGATGGCGAACTTCGCCGGTACCTTGTTCCAGCGGTCGATGGCCGACTGCACGTCGGCCACCCAGTCGTCGCGCAGCCGCTCGTTCAAGAGCGTGACGGCCTGCCCGTGGCGGGTCACCACCTGATCGTTGGCGACGTCCATGAAGGCGTATTCGGAACCTTCCAGGGTGTGGTCGTCGGTGAGCTTGGTCTCGTCGAAGCGCCCCTTCAGGCCGTTGGTGTAGAACGAAGCGGCGTTGGAGGAAACCTCTGCGCCGTAGAGGTCCGAGGTGACGCTGAAATGGAAGTTCAGGTATTTCTGTATCGTCGGCAGGTCGATCACGCCCAGGGCGCGCAGCTTCGCGGCGTCGTCGGTCTTGTGCTGGTTCATCACTTCGCAGGTGCGCTGGATGATCCGGCTGATCCCGGATTCGCCGACGAAGAGGTGGTGAGCTTCTTCGGTGAGCATGAAGCGGCAGGTCCGCGAGAGCGGATCGAAGCCCGACTCGGCCAGGGCCGCGAGCTGGAACTTGCCGTCGCGGTCGGTGATGAAGGTGAACATGAAGAACGACAGCCAGTCCGGCGTCAGTTCGTTGAAGGCGGTGAGGATGCGCGGATTGTCGGCGTCGCCGGAGCGGCGCTCGAGCAGCGCCTCGCCTTCCTCGCGGCCGTCGCGGCCGAAGTGGGCGTGCAGGAGATAGACCATCGCCCAGAGGTGACGGCCTTCCTCGACATTGACCTGGAACAGGTTGCGCAAGTCGTAGAGCGAGGGGCAGGTCAGTCCGAGGTGGCGCTGCTGTTCGACCGAGGCCGGCTCGGTGTCGCCTTGCGTGACGATGATCCGGCGCAGGGTCGAGCGGTATTCGCCCGGCACTTCCTGCCAGGCCGCCTCGCCCTTGTGCGCGCCGAAGGCTATCTTGCGCTCGGGCTCGGCCGGCGCCAGGAAGATCCCCCAGCGGTAGTCGGGCATCTTGACGTAGTCGAAGTGCGCCCAGCCCTTGGCCTCGACGCTGACCGCAGTGCGCAGATAGACGTCGCTGGTCTGAGACTTGTCCGGGCCCATCTCCGACCACCACTGCAGGAAGGCCGGCTGCCATTGCTCCAGCGCCCGCTGCAGCACCTTGTTGCTGGAAAGATCGACGTTGTTGGGGATCTTCTCGGAATAATCGATAGCCATGTCTTGCTCCTGATAATTAAACCCGTTCCCAATTGAACTGGGACTTGTTGCCGCTGCCATAGACCTTCAGCGCGCCCTTTTCGCCGACGGCGTTGGGGCGCTGGAAGATCCAGTTCTGCCAGGCGGTGAGCCGGCCGAAGATCCGCGTGTCCATGGTCTCGCGGCCGGCGAAGCGCAAGTTCGCCTCCATCCCGGTCAGGGCGTCGGGAGACAGGCTGGTGCGTTCCTCCAGGGCGATGCGGATCTCGTCTTTCCAGTCGAGCGCATCCGGCGTGAAGGTGACCAGGCCCAAGCTGCGTACTTCCTCGGCAGTGAGCATCCTGCCTCTGGCCTCGCGCGCTTTCGCGACCGGCGCCACTTCATCCGCGAAACGGGTGGCCAAACGACTGAGGCCGTTGTTCATGGTCAGCGGACCGAAGTTCATCAAGGACAGCGCCAGGTGCGGCGCGTCGTCCTCGCTTGAGTCGAGCATGAAGCTGCGGTCGGCGGCGAGGACGATTTCCAGCAGCGTCCCGGCGAAGCAGGAGTCGGGCTCGACCAGAGCGAAGATCGAGCGCGAGGAGACGTCGATGCGGCGCAGCACCCGGCGCAGGAAGTTGGTGGTCTCGCGTACCAGCCAGTGCTCGCGGTGGGTCAGCAGCAATTCGTCCTGGGTGAGCACGGCATCCATCGAACCGTGCGACTTGAACACCCAGGTGCCGATCTCGAGCTCGTTGGTGCGCAGCATCAGGATCGCGTCGTCCAGTTCGCGCGCGAATTTCAGCGCCGCCCACTGGTCGCCCAGGGCCATGATGCCAACGATGTCGGTCGGCTGCTCGCCCTCGGGTCCGGCGAGGTCGAAGGTGGCGACGCGGGCGGCGCGGTCGATCTTGATCTGGAGCGTTTCGTAGCGATAGCCGTCGTCGCTGATCTCGCGCTTCAGCGGCGTCAGGAGAACGCCGGGGCCGCCCGGGCGGTCGGAGAGCGCCGCTAGTTTCTCGGCGTGGCGCTTGACCATCTCGGCGAACTGCTGCGGCTTGGCATGGTCGTCGATCAGCTTCCATTCGAGGGCGCGTTCGGCGCGCACGCCCTCGGAGGTGGTGGAAAAAACGTCCGCGAGATCGCGGCGCACCCGGCGCTTGTCCACCAGCCGGGTCAGTCCGCCGGTGCCGGGCAGTACGCCCAACAGCGGCACTTCCGGCAAGGAGACGGCGGTGGAGCGGTCGTCGATCATGACGATCTCGTCGCAGGCCAGCGCGACTTCGTAGCCGCCGCCGGCGCAGGCGCCATTGACCGCGGCGAGGAACTTGAGGCCGGACGAGGCGCTCGATTCCTCGATGCCGTTGCGCGTCTCGTTGGTGAACTTGCAGAAGTTCACCTTCCAGGCGTGGCTGGACAGACCGAGCATATAGATGTTCGCGCCCGAGCAGAACATCCGCGGCTTGCTGCTGGTCAGGACCACGGTCCTGACTTCGGGATGCTCGAAGCGGATGCGTTGCAGGGCGTCGGAGAGTTCGATGTCGACGCCGAGATCATAGGAGTTCAGCTTCAGCTTGTAGCCGGGCCTGATGCCGCGGTCTTCGTTGATGTTGAGCACCAAGGTGGCGATGGCGCCGTCGAATTCGATCTTCCAGTGCGCGTAGCGCGAGGGGTCGGTGTCGTAGGTGACCGGGGCTGTGCTCATTGCTTCTCCTGCGGGCGGTGGGAATGATATGGCTGTGAATAGTCGAGTCTGAATTAGAGCTAAGTGGAACTATACTGCACTATATAATTTAACTAAGAAATATTATACACGGTTTCCAGGTGTTTCAAACTTTCCTTGATGCTCCGCCCCGAGGTTTCGACCGTGGCGTCGGCGAGTCGATAGAGGGTGTCCCGTTCGTCGAGGATGTGGCGCAGGTCGGCCATTGCCTCGCCGCGCCCGGTCATCGGCCGCAGATCGCCCTGGGCGATGACGCGTTCCATGTGCTCCTCCGAGGAGGCCTTGAGCCAGACCGTGAAACAGGCGGCGCGCAACGTCTCGTAGGTGTCGGGCTCGGTGACCAGGCTGCCACCGGTGGCGATGACGGCGCGGGCGTGGAGCTCGATGACGTTTTCCAGGCAGCGCCGCTCCATGCGCCGGTAGGCGGCCTGGCCATAGAGCGAAAAGACTTCGGCGAGCGGCACGCCGGCCTCGCGTTCGATCTCCTGGTCGAGTTCGACGAAGGGGATCTTGAACTGTTCGGCGAGTTTTCGGCCGAGGGTGGATTTGCCGGCGCCGCGCAGGCCGATCAGGGCGATGCGCCGGCGACGCTGATCCGGATCGAGTTCGCCGAAGGCCGAGACCAGGATGCTCCGGGCCTGTAGCAGTTTCTTCGGCGAGAGGCGCTCCAGGTAGCGGGTCAGCAGGGTCAGTTCGACCGAGTGTTCGCGCTCCTCGCGGAGCAGATCCGGCAGCGCCAGGCTGAGCGCCTGGGCCACCTGGCGGAGCAGCAGGATGGAGATGTTGCCGTGGCCGCCCTCGAGTTGCGCGAGATAGCGTTCGGAGACGCCGGAGTCGGCGGCGAGCGTCTTGCGGCTCATGCTCAGACGGGCGCGGGTGTCGCGAACGCGGGCACCGAGCTGGAGCAGATATTGTTCGTCCTGAGGCATGATGTGGTTCGCGGGCATGGCGAGCCGCGAAGAGTTGAATGTCATTGCATTATAGCGCTTGATATTTGAACTTCGAGCACTATAATGTCGTGCGAATAAAGATCAGCAATTCGACAACTTGTGCAGCTGTTTTTTCAGCTGATAGCAGCCCGGTTGCTGCCCCGGAACGGCGGGCCGGCGAGGGCGGAAGGAAATGATGATGGCAGAGGCGACACCTGAAAGTTTCTCCCGACTGATCGCTACGGTCACCGGGAGGATAGCCGGCCGGCCGGTCGATGCCGCCCTGGGCGAGTTTCTCGAAGCCGAGTTTCCTGCGTCCGGCGCGGTCTTCGCGGAGATCTTCGACGCCTGCCAGGCGGCGGTCGCGGCCGGCTGGATGTGCGCCCGGGAGGCCGGCGGCGTCAAGTTCGGCCGCGTCCTCAAGGCCGGCCCCGCGACTCACGGCTTTTCCGTCGATGTCGTCGAGATGGCCGATGTGGTCGGCCCGCACCATCGCCATCCGAAGGGCGAGATCGACCTGATCATGCCCCTGGCGGGCGCCGCACAGTTCGACGGCCATGGCCGCGGCTGGCTGGTCTATGGCCCGGACAGCGCGCATCGACCGACGGTCTCGGGCGGCCGCGCGTTGGTCCTCTACCTGTTGCCCGAAGGGGCGATAGAATTCACCACCACCCCGTGACGTTGGAGTAGCCCTGATGCCTCAATTGAGCAGCGCCGACCATACCCAGAGCCCGCCGCTGGTCTCCGTGCCGCGCGACTACAACGCCGCCCACGACCTGATCGCGCGCAACCTCGACGCCGGGCGCGGCGCCAAGACCGCCTTCATCGACGACCAGGGCGAGTACAGCTACGGCGAACTGGCCGAGCGCGTCGATCGCAGCGCCAATGCGCTGACGGCACTGGGCCTGGCCCAGGAAGACCGGATCATGGTCTGCCTGCTGGACACCATAGACTTCCCCGCGGTGTTCCTCGGCGCGATCAAGGCGGGCATCGTCCCGGTCGCGACGAACACGCTGCTGACCAGTGCCGACTACGACTTCATGCTCTCGGATTCGCGCGCCAAGGCGCTGGTGGTCTCGGCAGCGCTGTGGCCGGTATTCGCGCCCATCGTGGCGAAGCAGAAGGCGCTGCGCCAGGTGATCATCAGCGGCGAGGTTGAAGGTGCAGGCGATCACGGCCAACTGCTCCTGTCGCGCCTGATGGCGGCGGCGGGGGACGAGTTTTCGGCGGCGCAAACGACCAGCGACGACCCCTGTTTCTGGCTCTATTCCTCGGGCTCGACCGGCACGCCCAAGGGCACCGTGCATCTCCATTCGCATCTGATCCAGACCGCCGAACTGTATGCCGTGCCGGTGCTCGGGATACGCGAGGAGGACGTGGTCTTCTCCGCCGCCAAGCTGTTCTTCGCCTACGGCCTGGGCAACGGGCTGACCTTTCCGCTGTCGGTCGGGGCGACGGCGATCCTGATGGCCGAACGGCCGACCACGGCGGCGGTGTTCCAGCGCTTGAAGAAGCACCAGCCGAGCATCTTCTACGGTGTCCCGACGCTCTATGCCGCGATGCTCGCCAGCCCCGATCTGCCCGGCCGCGAAGAGTTGAATCTGCGCGCCGCTACCTCGGCCGGCGAGGCGCTGCCGGCGGACATCGGCCGGCGCTTTACCGAGCGCTTCGGCATCGACATCCTGGACGGCATCGGCTCCACCGAGATGCTCCATATCTTTCTTTCCAACCGTCCGGGCGAAGTCCGATACGGCACCACCGGCCGTGCGGTGCCGGGCTACCAGTTGCGCCTGGTCGACGATGCCGGCAACGCCGTGGCGCCGGGAGAGATCGGCGAACTGCAGATCTGCGGTCCGACATCCGCCCTGATGTACTGGAACACCCGCGAGAAGACCAAGGCCACCTTCATGGGGCCCTGGACCCGCAGCGGCGACAAGTATCTGCAGGACGGGGACGGCTATTACACCTACTGCGGCCGCTCCGACGACATGCTGAAAGTGTCCGGCATCTACGTCTCGCCGTTCGAGGTCGAGGCGGCGCTGATGACCCACCAGGCGGTGCTGGAGGCGGCCGTGGTGCCGCATGCCGACGTAGACGAGTTGATCAAGCCGAAGGCCTATGTGGTGCTCAAGGCCGGCATCACGGCCACGCCGGAACTGGCCGAGGAGCTCAAGCAGCACGTCAAGAACCAGCTCGCCCCGTACAAGTATCCGCGCTGGCTGGAGTTCAAGGACGAACTGCCGAAGACCGCCACCGGCAAGATCCAGCGCTTCAAACTGAGGAACTAAACAGATGCTTCAAGGCTTTATACCCTGGCCCCCGGAATTGGCGGCCCGCTACCGCGAGCGCGGCTGGTGGCAGGATCTCACGCTTTCCGGCCTGCTGGCGAAAACGGCCCGCAGGCTGCCGGAAAAGACCGCGCTGGTGCATGACCATGGGCGGATCAGTTACGGCCGCCTGCAGGCCGATTCCGAGGCCCTGGCGGGCCGTTTTCTGGAGGCGGGACTGCGGCCGCACGACCGGGTCGTGCTGCAACTGCCGAACATTCCGGAATTCGTCGTCAGCTATTTCGCCCTGGTGCGCATAGGCTGCATTCCGGTGATGGCGCTGCGCGCCCACCGGCACAGCGAAGTCGGGCACTTCCTGCGGGCCTCGGCCGCCGCCGCCTACATCATTCCCGATGTCATCAACGGCTTCGACTACCGCCTGATGGCGGAGCAGTTGCGCGGCCAGGCGCCGGCGTTGCGCCAGGTGCTGGTGGTCGGCGAGCCCTTGCCCGGCCAGGTTTCGCTCTCCGAGATGATTGCCCGGCCGGCGCCAGCGGTACCGCTCGCGGCCGCCGAACCCGATCCGGACGAGGTCGCGACGATGCTGCTCTCGGGCGGCACCACGGCGCTGTCGAAACTGATTCCACGGACGCACAACGACTATGTCCTGAATGCCCGGCTGTGCGGCGCCGCCGCGGGTTTTTCCGAGGACACGGTGCTCCTGGCGATCCTGCCCCTGGGCCACAACTACAACCTGGCTTCGCCGGGCATGCTCGGCGCCTTCTACTACGGCGGCACCGTGGTTCTGGCCCGCTCGGGCGAAGCCGGCGAAGTGTTCGGCCTGGTCGAGCGCGAGCGGGTCAGCGTCATCGCCGCGGTGGTGCCGCTGATCTCCAACTGGCTCAATTCCGATCTGCCGGGCCAACACGATCTGACTTCCCTGAAGGTGATCCAGAACGGCGGCGCCCGTCTCGCCCCGGAGCTTCGCAGCCGCCTGCGTCTGGCCTACGGGTGCACGCCGCAGGAGATCTACGGCACGGCGGAAGGCCTGATCAACATGACCCGGCTGGACGATCCCGACGATCTGCTGCTCCATAGTTCCGGCACCCCGGTCTGTCCCGACGACGAGATCAAGGTGCTCGACGAGGACGGCCGGGAACTGCCCGACGGCGCCTCGGGCGAACTGGTGGTGCGCGGCCCCTACACCATCCGCGGCTATTACGACGCCGCGGAGATCAACAAGACGGCATTCACCGACGACGGCTACTACCGCATGGGCGACATCGTGCGCAAGGAGGGGCGGACGATCTACACCGAGGGGCGGAAGAAAGACTTGATCAATCGCGGCGGCGAGAAGATCAGCTGCGAGGAAGTCGAGAACCTGATCTTCGCTCATCCCAAGGTCAAGGCGGTGACCCTGGTGGCGATGCCCGACGACATCTTCGGCGAGAAGGCTTGCGCCTTCGTCATTCCCAAGGATGGCGAGACGCTGGGCTTCGCTGAACTGATCGCCTTCCTGAAGCGCCAGCAGATCGCCAGTTTCAAGCTGCCGGAGCGGCTGGAACTGGTCGCCGAGTTTCCCCTGAGCCCGGTCGGCAAGATCCTCAAGCGCAACCTGCGCGAGGCGATCGCGGAACGCCTGACCGCGGAACGCGCGGCTTCGTGAACATCGGCATCGCCAACTGAAACGGCGCGACCCGCATCTGGCGGCGTCATTCGAAGCTCGGAACGGCGCCCTAACTGCGTTATGATTGTGCCCGATAACTGAGAACACACCCTAGAGGAGAGACAGATGAGCCAGTATAACCGCCGCAATTTCCTGAAAGGCGGGGCCGCCGTTGCCGGCGCCGCGCTGCTGCCGACGGCCGGGGCGCAAGCCAAGGGCAAGGTCAAGGTCGGGCTGATGCTGCCCTACACCGGCACCTTTGCGCAACTGGGCGTGGCCATCGAGAACGGTTTCCGCCTGGCGCTCTCCGAGCGCGGCGGCAAGTTCGGCGGCCGCGAGATCGAGTTCTACAAGGTCGATGACGAGTCCGATCCGGCCAAGGCGCCGGAGAACGCCAACAAGCTGATCCAGCGCGATAAGGTCGATGTGCTGGTCGGCACGGTGCACTCCGGCGTGCAGATGGGCATCGTCAAGGTCGTTCGCGAGTCGGGCACCCTGCACATCATCCCCAATGCCGGCGCGGACGCCGCGACCGGGGCGATGTGCGCGCCGAACATCTTCCGCACCTCGTTTTCCAACTGGCAGCCGCCTTATCCGCTGGGCAAGATCCTCATGGATCGCGGCCTCAAGAACGCCGTCTTCATCACCTGGAAATACGGCGCCGGCGAGGAGTCGCTGGGCGGCTTCAGGGACGGCTATACCAAGGCCGGCGGCAAGATCGTCAAGGAATTGTTCCTGCCTTTCCCCAACGTCGAATTCCAGGCGCTGCTCACCGAGATCGCCGCGATCAAGCCCGATGCTGTGGTCTGCTTCTTCGCCGGCGGCGGTGCTGCCAAGTTCATCCGCGATTACGCCGCAGCCGGTCTGAAGGGCAAGATTCCGCTGTTCGGCGCGGGCTTTCTCACCGACGGGATACTCGATGCGGTGGGCGACTCCGCCCAAGGCATCGAGACCACGCTGCACTATGGCGACGGCATCGAGACCAAGCGCAACAAGGATTTCCGCCTGGCCTACGCCAAGACCTTCCTGCTCCAGCCGGACGTCTATGCGGTCCAGGGTTATGACGCCGGCCTGCTCCTGGCCGCCGGGCTCGACGCGGTCAAAGGCGACATCGGCAACAAGGTCGGCATGATCAAGGCCATGGAGGCGGCCAAGATCGACAGCCCGCGCGGTCTGTGGACCATGTCCAAGGCGCACAACCCGATCCAGGACATCTACCTGCGCAAGGTTGTCGGCAAGGAAAACAAGGTCATCGGCGTCGCCCACAAGGCGCTGGCCGACCCGGCGCGCGGCTGCAAGATGGGCTGATTTTCATGGCTCCGATGAACCACCCGGTATCATGAAATTGATGAGCTGCGTAACGACTCCGGCTGTGCCAGGCCCAATTTTGGCCCGCCTTCCCGTCCCCTCGCGGGGAGGCCTCTATCCGGCTCGCTTCGACCGAAGCGAGTCCCTGTGGGGCGCTCGGAAATGACACGGCGGGCTTGGCAGGGTATTTCACGTTAACGCTTCTCTGCCTGAGGCAGGATCCGGGCTGGCCGCGCGGGACGCGGCCAGCCCTTGATTGCAGATTCGATGGACTTCTATTCTTTCCTGATCCAGTTGTTGAACGGCGTGCAATACGGCCTGCTGTTGTTTCTCGTCGCCAGCGGCCTGACCCTGGTGTTCGGCATCATGGGCATCATCAACCTGGCCCACGGCAGCTTCTACATGGTCGGCGCCTACCTGGCGTTCTCCCTGGCCGGA
>CAILCO010000175.1 GCA_903832735.1 uncultured Sterolibacterium sp.
CCAATGTCCCGATGAGCCTTGCCAATTCTCTCGTCCTCATTTTGCATCTCCTGGCTCCAGCGCCCGTGCGCTATGTAGCCAGTATCCACTTCCACAGGCTCGCTAGATGAGCCAGCCACGTTATTCGCTAAATGAGCCTTCCGAATTGGTTTCGCATGGCCGGGATACTTGCGCCGGCGCGATGAAACTCGGTCAGTGTTGGACGGTGCCCCAGAGTTTGTTTCAGCGCCTCGTAATCCTTCGCCGCGCCGTCACCATCAAGCGATTTCAGGAAGTCGATCAGCTTCAAGTCGTAATTGACGTAGCAGCCCTTCGGCAGCTTGAAGCGGCCATGTTCCACCTCGCGCGCAAAACGCGCCAGTTCCCGAAAGTTGGCAGGGATGCCGAACAGTGCCTGCGGTTTGTGCAAAAAGCTTTGGTGATTACCGACAAAATCAATCACCACCAGCCGCTCCTTGCCCTCAGACTTACGCAGTCCGCGCCCAAGCTGCTGGAGAAAAAGGATCTTGGACTCTGTTGGACGCAACATCATGACCGTGTCAATTTCCGGCAGGTCGACGCCCTCGTTGAAAAGATCAACGGCAAATAGCACTGACAACAGCTTCTCGCGCAACCGAATCAGCGCCTCAGCGCGGCTGAGTGGCGAACCGGCATAGACAGCGGCGGCTGGGATGCCGGCCTTGACGAACTGCGCTGCCATGAATTCCGCGTGCCGGATCGATGCACAAAAGGCCAGTGTTCGCGACTGAGCGTGTTGTTGCCATTCCTCGTGCGCATGGCGAAAACGTCCTAGCGTCGCCAGCTTGTTGGCGAGTGCTTCCGGATCGAACTTGCCGTTGCGCCAGGGAATAGCCTTGTAGTCGACCTCCCGGTCATAGATCCCGAAGTAATGAAACGGTGCCAGTAGATCAGCGTTAATCCCGGCCACCAGATCCCGACTGAAGACCAGATTGTCGTCGCACAAAGAGAGGATGTCGGACTGGTCCGTTCGATCCGGTGTGGCAGTAAGGCCGAGCATGAAGCGCGGGGCGAAGTAATTGATGACGCGCCGGTAGGTTGCAGCCGCCGCGTGATGAAACTCATCTATCACGATGTAATCAAAGTGCTGCGGCGCAAAGCGCTCAAGGTGAGCGGCGCGACTGAGCGTCTGCACCGAGGCGCAGAGTACGTCAACTTCGACGTCCCGGATCTGACCCATGTAAAAGCCGGTACGCGCTCTCGGTCGAATGCGCAGGAAGGTTTCGGCTGCCTGTTGCAGGATTTCCTCCCGGTGGGCAATGAATAGTACCCGACGTGCGCCTACGTTCTCGGCGTCAAAAGCAGCCAGCCAAGTTTTGCCCAGACCAGTGGCGAGGACTACTAAGCCACGGCGAAAACCTTCGCTCCTGGTTTGCAGCAGAGCCTCCAGTGCAGCGACCTGTACACTCGTCGGCGTGGGGAGAGTTTCCTGTTCCTGACTGCCAGGGGCGACAGCACGAGGCAACTGAACTCGGCGCGCTTCGTATTTCTCGATCCACGCGTCGGTCAAGTCGATGGTGCTGGGATGAGCGAACAATTGCTCGAAGCGATTGCGCATTTCGATGAAACCGCCGTCCCCTGGAAAACTGACGCGATAGTTCCATTCCAGCCCGTCTTGTAGCGCCTGCCGACTGATGTTGCTGGAACCGACGAATGCCGTACCGATCAACCCTTCGGGACCATCGAAGCGAGTAAAGAGGTAGGCTTTCAGATGAAAACTCTGCCGGGCCGCTTCGAATATCCGGATGTGGGCGCCTTGTTCCTTCAGCAGCATGAGCAAGCGCAATGCCTCCGGATCCGTAACATCAAGATAGTCGCTGGTCAGAAAACGGACGCGGGTGGGACGACGTATGCCTTCCGCCCCTTTGCTCAACGCATCGTGGAGATCAGGCAGCAGAAGCCGCAAGCCCGTCACTTTGGTAAATGCAACCGCGATGTCGATTTCATCCGCCTGGCGAATTGCAGCACAAAGATGCGGCAGGAAAGGGTTATCGCCACCGGTGACCAGTTTATCGTGGGGAACGGGATCCCGGAAAACCAGCACGTTGATCCATTGTTCGTTGCGCTCAGGCCGCTGGTCATTCGAGATCCAGCATTCTTTACCTGATACATCGGACAGGGCCTCCAACCACTTCTGTATCGTGCCGACCTCGGCATCGGTGAAATGTCGCTCACCATCTTCGCGCTCACCGGCGCCATGCTTGAAGCTGAAATAGAAGGTGCCGCCAGGTTTTAGCGCTGCCCACAAGCGCTGGATTGCGGCGGGAATCTCCGCAGATGGCAAATGCAGCAAGCTGGCGCAGGCCCAGATGCCGTCATAGCAAGACTGTTCGATGACGTCGGCAAAAACCCTCACCTGCACTCGCTGACCGATGTGCTGACTGGCCAGGCTAGCCAATGCCGATGAGGCATCAAACGCAACAATGCGGTAACCCGTATTGATAAAGGCTTTGGCATCTCGGCCAGAACCACATCCGGCATCTAAAATGAGTCCTCCGATCGGGATGTGGGCGAGAAACCGACTATGAAGCACAGCCATGTCCACCATCACGGTTGAGTTGAAGAACTCGCCGGAGTTCATTTCGTAATAGGTGATATTGGCTGTTGTCATCGGCTGGAATATCTGCTGAATCTGAGTTGCCTTGCTCTTATTTTCGGGGGGCTCTGGCCAAAAGCGTTTTAACTGCTACAGATTAGAGCGACATAGTACGATCATTGGCACCTCGGGCGAAGCTGTTCTTTCAGTTACCCAAATTGGGGCTGATAATCCCCATAATGGGGAACGAAAAAGTAATTTCAATTTCGGATTTTATTTTTTCGGGAGTACAGCAGAAAGTACTCGGAATCTTATTGGAGAGTGGCATCGCCACGCTTCTTGGCCATTTCCAGCACAGATGTCGGTGCTCAGCCACAAAGACAGGGAAGGTGGCCGTGAAGGTGAACAAGCCGGCGAGGGCGCGATGAATACCCGAAAAACCGTGTAATGATCCATCCTGTGGGGCTCAAGTCATGGGCCTGAGGTTCTTCGGCGTTGCCGCAGGAGGCGAGATGAGCAACACTGAGCGCATTTACCAGATCGACCAGATCCTTTCGGGGCGCCAATTCGTTCCGCGTGTCGAGTTGCAGGCAAAGTTGGGGGTGTCGTGGGCGACCCTGAAGCGCGACCTGAACTACCTCAAGGACCGGTTGCATGCGCCGATCATTTTTGACCGTGAAGTGGGCGGCTACCGCTTCGACAGTGATACCAAGAGGGTCGGCCCGCAATACGAACTACCCGGTCTGTGGTTTTCTGCCGAGGAAATTCATGCCCTGCTGACGATGCAGCATCTCCTTACCAACCTTGATTCCGGCGGCCTGCTTGGCCCCCAGATCAAGCCATTACTTGCCCGACTGACGGGCATGCTCGGCGCGGCCGACAATCCTGCGGAGGAAGTCCAACGGCGCATCAAGGTCGCGACTGTGGGGGCACGTGGATTTCATCTTGACCACTTCCAGGCAGTGGGCTCGGCGTTGCTGCGCCGCAAACGACTGCACATCCGTTACCATGCCCGCGGCACCGACGAGATCACCGAGCGGGAAGTCTCGCCGCAACGGCTGGTTCATTACCGCGACAACTGGTACCTCGACGCCTATTGCCATATGCGCGAGGAACTACGAGCCTTCGCGGTAGACGCCATAGAACATGTCGAAATCCTCGACAGGAAATGTCGGGACGTTGCTGACAAGCGCCTCGACGCGGTGCTTGGCTCTGGCTACGGCATTTTTTCCGGCGACAACGTGACCTGGGCGACCTTGCGCTTTACACCGGATCGCGCCCGCTGGGTGGCGTCGGAGCGATGGCACCCCAAGCAGCAAGGGACGTTACGCAAGGACGGCAGCTACGAACTCAAGCTGCCCTACACCGATGACCGCGAACTGATCATGGACATCATGAAGTACGGCGGCGATTGCGAGGTGATTGCGCCCAAAGCTTTAAAGGAGCGCGTCATCGCCGAGTTGGAGCGCGCCCGTCGGAGTTATCACTCGTGACGTCGAGCGGCAACCTGTTCTCCGGTATTCTCGTGGAGGGGAGCGCGGGGGAAGAGCTGACTCACCTGTTCGAGAGGCCTGGTTTCAGGATAGAGCGCATCGTATCCACCGGGCAGGCGAGCCCCCCGGGGTTCTGGTATGACCAGTCCGATGGGGAGTGGGTGCTGCTGGTGTCGGGAGAGGCGCGGCTACTTATCGAGGGCGAGACAAGCGCACGCACCCTGAAGGCCGGCGATTGGCTTGAGCTACCGGCCCATAGCCGTCACCGCGTCGAGTGGACGGCCCCGGACCAGGAAACGGTCTGGCTCGCCGTCCATTACCGGGAAGCATGAACGGCAGAAGGGAGATCTTCGGCTCTCCGGATGACCTCAAGCTGCAGTCGTCCATGACTCTCTTTGCATCGGTGACCTAGCCCGGTTCAGTGTTCAGCCGCACGCTTGCTCATTATTTCAATGGAGAGCAGGACTCCAGGAGGCTGCAAATATTGGGGAACACGAAAAGCTAAGGCGCATTGTGTGAGCCCGGGGATGCGTAGTTCATTCCTGCTTTAGCGTATCGAGGGTTGCACTGGCTTGGCCCCTGTCGGCCACCAACAATAGGGACGAGTGGATGCGGCTTTCCTAAGGCGTCAGCAGTACATTGTCGAATGTTTCCGGCAGATCAGGCGTGATGTGTACGAGCTCCAATGCCCTCGGCGATGATCGATACCAGCAACGTATTCATGCTGACGCCTTCTTGTGCAGCGCGAGCCGCGAGGCGCGTGTGTAGGCTCTTTGGCACGCGTGCCACGAAACGTCCGGACTCACCGCCGGTCCCGGGTTCCGGTATCGGATCGCCACTTTGCTCAGCCACTTGAAGCCATGCCTGCGCTGCTGAATAGCCATCTGCAATGGCTTCTTCCGGTGTCGCGCCGTCGCCCATGCAACCGGGAAGGTCAGGGAAGGTCGCCAGCCAGCCACCGCCATCCTCTGCAGACAGCGGCCTGATTTCGACGAGATAGCGTTTGTGATCAATCATTCGTCGTCTCCTTTACCAAGTTTCACCAGGCGCACAAACTGACGGATATAGATCGGCTTGATCGGTCGATGCGCCGGGATGCTGACCTTCTTGCCATTGGTGTGACGCACGATGTGGTGGCTCCCGCCGGGGCGATGCACCGTCAAGCCGAATGCCCTGGCGACTGTTTCTACCTGTTCGATCTGGCAGTCCAGCGGGTTGTTTTCCATCGCCGCCAACAGTTTTTGCGCTTTGCTCATGATTCTGAATGATACTATTGTTAGTGTCACTGTCAAGAAATTTCAGCGACATTTATGTCGGGTCGCGTCCAGACATAGCGAAAACCTTCGGCGAGGCTCCCTTGCTTTTGGACAGCTCTCGCGCCCCGGTGAAGTTCGCCGACACGAAGGAGGCTGAGAGAGCAGAGCACGGCAACGAACGACGTCGCGTCGATCAGAACGCAAGCGCTTTTCGTTGGACCACGTTCGATGGTTCTAGCCTCGACTGTGCCGTGTTTGTCGGCGCCAGTTAGCGGATATGATGCAGTACCATGGCACGCCGTCACCACGACCACGTCTATGTGATCGAACTGTCGCCAGACGTTCTCCGCGAAGCGCGTTTCAAGAAGGCCAATCTTGGCTATGTCCCAGGCAATCCATGCGTCTATGTCGGCATGACCGGACTGGACCCCGACCTGCGCTTCGGCAAGCACAAGGCCGGTATTCAGTCCAATCGCTTTGCCCGGGAATACGGGCTGCGCGTACTGCCTGATCTCTATGAGGCCTTCAACCCGATGGCCTACGACGCCGCCCGTGCCAAGGGCCGGGACTGGCGTCGATGAAGTCGATCAGTTGATGGGCTGCGCTTCCGGCTTGGGTATTCTTGAGCATGGTCAGTAAGATGAACGGCGACGGAGACGAAGCATACAGTAGCGCGTCTGTGCGCTATCAGCGAGCCAAACCCGCCAGGACCTGTCACATGACCAAGTGGGCCATCACGGCGATCATCGCGATCTGCATCACGCCCTGGGATCCCGCCAGCCAGATGTTGATTTTGTTGATGCGCACGATGCGTTCCCGGTCTGGCTCAGGCTTGCGCAATTCGAACCAGATGCGCAGATTGTTGGGCAGGAGAAAGCCCAGGCCGAGTACCGTCATGACCGTCACCAACACCAGTGCTGCGATGATGGAATCATGACGCGAGTAGTCGGGATTCATGAACCCCAGCCAGTTGGCGAGAAACCAGCCGGCAGTACCCGCGGTCAGCGAGACCATGGGGAAGTAGAGCATGGTGCGCGGCACCAGGTAGGTGATGACGGCGGTTCGCACATCGATTGCCAGCACCCGCAATACCGGGCCGAGCAGGAAGCCCATGAACAGGTCCGCACCCGTCCATAGCGCCGCTGACAGCACGTGGATCAAGTTCAACAGATACAGATCGCGGCGTACCAGAGCGACGACGAGCACGACAGGAAATGCCAGCGACCACCAGGCAAGTTGGCGCCATAACGGTTTCATCGCTGCGACGGCGTGCGTTTCCATGATGCTTTCTCCTGAAGAAGCCAAACCTGGCACATGACGCTAGCCATCCCTGGCCAACGCAGGTTCTCCGCACTCCCGCGTGGCGGCACTCCGGGCGGTTAGCTGCCGCGAAGCAGGCTCAACTGGCGTCGGTCCCGTTTGGTGGGTCTGCCCTTATGGTCGATCTGCGGGACAGGGGACAGCCGGCGCAGTTCTGCCTCACGAACGCGTTGCAGCACACTTTCCGGCGTTTCCTGGTACAGCAGGCGGGCCTCTGAGGCAGGGCGACGCTGTTCGTTGATGCCCTGTACAACAACTTCACTATGCTGATCGCCGGCGCGCAGTTGAACGCGGTCGGCTATCTTCACTTCCTTGGCCGGTTTAACGGAGAGTCCGTTGAGCTTCACCTTGCCGCCTTCCACCGCATCGGTCGCCAGGCTGCGTGTCTTGTAGAAGCGGGCGGACCAGAGCCATTTGTCGAGACGCATTGCCGTCACTCCCGGGACGCGAGGGCTGCGCGGCCGCACATGAAACCATTATCGCCGAAATGCCTCCCCATTGCAGGCGTCACCGCCACATCGCGCGCATTCGCGCCGCCAAATCCAGCGCTGTCTGCCGCGATTCCGGACTGCCTGGCAACTGTGTTTCCGGCACCGGCCAGGACAACTGTTCGAATCGTCCCAGAAGCGCATTGGGAATGAACCGCGTGCGGCTCGCATAGACATGCCGGTCGCCCAGTCCCGACTGCTGTGAGAGGTAAAAGCGCTGAGGCACCATGAGGTCGAGCTGGTCCTTGGCCCGGGTCATCGCGACATAGAGCAGCCGTCTCTCTTCCTCGATTTCCACAGCAGATCCGGTCGCCATGTCGGAAGGGATGCAGCCATCGACCGAGTTGAGCAAGGTCACTGCGCTCCACTCCTGACCTTTGGCCGAGTGGATGGTGGACAGGATCAGGTAATCCTCGTCCAGAAGCGGCACGCCCGCTTCCTGGCTGGTCGCCTCCGGCGGATCGAGGGTGAGTTCGGTGAGAAATCGCTCCCGGCTCGGATAGGTCACGGCAATCCGCGCGAGTTGCTCGATGTCGGCCTGGCGGATCGGCGCATCGTCGAAAAGCCGCTCCATCTGTGCCATGTACCAGCGGCAAGCCTGCTCGACGACCATAGGCCAGGGAGCGCTTTCCTGTCCGATCACCTCGATGATTGCCGCAAACTCGATCCAGGCGGCCCTCGCTCCTTCAGGCACCGGTTGTTCCAGGAGCAATTCGCAACCCGGGCTCGCGGCTGCGATGTTCTCGAGGATACGTCCTGCCGTCTTCGGTCCGATGCCGGCCTGCAACTGGATTGCGCGGAACCCCGATACCCGGTCCCTGAGGTTCTGCGCCCAGCGCACTACGGAGAGCAGATCCTTGACGTGGGCCGCCTCGAGAAACTTGAGCCCGCCGAATTTCACGAACGGGATGTTGCGCCGGGTGAGTTCCAACTCCAGCCGCACGCTGTGATGCGAGGCGCGGAAAAGCACCGCCTGGGCTTTCAGTTTCACGCCCTCTTCGCGGCGGGCCAGGACCCGCTCGACGATATAAGCTGCCTGATCGGCGTCGTCCTTTATCGATACCAGCCTTGGCTTCTGCGAGGACGTCCGCTCGCTCCAGAGATCCTTGGTGAAGCGCTCGGCGGCCTCGGCGATCACGGCATTGGCGGCTTCGAGTATAGGTTGCGTCGAGCGGTAGTTGCGCTCCAGGGTCACCTGCCGCGCGGGTGGATCGAAGTGCGCCGGAAAATCCAGAATGTTTCTGACAGTCGCTCCACGGAACGCATAGATCGACTGCGCGTCGTCACCGACCACGGTGAGGCCGAGGCCATCCGGTTTCATGGCCAGCAGGATCGCGGCTTGCAGGCGGTTGGTGTCCTGATACTCGTCGACCAGCACATCGCTGAAACGCGCGCCCAGTTCGTCGGCCAGTTCGGGATCGGTCACCATCTGCGCCCAGTAGAGCAGAAGATCGTCGTAATCGAGCACCTGCTGGGCCTGTTTCGCCTCCACATAGGCGAGGAAAAGCCGCTTCAGATCCGCCGCCCATTCCAGGCACCAGGGATAGGAGGAGGCGAGCACCTCATGCAGTGGCGCCTGGGTATTCACCGCGGCAGAGTAGATCGAGAGACAGGTCGATTTCATCGGAAAGCGTTTTGTCTTGGACGAGAAGCCGAGTTCGTGGCGCACCAGGCTGATGAGATCGCCGGAATCCTCCCGGTCGTGAATGGTGAAGCCCGGCGCCAGTCCGATCCGGCCGGCGTAGTCGCGCAAGAGTCGCGCCCCGACGCTGTGGAAGGTGCCCGACCAGGTGAGCGAGGCGCAGCGCAGTCGCGGATCGGCACCGGAGTGCTGGGCGATGATCCGATCGACCCGCCGCGCCATTTCGTTGGCCGCCCGCCGCGAGAAGGTGAGCAGCAGGATCCTGCCGGGGTCGGCGCCCTGGGCGATAAGATGCGCGACCCGGTGCGCGAGGGTATTGGTCTTGCCCGATCCGGCGCCGGCGATGACCAGCAGGGGGCCGAGCTGGCCGTCGTATTCGACGGCGAGGCGTTGCTCTTCGTTCAACGAGGACAGATAGTCCTTGGCCGGATTCGATCGCATCAGTATGGAGGGTGCCGTCATTTTTGAGGGGTGTTGAAAGAATGCCGTCAGTGAAAATCCCGGCTGCTGGTGACCAGGCGTCCAAGCAACTCAGTATGGTCGATGAGTCGTTTCGCGATCAAATGCACGACTTCTCCTTCACGCTGCATGACGCCCAGGACACCTAGCAGTCTTGCAGACAGCAACTCGCGTCGCTGGCGTTCGGCGAGCTTAGTATGGACGATGACGTTGGCCAGGCCGGTCTCGTCCTCCAGCGTCAGAAAGATGACGCCACTGGCGCTTCCCGGACGCTGACGACCGGTCACAATGCCGGCGCAGCGTGCAGGGCAATTGTTGCTGAGTTCGCGCAGCTTGGACGCCATGCTGTAGCGCCGTTGCTCCAGGTGCCGGCGCAACAGAGCCAAGGGATGGCGGCCGAGCGTGAGGCACAAGGTGGCGTAATCGCTCACCAGATCCTCGCCCTCGCCGGGTGCTGCCAATATCGTGGCGGCTTCCCGGTCCGGCGGGGGGGAGCTCACTTCGAGCAACAGATCGCGCTGGACCGGGACGGCAGCCACCGCCCATGCCGCCTGACGGCGATGCCCGGCAAGCGCCGAGAGCGCGCCCGCCGCCGCAAGCTTGTCCAGGTCGTCACGGCTCAAGTCGGCCCGCCGGGCGAGGTCTGCAACGTCGACGAATCCGCAGCGCGGCCGAGCTTGTGCAATGCGCTCCCCGGCCTCCCGGCCCAGCCCCATGATCTGGTGCAGCCCGAGACGCACGGCGGAACCATTGTGACCTTTGGCATCATTGGTGCCTTCCAGGGTCGTTTCCCACGCGCTGGCGAGCACATCCGGGGGGCGCACTTCGATCTGGTGGCGTCTGGCATCCTGCACCAGTTGCGAGGCCGAGTAAAAGCCCATCGGCTGCGCATTCAACAAACCGGCGAGAAAGGCTGCCGGTTCATGGCGCTTCAGCCACGCCGAGATATAGACCAGCAAGGCGAAGCTCGCGGCATGGGATTCCGGAAAGCCGTATTCCCCGAAACCTTCGATCTGGCGAAAGATGGCCTCGGCGAATTCGCGGGAATAGTGGCGCTCCAGCATGCCGTTGATCAGCTTGTCGCGGAAATGCTCAACACCTCCCCGACGTTTCCAGGCCGCCATGGAACGACGCAACTGATCGGCTTCACCCGCGCTGAAGCCCGCCGCCACGATGGCCAGTCGCATCACTTGTTCCTGGAAGATGGGCACGCCGAGGGTGCGCTGCAATACCGACCTCACCGCCTCGGAGGGGTAGCGCTCCGGCTCGAGCCCCTGCCGCCGCCGCAGATAGGGATGCACCATGCCTCCCTGGATCGGTCCGGGCCGCACGATGGCGACCTCGATCACCAGATCGTAGAAGCAACGGGGCTTGAGCCTCGGCAACATGGCCATCTGGGCCCGCGATTCGATCTGGAACACGCCGACGGTGTCGGCATGGCAGATCATGTCAAAGACCGCCTGGTCATCGCGGGGAATATCCTGCATCCGGAAGTCTCGTCCGTCGCGCTGCGAGATGCCGTCGAGCGCACGCCGGATGGCGGTCAGCATCCCCAGGGCCAGCACATCGACTTTCATCAGCCCCAGGGCGTCGATGTCGTCCTTGTCCCACTGGATGATGCTGCGCTCGGGCATGGCCGCATTTTCGATCGGGACCAGCCGGTCCAGGCGGCCCCGGCTGATGACGAAGCCGCCGACATGCTGCGACAGGTGACGTGGGAAACCCATCAACTGTTCCGCCAGAATCAGCCACTTCTCGACACGCGGGCTATGCGGATCCAGTCCCACGGCGGCGAAGCGCTCGGCAAGTTGCTCGCGTTGGTCCCACCAACCCAGGGACGATGTCAGGGCATCGATCACATCGATGTCTACACTCAAGGCTCGGCCGCAATCGCGCAGCGCCGAGCGCGTCCGGTAGCGGATCACCACCGCCGTGAGCGCGGCGCGTTCGCGGCCGTATTTGGCGTAGAGGTACTGGATGACTTCCTCGCGCCGCTGATGCTCGAAGTCGACGTCGATATCGGGCGGTTCGTTGCGCTCCCGGGAGATGAAGCGCTCGAACAGCATGTCGGACTGGGCGGGGTCGACCTCGGTGATCCCCAGCGCATAGCATACCGCCGAGTTGGCGGCGGAGCCGCGGCCCTGACAGAGGATGGACTGCTCCCGGGCGAATTTCACGATGTCGTAGACGGTGAGGAAGTAGGCCTCGTAATGCATCTCGGCGATGAGGGCCAGTTCATGCTCGATCTGCTGATGAACCTTGTCGGGCACACCGTCCGGGTAGCGCACGGCCAGTCCTAGCTCCACCTCGGCCTCGAGGTATCCGGCAGGAGTCTGGCCGGCGGGCACGACTTCCTCCGGATACTCGTAGCGCAGTTCGTCTAGGGAAAAGTCGCACAGCGCGGCGATCCTCAGAGTCTCCGCCAGCAGTTCAGGTGGGTAGAGACGCGACAGGCGCAAGCGGGAACGCAGATGCCGCTCGCCGTTGGCAAACAGGGCGTGGCCGGCGCAATCCACGGAGGTCTTGAGGCGCAGCGCGGTCAGGGTATCCTGCAAGGGTCTGCGTCCGCGAACATGCATATGCACGTCGCCGCAGGCCGTGAGCGGCAAGCCGGTCGCCTTCGACAATCTGCGCAGCGTTGCCAGCCGTTCGGCATCGTCTGCCTGCAGGTGCCGCTCGAAGGCGATCCAGCAGCGTCCCGGAAAGCCGCTCTCCAGCCAACGGCCTTGTTCCGCCGTTGCTTCGGCTGTGGCGATCCAGATCGCCAGACAATCGGGCACGCCGCGCGCCAGATCATGGCGGCCCAGTTGATAGCTGCCCTTTTCCGCACGCCGTCGGGCCAGGGTGATGATGGCGCAGAGATTGCCGTAACCCGCGTGGTTCTGCGCCAGCAGAATCAGCTTCAGGCCATCCGTCAGCACCAGCTCCGTGCCGATGAGCAGCTTCAGCCCCGCTTCCTTGGCCGCGACATGCGCCCGCACGATGCCTGCGAAGGAGCACTCGTCGGTGATGGCGAGTGCGCTATAGGCGAGTGCCTTCGCCCGCGCCACCAATTCTTCGGCATGCGAAGCGCCGCGCAGGAAGGTGAAGTTGGAGAGGCAGTGCAATTCGGCGTAGTTAGGCAAATTCGTAGATAAATTCGCAGGTAAATTCGCCTTCATGAAAAAAATCCCTGCAGAAACCAGCCGCCCGGAGCCCGGCATTCGCGATAGATCCACAGCCAGCAGGAATTGGCCGAGAGCGCGATGAAGTAATCGCGGCGGACGTCGCCCACCGCTTTGTCGCCACCCTCACGCGCATCCCACCAGCCCGACTCGATGCGCTCCGGTCCCGCCAGCAACTTCAGGTGTCCGTGGCGGAAGGGGCGGCCATCGACCTCCGCCAGGGACTCCGGCTTGTCGAGCAGCCAGAGGGGTCGGGGCAGGGCCGCCGCTTCGCCAGGCCGGGTTTTTTCAAACAGGGCGGCGTGTCGCGTGGCGCACTCGGGACGATGATCGTCATGCTGCGCCAGGCGATAAACCTGCTTCTCCCCGAGTCTCGCGCTCAGTCGCTCCAGCAACGCGCAGATGGCGTCCTGCTCGGCATGCGCATCATTGAACAGGGCCAGATTCCGTCCCGGGTGGCAGGCCACGTCGGTGGCCTCCAGTCGGAGCGATTCCACTGGGGCATGGAGCGACATCCGTTCGAGTCGCTCGCGCAGCACGCGATCGAGGCGTCCGCCATCAGCAGTCAGATCGGCAAAGCGCAAGACCAGCGGGGTCTCATCCTGGCCATGCTGCAGCAGCAGTGTGGCCTCGCGCACCCCGGCTTGTCTGGCCGCCAGCCAGCCGGCCAGGGCGGAGGTCAGGCGTCGCGCGGCAAACAGCAGCCCGGCGGCGTTTTCCACGGATGCCGGGAGTTGCAGCGACAAGGAAAACCGCTCGGGAAAGTTGAAGTCTGCCCGCAGATCGGGCATCTCGCCATAGGCACGGGCCATGAGTCGCAGGGCATCGATACCGATGCGCCGGGCCAGCGCCGCGCCGGGCAGCCTGCGTACATCGGCCAAGGTGGTGGCGCCGAACAGGGCGAGTGATGTTGCGGCCTTATCCGGCAATACGGCTATCGGCAAGGTTTCCAGATGCCCTCGCATCCTGTTGCCATCTGCGCAGAGTGCAGACCTTCCCCCCCGGGCCAGCCACTCTGCCCCCATCGGGGTCGGCGCTGCGGCCAGCGCGACGGTAAAACCCTGCGCCTCTACTCCCTCTTTCGCTGCAGCGACGAGGCGTTCCAGGCCGCCAAACAGACGCAGGCAACTGCCGATTTCCAGCAACAGGGTGTCGTGCGTCAGGCTGACCCGGGGCGTAAAGCTGCCGGCCCAGCAGGCCAGGTGATGCATTGCCGTTCTTTCCCGCGAAGCGCTGCGCGCCATCAGCAAGATGGCAGGGGCGAGCATGCGCGCCGCGGCGACGCCGGTCCCGTTTTCGATTCCTGCCTGTCGTGCCGCATCGTCACCGATGAGGATGCGTCCCTGCTCGACAACGGCGCTAGGCGAGGACAACGGGGCGTTGGCTTCGAGCGGAAAGCACGGCAGATGGAGGGCGAGCCAAAGTGGATTCTGATTCATCTTCCTCGGACCATTTCAGCGGTCGCGGCACATCGAGCGTGAGCGTCCGAGTGCACGGCAGCCCGCGTCGCTTGAACAGATCGACACTCAGCTTGCCGCGAGGACCGGCGCAGAGCAATAGCCGCAAGGCGGCGGCGGATGACTCTGTCCTGGCACGCCCGGGTCGAAACAGGAAGGCCAGGGTATTGCTGCCGGCGGCGGCCACTTGCAGTCGTCTGAGCTGTCGGGCATCGCTGTGCGTCGTCCAGCACAGCACGATCCCAAGAGCGCCGCTAGCCAAGGCCTGCTCCGCAGCCCACAGCGCATCAGGCTGCCGGGTCGGCGATACCACCGCCAGACGCGTCAGATCAGCGCCCCCGGAAGCCCAGGCAGATCCGAGGAGACCATGCGGAGGCGCCACCAGCAAAGACCACTTGCCTTCCTCCCTGATCCGGGTGAGTGCCGGCAGCAATAGCGAACACTCGCCAAGTCCCACGCCATCGGCCAGGATTTCGGTGAGCGTGCCACGCGGCCAGCCGCCCCCAGGCAATTCGGCATCAAGCACAGCAAAGCCGCTGGATAGCGCAGGGATTGCCGCGCTTGCCAAGCGATCCCCGCGCCAGACATCGGGCCGAGCCAGGATTTCACCGAGAGAAACCGCAGCATTCATGCCTGGAGGCATTCATCAATGCGAGAAGCGCCGAACCAGGCCGACCATGACTCCGAAGATTTCCAACTCGCTCTTGGGACGGATGATCGGGTATGCCTTGTTGTGCGGTTTGAGGATGAACTTGCCCCGCTCCGTTGCCAGTTCCTTCAGGGTGAACTCATTGTCGACGATGGCGACGACGAAATCGCCTGCCTTGGCAGCCTTGTTGCGCTCCACCGCAATGATGTCGCCTTCGTGGATGCCGGCCTCGATCATCGAGTCGCCCTTGACCGGAATCATGACCGTGCTGGAAGGGTGGCGGACGAGGTAGTTATCGACGAGAAAGGGTTCGGCCCCGGTTCCCTCGATCACGTCGGAACTGCCGGCGCGGACAGAAACTCCGACAAGTGGGCGCTCGAAAAATCGTCCCGCAGGAATCCAGGCATCATCGTCGGGCGTGCGCTGGACGAACCCTGCTGCGGCGAGCCGTTCCAGAAGCCTCCGGGAGGCGGTCTTGGAGGCGAATGCCAACAATTCCGCAATGCGCTGCATCGATGGAATGCGCCGGTTATCGGCGTAGTAGTCGCGCAGGCGGTCGAGATGTGCGGGGTCTTTGTTCGGGGTGGCCATAAGTGGAAATGGAAGTGGAATCGCGGGATCAGGTGTCCGTATGAACACCATGGTAGTGCCCGGCCGGGCACCTGTCAACCGCTAGTACCTGCTCCGCTGGCACAACAGCCCAGGGTTGCCCCTTGGGCGACTACGGGCTAGTCTGCAAGCCCACGGCCGCTGTCCTGCCCGCCCGGTGCAGCAAGAACAGCGCAATCGCGACGGTGATCATGTCCCAGGCGATGCCGTTGAGGAAGGCGGCGCGATAGGAACCGGTCGCATCGAAAATCTTCCCCGGCATCCAGCCGCCGAGCGCCATGCCGAAGCAGGTGGCCATGAGCACTGCGCCGGTGCGCACACCCACCTCGCGGGGATCGAAATACCTGCGGGCGATCAGCGCGTAGGACGGCACCAGTCCGCCCTGGAACAGGCCGAACAGGGCCGATACCAGATATAGGGTGAGCACCCCCTGGTAAGGCAGGAACAGCGTGAGCGCGATGCCCTGCAGCACGGCCCCGAGGAGCAGGGTGCGCAGGCCGCCGATGTGGTCCGATATCCAGCCGCAGAGCAGGCGGCTGACGATGCCGGAAGCAAGCATCAGCGTCATCATCTCTGCTCCCCGCGCCGCGCTGATGCCAAGATCGCTGCAGTAACTCACCAGATGCACCTGCGGCATCGCCATCGCGACGCAACAGGAAAAGCCGGCCAGACAAAGCAGGAACTGCATCGTCCCGGGCGAAATTCCCAGCTCGCCGCTGCATGCGGCGTGGCTGCCCCCGGTCGGGGCTGCCGATCCCGGGTGGGCCAGGGCCGGCGGCGACCGGCGCAGCATCAGCGCCAGGGGCGGCAGCGTCAGCAGACAGAACAGGCCGAAGCCGATGAAGGTGTTTCTCCAGCCGACGATCTCGAAGAAGTGCTGCATCAGCGGGGGCCAGATCCCCGCCACGAAATTGCCGCTCAACAGGATGGCCACGGCCATGCCGCGATGCCGGTTGAACCACAGCGAAATATCCGCGACAAGCGGCGTGAAGGTTGCCGCCGTGCCGAAGAAACCGATCAGCACACCATGCGCCAGGCTGAATTGCCACAGGCTGCCCGAAGCACCGGCGGCGATGTAGCCCGAGCCCAGTCCCAGCGCTGCGATCAGGGTGGTGAGCCGCGCCCCGAAACGGTCTGAAATGCGTCCCATGGCGACGCAGCCGAGGCCGAGACCGACCATCAACAAGGTGTAGGGCAGGGAGGCATCGGCCCGCGCCACGGCGAATTCCGCTTGCACCATGGGCAGGGCCACCGACATCGAAAACATTCCGGCGCTGCCGATAGAAACGATGGCCAGGGCGGCGATGAGCCGCCTCCAGGCATAGGGCGAATCGACGCCGCCGGGCTCGGTCGGATTCGTTGGAATCGTCTTCATGCGCGCGGCTCCAAACGGATCATGCGGCAGCCTTCGTCGATCAAGCGGCGGGCGATGCTCAGCTGGCCCGGCAATTGAGGCAGGGCATCGAGCGGAAACCAGTCGGCGGCTTCTATCTCCGTCGGGTCGAGGCGCAGGGTGCCCCCGGCATAATCGGCAAAGAACGCCAGCATCAGGGAATTCGGGAATGGCCAGGACTGGCTGTGGAAATAGCGCAAATTAGTAATCTCAACGCCGACTTCTTCGCGCACTTCACGGGCGGCACATTGTTCCAGCGTCTCTCCGGCTTCGACAAAACCGGCCAGCGCGCTGTATATCCCGGGAACGAAGTGCGGGCTGCGCGCCAGCAGCAGTTGGTTATCGCGGATCACCAGCACCATGACCGCCGGCGACAGCCTGGGGTAGTAGTGCAGGCCGCAACCGGGGCAGACCATGGCGAATTCCTCCGGCTTCCGCTCGGTGGCAATGCTGCAGCAGCCGCAATAGCGATGGTTGCGCTGCCAGTCGAGCAGCTGCATTGCCCGACCGGCGAGGGCAAATGCCTCTGCGCCTGCCAGGTTGAAGATGCGCCGCAGCGGTGTCAGTTCGCACGGGATGGTTTCCGGCAGGCGATCGGTCTCCGCCGCATAGCAGGGAACTCCTTGCCACTGGCCGACCAGCAAGGCCTGCCCGGGCTTGCCGAGATCCGCAGCCAGACCATGCGGGAATATTTCACCGCCGGCCGTGCCGACGAGGGTGATCAGCGAGTTTTCGCAGCGCAGCAGCCAGTAGCTCAATTCATTCATTTGTCGGTCGCAGGGGTGGTCTTGACTTTGGCCGCTAGTCTACCGTGTAAGCGCCATGCGTGACCGACCGGCGGCGATGTGTTAAAAGTGTCAGAACAATGTTCTCCTCGAAGCGGTTTCAAGCAAGACTATCCAGTTCTATAGAGAGACTTAAGCCATGACTATTCCTTATGAACTTTCGGTGAAATGCCTGGATGGCAGCGAGCAGCCCATGGAAGTTTACCGGGGCAAGGTTCTGCTGGTCGTCAATGTCGCCAGTCGCTGCGGCTTCACGCCTCAGTACGCGGGGCTGGAAGCGTTGTGGCGCCAGTACCGGGAACGCGGTCTCGTCGTGCTCGGCTTTCCCTGCAACCAGTTCGGCGAGCAGGAACCTGGCGACGAAGCCGAGATCGGTCAGTTCTGCCGCACCACCTACGATGTGACGTTTCCGATGTTCGCCAGGATAGAGGTGAATGGCGACCAAGCGCACCCACTCTATCGCTACCTCAAGAGCGCGGCGTCCGGCGTGCTGGGCACGGAGGCTGTCAAGTGGAACTTCACCAAGTTTCTGGTCGACCGCACGGGCTCGGTCGTCGCCCGCTATGCTTCGGTCACCAAGCCGGAGGATCTTTGCGGGGATATCGAGCGCCTTCTCTGATCCAGTAGCCGGTTTCACCGGCCAGCTATAGTGGGCGGACTTTTTGTCTGCCGAAACGACCCTTATGCCGCTTCTAGCTCCCGAACAATTTCTTGGCTTTCTCGGCGCCGCCCTGCTGATAACGCTGTCACCCGGGCCCGACAACCTGATGGTGCTCGCTATCGGCGCCGCGCGCGGCCGCAACAAGGGAATGGCTTTCGGACTGGGTTGCGCCCTGGGTTGCCTGAGCCATACCTTGCTCGCCGCGCTCGGGGTCAGCGCCGTGATTGCCGCGTCGCCGGCAGCCTTCATCGCGCTCAAGGTAGCGGGTGGGCTGTACCTGGTCAGGATGGGCTGGCAGGCGCTGCGCAGTCGGGGCGCTGCGCGGGTCAATGCCGCCGGACAAAGCGCCGAGTCGGCATGGCGGCTCTTTGGCAGGGGTTTGCTGGCCAACGCCATCAATCCCAAGGTGGTGATGTTCTTCCTGGCATTCCTGCCGCAGTTCGTCGTGACCGTTCGCGGCGATGCGCCGTGGCAGATCGCGCAACTCGGCGTGATATTTACCTTGCAAGCCGCCATCCTGTTCGGAGCGCTGGGCTATTTTGCCGGCTCTGTCGGCCACTGGCTGAATCGCCATGAACATGCGGGGCTCTGGCTTGACAGACTTGCCGGGACGATCTTCATCGGCCTGGGCCTGAAGCTGATCGTCAGCAGGTGAAGCTCGAGCACGGCTGGAAATCATGAGCATGGCCACCCTGCATGAACGTCTGCGTACGCTGCCCCCCGGGGCGCTGCAAGGCATACGCCGCGGCATCGAGAAGGAAAGTCTACGGGCGCTGCCCGACGGCAATCTGGCGCTGACCCCGCACCCGGCGGCACTCGGTTCGCCGCTGACGCATCCCTCCGTCACCACGGACTTCAGCGAGTCGCAACTGGAACTGATTACCGGCATCCATGCCGACGTCGATGCCTGCTACGCTGAATTGACGGAGATCCATCAGTTCGTCTGCCGCGCCATAGCCGACGAAAATCTCTGGGTGGGCAGCATGCCCTGCAAGTTGCCGCCTGACGAGAATATCCCGATCGGCGTCTATGGTTCATCGAATGTCGGCCGCGCCAAGACGGTGTACCGCACGGGCTTGGGATACCGCTACGGACGGCGCATGCAGATGATTTCCGGGATCCATTACAACTGGTCGATGCCGGGGCTGAATACCGAGGATTACTTCGGCCTGATCCGCAATTTCCGCCGTCACTCCTTCCTGCTTCTGTACCTGTTCGGCGCATCTCCGGCCGTCTGTGCCAGCTTCGTCGCCGGTCGCGAGCATGAACTGCAGCCGCTAGCCCGGCACACCCTGCACATGCCCTACGGCACCTCGCTGCGGATGGGCCGGCTCGGCTACCAGAGCGACGCTCAGTCGGCCCTGGCGGTCAGCTGCAACAGCCTGGAGCTCTACGCGGCGCAACTCCAGGAGGCGCTCACCCACGGCTACCCGGCCTACGAAAAGATCGGCATCCTCGGTCCCGAGGGCGACTACCGGCAACTGGCCACCAGCCTGTTGCAGATCGAGAACGAGTTCTACGGCAAGATCCGTCCGAAGCGGGTCATCTTCCCCGGCGAGCGGCCTCTGCACGCGCTGCGCCAGCGCGGCGTGGAATACGTCGAGGTGCGCTGCATGGATCTCGATCCCTTCGTGCCCGTCGGCATCGATACGCAGACGATGCGTTTCATCGATCTGCTGCTGCTTCACTGCCTGCTCAGCGATAGCCCGCCGGACACGCCGCAGGAGATTGCCGCGCTCAGGCGGAACCAGCATCTGGTCGCCGCTCGCGGCCGCGACCCGGATCTGCGGCTGGATCGTGGCGGCCAGGAAGTGACGCTGGCGGAGTGGGGCGCAGAAATTGTGGAAGCGAGCGCCACGATAGCCGCGGCGCTCGATGCGCTGCATGGCGGCAGCGGCCATCGCACTGCCATCGATAGCGCATTTGCGGCATTGCGCGACCCCGCCGAACTACCCTCGGCGCGCGTCCTGGCGACGATGGCTCGCGACCATGAAAATTCCTATGTCGATTTCATCCGGGCGCAGTCGGAACTGGCCAAGGGCACGCTGATCGGGCTGCCTTTTGCTGCGGATCGGGAGGCTGCCTTCAGGGAGTTGGCGCAACAGTCGAGGCAAGCGCAGAAGAGGATGGAAGCGGCAGACACGGTGGCCTTCGAGAGCTATCGCCAAAGTTATCTTGCCGAGTCTTCGCTGGGCGCCTGAAGTCAGTTTGGCAGCCGGATCTCGAAGGTCGTGCCGCCTTCCTCGGAACGGACGAAGGTTTCTCCGCCGTGGGCGTGCGCGATCGAGCGGGTGATCGCCAGGCCCAGTCCCGCGCCTTCGCCAAAATTCTGCCGCGATGCGTCCACCCGGTAGAAGCGATCGAACAGCCGCGGCAGATGCGCCGGGGCGATAGCCTCTCCGGTGTTGGCGATAGCCAGCACCACCTGCGCGCCGTCCGCGTCGACTACCTTGTCGATGCGAACCGCTATCCGGCCGCCTGGCGGCGTGTGGCGCAGGGCATTGGAGAGCAGATTATTCACGGCCCTGCGCAGCATCAGGCGGTCGCCGGACAGCGAGCCGCTGCCGGCGCAACTGAGGCTGATGCCTTTTTCCTCCGCCAGGGCATCGTAGAACTCGAACAGGCTGCCTACCTCCGCCGCCAGATCGATGCGCTCGCGTTGCGGGACGATGAGCTTGTTGTCCGACTTGGCGAGGAACAGCATATCGGAGATGATCCGCGACAGGCGCTCGAATTCTTCGGCATTAGAGGCCAGCACTTCCTGATATTCGGCGACCGTGCGCGCCCTGGACAAGGTCACCTGGGTCTGCGTCAGCAGGTTGGTCACGGGCGTGCGCAACTCGTGAGCGAGGTCGGAAGAAAAATCGGACAGCCGGCGGAAGGATTCCTCGAGTCGGGCGAGCATCTCGTTCAGGGTTTCCGCGACCTCGGCCAGTTCGACGGGAATGGCCGTCGCCGCCAGTCGCTGGTCAAGGCGGTCGGCGGTGATGCCCGAGGCGCGGCGCCGGATCTCGCGCAGCGGAGCCAGACCTCGGCGCGCCGACAGCCAGCCGAGAAATCCGGTAAGCAGGGCGGCCAGTCCCATGGCGGTCCACAGCGCATTGCGAAACGAATGCATGAAATGCTCATGGTGCGCGAGGTCGGTCGACACCGCCACGACGAATGGCGCCGCGCCTGCGATGCCGGTTGCCGCAGTGGCGGCAATGCCGCGATAGAGATGGTTTTCGCTATCGCTCCAGCGGGTCGGGCGGAGCGTGTTCCTGCCGACCGAGGCGAGCAATGCCTGGGGAAATTCCACGCCGGCGTTCGCATACAGCGTCCGGCCGTCCGCCCGCAACACCAACAGCGACAAGCCGTGGCTGCCGACCAGGGATTTCGCCAGGGCTTGCGGCAGCAGGTCGACGTCCGCTTCTGCGCGAACCTGGTCCAGGCTGTGGCGAACGAATTCCAGCTTGCCGGCCAGTAATTCCATGTCCAGTTCCTCGAAATGGCCCTCGACCAGACTGGCGATCAATAGCCCCAGGAGCAGCAATACCGTGGTCGACACCGTGGCGAACAGGACCGTCAGCCGGAAGGTGATGGACTTGCTTGCGGCCAACTTCACTCGCCCGCCTCCAGCACGTAGCCCATGCCTCTGACGGTGCGGATCAGTTTGACCTCGAAGCCGTCGTCCACCTTGGCACGCAGACGCCGGATGGCGACCTCGATGACGTTGGTGTCGCTGTCGAAGTTCATGTCCCACACCTGGGAGGCGATCAGCGAGCGGGGTAACACCTCGCTCTGGCGCCGCAGGAGCAGTTCGAGCAGGGAGAATTCCTTGGCGGTGAGCTCGATGCGGCGGCCGGAGCGCGTCACCCGCCGCCGCATCAGGTCGAGTTCGAGGTCGGCGGCCTGCAGGCGCTCCGCCTCCTTGGCTTTCCCGCCGCGCCGAAGCTGCGTCCGGACGCGGGCGAGGAATTCGGAAAAGGCGAAGGGTTTGACCAGGTAGTCGTCTGCCCCGAGTTCGAGCCCCTTGACCCGATCATCGACTTCGTCCCTGGCCGTCAGGAAGAGCACCGGCACATCGCGTCCGGCGCGACGAATGCCGGCCAGCACCTGCCAGCCGTCGAGTCCGGGCAGCATCACATCGAGGATCACCAGATCGTAGGCTTCGGTCAGTGCCAGGTGCAGGCCGTCCTGGCCGTCCCGGGCCAGGTCGACGACGAAGCCGGCCTCGCTCAGCCCTTGCCTCAGGTAGTCCCCGGTTTTCGCTTCGTCCTCTACGACCAGGACTTTCATGATATCCCCCTCGTCAGATTTCTCGTACCGCCGTCATTTTGCGCCGACGACGGGTCCGGGGCACAAAGTTACGGAAATGTAATGTCCCGGTCAGCTTGCCGTCGCCCTCGTGGCCTTGGTCCTCAGCCTTTCCTCTGGCGTAGCCGCTGCATACGACAGCCGCGGCGCCCATGGCCGGTCATTACTATGGAGTTCAAACTCGCCAACGACGGCTTGCGGCAGGATCTGAAGCTCGGCGCAGCGATCAGCTTCGAGTTCGTCTAGCGCGGCCAGGGTAAGTGGCTGATTACCTCCGCCAAGGCGGCAGGATCGGTCCCAGTCGCTGCGCAACCCGGTCGCTGAGGTTCGTCCCTATGCTGGCCAAAATAATCGACTGGCAGGGCCGGAATCGCTTCATCGTCCTGCTCGCCACCCCGTTCGTCGTGTTCGGCGCGCGGAAATCCCATTGATCTTGCAGCAGTTGACTTGCGTCATATTTTCATCAAATAGCCGCATTATCATGGTCCCCCTTAACAGTGAGGGTTTTACTTCTTAAGGGGACGAGCATGGTTGTGGGCAACTTCGTTTTCGATTTCGAGCAGGGCGACGGCAAGAACAAGATGCTGCTGGGCGGCAAGGGGGCCAACCTGTGCGAGATGACGCAGATCGGCCTGAACGTGCCGCCGGGATTCGTCGTCAGCACGGAAGCCTGTCTGCGCTATCTCGACCGGCACCAATTGCCGGACGGACTGATGGAGGAGATCCGCGCGCACATGGTGGCGCTGGAGAAGAAGACCGGCAAGGGCTTCGGCAGCGCCGACAATCCGCTGCTGGTGTCGGTTCGCTCCGGCTCCTCGATGTCGATGCCCGGAATGATGGACACCGTGCTCAACCTGGGGCTCAACGAGATTTCGCTCGCCGGTTTGATCCGCCAGACCGGTAATGAACGCTTCGCCTATGACGCCTACCGCCGCTTTGTCCAACTCTACGGCAAGATCGCGCTGGGCATTGCCGACGAAGTTTTCGACGAGAAGATGCACGCCGCGAAGAAGCGCTACGGTGCGCTACAGGACGTGGATCTTAGCGCCGAGCAGCTCAGGGAACTCGCCGACGAGTTTCTTGCGATCGTCGAACGCCACACCGGCAAGCCTTTCCCTCAGGAACCTTACGAGCAACTGGAAATCGCCGTCCAGGCGGTATTCCGCTCCTGGTCGGGTAAGCGTGCGGTCGACTACCGCAAGCAGTTCAAGATCACCCCGGAGATGGCCAACGGCACGGCAGTGAATGTCTGCACCATGGTCTTCGGCAATATGGGCAACGACTCAGGCACCGGCGTCGGCTTCACGCGCAATCCGGGCACCGGCGAGAATCTGATCTACGGCGAATACCTGGTCAATGCGCAGGGCGAGGACGTGGTGGCGGGCATCCGCACACCCAAGGCGATCGCCGAGATGGAACAGGAAATGCCGGAGATCTATCGCCAACTGCAGGAATTGCACAACCGGCTCGAGTCGCATTACCACGAAGTCCAGGATTTCGAATTCACCATCGAGCGGGGACAGCTCTACTGTTTGCAGACGCGCAATGGCAAGATGAATGCGCGGGCCATGGTGCGCACCTCGGTGGAGATGTTCCACGAGGGGCTGATCACCAAGGAGCGCGCCCTGCTGCGCACCGAGCCGACCATGCTGGAGCAGTTGCTGGTGCCGCAACTGTCGCCCAACTTTCACGGCAAGCCGCTGGTCCAGGGGCTTGCCGCCTCACCCGGCGCTGCATCGGGGAAGATCGTGTTCGATGCCGATACGGCAGAAGTGCGCGGGCGCAGCGGAGAAAAAATCATCTTGGTGCGCGAGGAAACCAAGCCGGACGATATCCACGGCTTCTTCCAGGCCCAGGGCATACTCACCAGCCGCGGCGGCAAGACTTCGCATGCCGCAGTGGTCGCGCGCGGCATGGGCAAGCCCTGCGTCTCCGGCTGCGAACAGATCGTCATCGATGTCACCGCCCGCCGCGCCCTGATCGGCGATGCCACGCTGCACGAAGGCGACGTCATTACCATCGACGGTAGCAACGGCTACGTCTACGCCGGCGAGGTGCCGACCGTCGAGGCCGAGGTCAGCGAGGAGATGACCACGCTGCTCGGTTGGGCGGATGACATCGCCCGCCTTCAGGTCATGGCCAACGCCGACACTCCGGAGGACGCCATCCGGGCGCGCGCCTTCGGCGCCATGGGTATCGGCCTGGTTCGCACCGAACGGATGTTCAACGGCACCGATCGCCTGCCCATCGTGCAGGAGATGATCCTGGCGGAAACAGCCGAGGAGCGTCAGGCGGCGCTGGACCGCCTGCTGCCGATCCAGCGCGCCGACTTCAAGGGGATATTCAAGGCCATGAAAGGCTTGCCGGTGACGGTGCGCCTGCTCGACCCGCCGATGCACGAATTTCTCCCGACGGCGGCGCAACTGGAACTGGAAATCGTTCATCTGCACCATCTGCGCGATACCATCAAAGGGCTTGAGGAACTTCCGGAAACGCTGAAGTCGCTCAATCCCAAGCTCTATCAGCAATATGCCGACGGCCTGATCAAGCTGGTCGATGGCCTGCATACCTTCAAGAGTTCTCACCTCGAAGACGACGCAATATCCAAGAAGGAAAAGATCCTCAAGAAGGTGCGCGCGCTGGCCGAGGTCAATCCCATGCTCGGCCATCGCGGCGTGCGGCTGGGCATCACCTATCCCGAAATCTACTCGATGCAGATCCAGGCGATTCTTGAAGCTGCGGCGCTGTGCGCCCGCGAGGGAATTGAAATCCATCCCGAGATCATGGTGCCGCAGGTCGCCACGGTCGAGGAATTGAGCCGCATTCACGGCTATGTGCAGCGTCTCCACAAGGTGGTCGAGCTGACTCACGGCATCAGCGTGCGCTTCAAGTTCGGTTCGATGCTGGAAGTGGTACGCGCCTGCATCCGCGCCGGGCGCATGGCGGAGACCGCCGAGTTCTTCTCCTTCGGCACCAATGACCTGACCCAGGCGACCTTCTCGTTCAGCCGCGAAGACGCCGAGAACAAGTTCCTGCCCGCCTACACCGAGACCGGAATCCTGCAGGACAATCCCTTCGAAGTTCTCGACATCAAGGGCGTCGGTCAGTTGATGAAAATGGCCGTGGATAAGGGGCGTGCAACCCGTCCGGAACTCAAGATCGGCATCTGCGGAGAACATGGCGGCCAGCCCGCGTCCATCCACTTCTGCCATCACATCGGCCTGAACTACGTATCCTGCTCCGGTCCGCGCGTGCCGGTCGCGCGACTTGCAGCCGCTCAAGCCATGCTTCTGGAGGGTCAGTATGCGGAGCAGTATGTTCCGGAGTAAGGCCGGAATTTACCTGGTGCAAGTGTAGCGGCATTCAAACGAGGCTGCTCCTTGCCGCCAAGGTGGCGGCAAGGACTACTTGGATGGCGCTTTGCTGCCCTCGTTTGAATTCATCGTGATGCCGCGTTGCGCCAAGGCGCTGACGATCTGCTGGGCGTTTGGGTTGCCCTGCTGCGCCAGCTTGGAGGTGCCCGATGCCAGCGCATCGAGCTGGACGCGCATTTTTTGCGAGTTCTTGAACACCACCTCCTGATTTGCGGCAAGAACGCTCAGGTTGTTTTGTTCCTGGAATAGTTGATAAGTCTGAAACCCGAACCAGATGGGCAGGGTGATCAGGGTGATGAGGATAGGCAGCAACGGGCTGCGATCATTCTCGCTCATTTCCCGCTCTCCTTGCGTTGCGCCGTGAAAGTGACGCCCTGGGCGGACAGCAGCGTTCCGACCTGTGCGTCTCCTTTGGCGGCTACGTCGGCCAAGCCGCGCACCAGCGCTTGGTAGATCGGCTCCAGTTGCAAGCTTTGTTGGATGTATTGGCTACGCGCGGATAAATCCACCTGTGCAGCCCGGTTGCTTTCAACGAGAACAGCATCGACAACAACCAGTACCAGCGCCAATACGGATAGTCCGGTCATCACGCGGAACTCTGTCTTGTTCAGCATCATGAATCCCCTTCGATGGATATGACAAGCAGATATTACCGCAATACTACATGCCACTGCAAACGGCGGCGGGACAGTACCGCCGCCGCTTATACCGCAGAGCGCCGGCGAACCCACAGGAGGGCGGCTAATGCCATGGCGACCAGCGCGAGGCTGCAGGGTTCCGGCACGGTGCCGCCGGAGGCCACCACGTCCGCCGTCAGGACTAAGGTGAGGTTCTGCGCATCGCTGTAGCCGCTGCTGTTGTAACCGGCGCCATTGAGATAAATCTGGTCAGTGAATATTCCCAGCATGGTCGTGTCGAAGCTGACATCGAGCCCGGTAAAGGCACCACCCGCAGCCAGGCCGGAAAAGGCAGCGAAGCCCGTCAAGTTGAAATCGTTGGCGCCAATCAGGTTGAAGGAGCCTTGAAGCAGGTCGGACAGGCCAGCAACATTGTTCAGCGCCTCCAGCATGGCATCCACAGTCCCGGTACCTTGCGTCAATGTTCCGAGATCGAGGGTGATCGTGTTGCCGCTGCGGCTAATGCTTCCGGCACCGCCGGTCTTGAGGATATCGGCATAGGCGTAGTTGTTCACCTGTCCCGATAGCAGCAGCATCTGGCTGGCAAGGGCGAGATCGCTCATGTCCGGGTTCACACTCAGGAACGACAACGTGGCATTGCTGTTGAAGATCCCCGCCGCTGCCGTGTTGAGGCCTACCGTGAGGCTGCCCGGTGCGCTGGAAGCGCCGGCAGCCAGCCCGGTACCGAGGCTGCCGGCGGCGCTGAAGGGTCCGTTCGCGCTGATGCTGCCCTTGAGCACGTCGTTCAGGGCGGTCACCGGGGCATTGTTGCTCAGCGATACGCTTTGCGGCGCTACGCTGTCGCCCACATGCACGATGCCGAAGTTTGCTGCCGCGGTATTGACCAAGGCCGCCGCCTGCTGGAAAACCTTGCCCACCACGTTGACCGTCTGCGACGCCAGGTTCAACTGGCAGTTGCTGCCACAGCCGCCGATATTGCTGGCATCCGACACCAGAGCGATGGTGGCCGTCCCGTTGATGGCGCCGGCCGTGGCGGTATTCATGCCGACTTGCAAACTGCTGCTATTGCTCAGGCCCGGAGTGAGCAGGTTGAACGATCCGCTGGCGGTGACGGGAGCGTTGCCGCCGATGCTGGCATTCAAGGCGGCCTGCGCGTTGCCGGTGGGCTGGTTGCTGATGCTGACGAAGGCCGTCGGTGAGGCGGCGCCGACGCGCACGCTGCCGAGATTGATAGGTTGAGACGTGTTGATGACGGGATTGGCCTGATCGACGACCTGACCGCCACTCTGGATTATTCCGGAAACGCCGTAACTCTCAGATCCGACTGATGCGGCCCCCAGTCCGTTGCTGATGCCATTGACCGCTCCCGCAGTGCTGTAGTTGATGGCGATGGCTCCATTGATCGTGCCCGCTGCGGCGGTATTGACATGCACCACCATGTTGCTGCTGTTGCTGCCCGCGGCCGCCAGACCGTTGATGGCACCGGAGCCGGAGATCGCGCCGGCGCCGGTGCCCGTCGAAGTGCCGAAGCTGGCATTCAGATCCTCGACAAAGCCGCTCGTACCGCTGGCGATATTGCTGATCGACAGGGCTTGCTGGATATTTTGGCCGACCTGCACCGTGCCGAAGTTCAGCGGGGCCGTGTTGACGTGGCCTTGTGCGATCTGATAGACGTTGCCGGAAACGATGATGCTCTGAGAACCCACGTTCGTCGTTGCCAACCCGCTGGTGCCCGTACCATCGGATACATAGTTCAGCGTTGCTGTGCCGGAGTTGTGACCGGCGCTGGAGGTATTCACCGCCACGCTCATGGCCGTGTTGTTGCTGCCTTGTCCGACGAGGAGGTTGATGGCACCGCCGTTGTTGGTGGCACTCCCTGTGTTCGCGCCGAAGCTCGCGTTCAAACCTTCGGTAAAGCTGCCCGAAGGGGCCGTGTTAGTTACGGTCAATATCTGGCTGGTGGTCCCGCCCACGCGCTGATTTGAAAGCGTCACGGGAGTGGGCGCCGCACTGCCTTGTGCGAGGTTGTATGCAGCGGCGCCCACACCCAACTGGATCGAGAGCAGTTGGGCACCCACGTTGTCGAAGTTGTTGACGATTTGTACCGCCTGACCGGAAAGAGGCGCCAGCGCGCCCGCGCCGATGGCATTGAAATTAACCGCCAGGCTACCTGTGCTGTTGCCGGCAGCCACCGGGCCATAGTTGCCGGCCGTTACACCGGCGCCCGACAGCCGAGCGTCGCTGATATTCGCGCCACCGCCGATAGTTTGTATCGCGCCGCGCAACGCCGGGCCGGTGGTGCCGGCGTTGGCGATTTGGTAGAGCACCGTATTGCTGCCGACATGCAGGTTGCCGATGGTCAGTGTGGCGTTGGCCGTGTTTCCGCCAGTGACGTTGGCGCCGGTGATCTTCTGTGCCACATCGCCGGCAGCCAGTATCTGGCCAGTGCCTGTGACGTTGGCGCGTCGGTCAAACGCGTTGCCGACAGCGAAGCCGGCGTTGGAGTAGTCGCTGCTGATGGTCAGGTTATGAGTGTTGAGGTTCAGCGCCGAGCCGGTGCCGCCCATCACCAGGCTGCCCTGCGTGCTGGCGCTGGTGGTGGCCAGGTTGAGTGTGCCACCATTCGTCTGCAGAGTGCCGGTGCCGGTCAGTGTGCCGCTGCCCGCGGGGTTGGTGATGGTCAGTGTGCCGCCGGCCACATCGGCCGAGATCAGGCCGTTGTTGATCAGCGTGTTGGTGCCGCCGACGATCGACGCAACTCCGATATTGCCCTGGCCGCGCACGGTGATACCCGCGCCCAGCGTGGTGCTGCCGTTGCCTTCGATCGACAGGCGGGTGTTGGCGTCGTTGAGGTTGATGACGGCGCTGCCGCTGATTGTCTGGATGCCACCGGGGGTGGCGTTGCTGTCCAGGCTGAGGAAGCCGCCGTTGGCCAGGTTGATAGCGCCGTTGAGGGTCGCGCCGTTGATGATGCGCTCGCGCGAATTGACAATGGAGCCCAGGTCGAGCGTGCCGGTGAAATCGATA
>CAILCO010000176.1 GCA_903832735.1 uncultured Sterolibacterium sp.
ATCGGTCACGGTAGGGCGCTTGCCGCCGCGCCCGTAACACGCCGGACCGGGATCCGCGCCGGCGCTTTCCGGACCGATTCCGAGAAAGCCGGCTCCATCGACCCAGGCGATCGAGCCGCCGCCGGCCGAAATGGTCGTCATGTCGAGCGCCGGCACATCCACGTGGCGGCGTGCGATGACGCCCTCTGTCACCTCCAGCGGAACCCCGCCCTCGATGAAAGCGATGTCTGCGCTGGTGCCGCCCATGTCGAGAGTGACCAGGCCGCTCCTGGCCGCCCCCTCGGCCAGGTAGGCGCTCGCCTGAGCGCCTGCTGCCGGTCCCGAGAGCAAGGTATGCACGGTCTTGCCGCCGGCGATGGCGGCGCTGAAGGGCATGACGCCGCCGTTTGACTGCATCAGGAAACGTTGCTGAGTGGCGACGCCGATTTCGTCCAGGCCCCGGTTCAGGTGCGTAATGTAACGGACCAGGACGGGTTCGAGATAGGCATTGATCAGCGTGGTGGACATTCTCGGCCATTCACGTATGCGCGGCAGCACCTCGCTAGAGAGCGACACCGACACGCCCGGAAATTCCTCCTGTATCAGTTCGCGCGTCTGCTCTTCATGCGCCGGATTCATGAAGGAGAACAGGTAGCACACCGCGATCGAGGCAACGCCGGCGGCTTTCAGTTCTCGTGCCGCCTGCCGCACCGCCTCCGCATCCAGCGGCAGCAGCACCTGACCAGAATAATCCGAGCGCTCCGGGATTTCCCGGGTCAGGCTCTGCGGCGCGATAGGCGATGGCTTCTCGTAGAAATAATCGAACAGGCTGCCGTCGCGCGCCTGGTTCTGCACTTCCTGAACCGCACGATAACCTTTGCTGATCAAGAGACCAACCTGTGCGCCGCGCATCTCCAACAGTGCGTTGGTCGTGATCGTCGTGCCGTGTGCGAAGAATTCGATAGCCTCTGCCTGGTAGCCGCGCGCGATGAACTGAGCGACCCCCCTGAGAACGCCCAAGGCCGGATTTTTCGGCGTGCTCGCGACCTTCTCGACCATCAGCGCGCCGCTTGCCATGTCCAGCAGCACGAGGTCGGTGTGCGTGCCGCCGACATCGACACCCAGGCGGTAACGCGCAAGCTTGCTGGTCATGGCCGTCCGCTTAGCTCCATGAGCCTGGCCGGGTACATCTACTCGCCCACCATCATCGACGTGACGCCGCCATCGACAAACAGGATATCGCCGACAATGAAGTCCGAGTCATCGGAGACCAGGAACAATATGGCGCGGGCAAGGTCGAGCGGAACGCCCGGCCGGCCGCGCAGATTGACAACCGGCCGACTGGGATCGAACTCGCTCTTGCCGACCGGCGAGCCGATCTTGTTTGGGATGGCGGCATTGACGCGGATATTGTGCGGTGCCAATTGCACTGCCATGGCGCGGGTGAGTGCGACGACGCCGCCTTTCGCCGATGCATAGGCGACCGCCCGCTTGCGTCCGTAAAAGCCCGAGGTCGAGCCGACATTGACGATCTTGCCGCCACCGCCCTGCTTGACCATCTGCGCGGCGACATATTTGCTCATCAGGAAAGGACCGGTCAGGGTGACGGCGATCACCTTGTCCCATTCTTCCTTGGAAATTTCAAGTATATGTTTGTTGTCGGAGATCGCCGCATTGTTGACCAGGATATCGACCCGTCCCCATAGCGAGACCACGTCATTGACCAGGGTATTGATATCGGATTCGGCAGCGACATCCGCGACAAAGCCCCTGGCTTCGCCGCCGGCGCTGTTGATCTCGGCAGCGACCTTGTCGCCACGGCCCCGGTCCATATCGACGACGGCGATCTTCGCGCCTTCCGAGGCCAGCAGCTTGGCGGTTTCCTCGCCGATATTGCGCCCCGCACCGCTAATGATGACCACTTGTCCCTTAAGCTTCATCTTCCCGTCCTTGTCTGAAATCCATCATAAGCATTGACGCAGGCAGTAATATACGTTTCAACTTGGCAAAGCCAAATAGCGATTGTGAAAAACAGATTTCCACAGCCCCGGGGCGCCTGATGGACCGATGGACAGAAATTGAACTGTTTGTGCAGACTGCAGAACTGGGCAATTTGTCGAAGGCAGCCGAAGCTTTGGCCATTTCCAACGCAACGGCCAGCCGCGTCCTCGCATCGCTGGAGAGGCGCCTCGATGCTCGCCTGATCGAGCGCAACACCCGGAGCCAGGCGTTGACCGAGGTAGGCGAGGAATTCTATCTACGCTGCAAAGGCATCCTGGCGGAAATGAAAGATGCCGAAGCCGCAGCCAATGCGACAACGCTCGATCCCTCGGGCTCGCTGCGCATCACCAGTTCGCTGTCGTTCTGCATCAAGTACATCACACCGCTCTTGCCGCGCTTTGTCGAACGCTACCCGAACATCGATATCGAACTCGTTTCGGCAAACCGTTACTTTGACCTGATCGAGAGCGGAATCGACGTGGCGATTCGCACCAGGGAATACGAACCGAATTCCAACATCACGGTGCGCAAACTCGCGGACACGCGCCGGATCCTGGTGGCATCGCCGGCGTACCTGGCCAGGTACGGAACTCCGCAAACCATAGCCCAGTTGTCTGAGCATAAATTCCTCCTCTACACCTATATCAACAAGCCCAACGAACTGCAGTTGACGCGCCACGGTGAAACGCAGCTCGTCAAGGTGCGCAGCGGTTTGCAAGCCAACGATGGACAGATTTTACGGGCCGCTGCGCTGGACGGATTGGGTATTCTGGTTCAGACCAGCTCGCTGATTTACGACGATGTGGAGGCCGGCCACCTGATTCCGCTATTGGATGAATGGGATCTGCCCAAACTCTCGATCAACATCGCCTATCGGACGCGCAAGCACTTGCCCGCGAAGGTAAGGGTGTTCATCGATTTCATGGTAGAGAATTTCCAGCGCCTGGACAGCGAGCGGAAGTGGACAAATCGAAATGGGGCGCAGACATTGCAGCCGGCCGATGGATCATCGCTTCTCGACGCGGGCAAAGACCCGTGCCTGACCTAGACCGGGTATATAGCGAGGCACATCGATGCTATCCCGGGAACAGCTTGTTCACCCCGCGTGGCTCAGGGCCACGCACTGGCTCAATGCCATCGCGGTCGTCCTGCTGATGATGAGCGGCTGGAGAATCTACGACGCCACGGCATTTCTCGGCTTTGCCATCCCGCAAGGCATCACCCTGGGCGGCTGGCTCGGCGGCGCCATCCAGTGGCACTTTGCCGCGATGTGGCTGCTGGGCGTCAATGGCCTGCTCTACCTGGCGCTCAACCTGCTTAGCGGCCGGCTGCTGCGCAAGTTTTTCCCGCTGTCGCTGGACAGCCTGCTTGCCGACGTGACGTCGGCGCTCAGGGGTAGTCTGGCGCACGACGACCCCCGGCACTACAACATGGTGCAGCGGCTGGCTTATCTGTTCGTGATGGCGGATAGCGTCCTGCTGGTCGTATCGGGACTGGTGCTCTGGAAATCGGTGCAATTTCCGCTGCTGCGCGAACTGCTCTTTGGCTATGAAGGCGCCCGCAGGGTGCACTTCGTCGCCATGGCGGCGCTGGCCGCGTTCGCCGTTGTGCACCTGGCGATGGTGGCGCTGGTGCCGCGCACGCTGCTCTACATGATTCGCGGCCGCTGAGGAAGACAGATATGGCCATCAAAACCACTCCCCGTCTGGCCATCGATGGCGATGCCGTACTGAAGGAAGCGATCCTCCGCATCAGCCACGCCGACGGCGCAAACCATACGACGCGGCGCGACTTCCTGCGCCGCTCGCTGACCCTGGGCGGCCTCACCATGCTCACCGGCTGCACGCTGGTCGACGACAACAGCGTCGCTAGCGCACTGATGCGGATTTCCCGCATGAACGACGATGTGCAGGGTTGGCTGTTCGACCCCAACCGCCTGGCGCCCACTTATCCGGATGCGATGATCACCCGCCCGTTCCCGTTCAATGCCTACTATGGCGAAGATGAAATCAGGCAAGTCGAGGAGAGCGGCTACCGCCTTGAGGTCACCGGCATGGTCGCCGACAAGCGGAAATTATCCCTGCCCGAACTGCGGGCCATGCCGCAAATTGACCAGGTCACCCGACATATTTGCGTGGAAGGCTGGAGCGCCATCGGCAAATGGGGCGGCATTTCCTTTGCTCATTTTCTTCGTCACATCGGCGCCGACCTCCACGCCAGGTACGTGGGTTTCAAATGCGCGGACGACTACTTCACCAGCATCGACATGCCCACCGCGCTGCATCCGCAAACCCTTTTGACCTTGAGCTACGACGGCCAGCCGTTGCCGCCCAAGTACGGCTTTCCGATGAAATTGCGCATGCCAACCAAGCTGGGTTACAAGAATCCCAAGCACATTCAGGCGATCTTCGTCACCAATACTTACCCAGGCGGTTACTGGGAAAATCAGGGCTACAACTGGTTCGGCGGCAGCTAAGCCTCCGCGCTAGTGGCCGTAGTTGTCAGAAGGACAACCCAGGGCACTTGTGCCACGAAGCAGGTGCTAGTTGGACCCATTCAATAGGAGGCTGTCATGGATCGTCGTCGCTCGCTGAAATACCTGTTCGGATCACTCACGCTGATCGCACTGCCCATGGTCCACGCCGGTGTTTCCTGGGCCAGGGAGAATACTGTTCCGCTGTTGCGGAAATCGAAAGCCGAGTGGGCTTCCCTACTGTCGCCGCCGGCATATCGGGTGCTGTTCGAGGAGGATACGGAACGCCCCGGCTCCAGCCCCCTAAACCAGGAGAAGCGCGACGGAACTTTCGTTTGCGCGGCCTGTTATCTGCCTTTGTTTGACAGCAAGAAGAAATACGAGAGCGGCACCGGCTGGCCCAGTTTCTGGCAGCCGTTGCCGGAAGCGCTCGGGACCAAAACCGATGTCCAATTGCTCACTCCGCGCACGGAATACCACTGCATGCGGTGCGGCGGGCATCAGGGTCATGTCTTCGACGACGGCCCGCAGCCGACCGGCAAGCGCTACTGCAACAACGGGCTGGCACTGAAGTTCGTACCGCGCGGCGACAAACTGCCGGCGCTGCGAACATAAACCGGCTGCCGGCCAAGCCCGCCGCAGCGAGGTTTCAGAATATCCCCAGGGCCAGCCCCGTCGCCAGGGCGGCGCCCAGGTCCGCGCACGAGACCATGTCCGCCGGGCCGATCAACTTGGGGCGCAGGATCTCATCCCTCGTCTGGGCGTGAGTGCAGACTATCAAGGGCGGCGCCACGGATTTCAGGCGCCATCCCGTGGCGATCCGTTCGACTTGCCGGGCGGCATTTTGGCCGTCGCTGCCTGCACAAATCATCGTGGCGTAAGGACGGCCGTTGAGTTGATCGAGAACCGGATAATAGGTCCTGTCGAAGAATTCCTTCATGGCGCCGGAGATGGCGGCAAGAGTTTCCGGGGTGGCAAAAATGTAACCGTCGGCGGCCAGCAGGTCGTTCGCGTCCGCGTCACGTGCATGCCGCACGCTCACCTGCAGCGATGTCTCGGTGGCGGCGCCGGACGCCGCAGCCTGCACCATCTGCAGGGTGCCGCCGGTGAACGAATGGTAGACGATGAGCAGCGTCTTCATGGCGTCAAGTCGGTGGGGCGATTGGTTTCAAACTCAAGCGCCTCTCCTGTGCATGGGTCGTAAAGGCAGCATTGTCACGCCCAGGCATGCGTGCCGGCAAATCGGCTAAACTGCGCTGTTGCCGATATTGGTCAGAGTCCGCTATCCGCGGACGATAGCTGATAGCATTGAGCAACCCTCGTCGCCTACGACTCCTGAGAGAAATGAAGACCCTCCCCCGCCTCACGCTGATTGCCGCCGTGGCGCAGAACCGAGTCATCGGCAACGACAATGCGATGCCCTGGCGGCTGCCGGAGGATCTGCAGCGCTTCAAGGCGCTCACGCTTGGCCATCCGGTGATCATGGGGCGCAAGACCTGGGCCTCGCTGGGACGGCCGCTGCCGGGGCGCAGCAACATCGTCATCACGCGCGACCGGGACTTCCAGGCCGCAGGGTGCATCGTCGCCGCCTCGCTGGCAGCGGCGCTCGATGCCTGCGCCGGCGCGGAGCAAGCCTTCGTCATCGGCGGCGCCGAGATCTACGCCCTGGCAATGCCGATGGCCGCGCGTCTGGAAATCACCGAGGTCCGGCGCGACTTCGCCGGCGACACCTGTTTCCCGGAAATCAACCCGAACGCATGGCGCGAAGTCACCCGCGAACATCACGTCGGCGCCGACTTCGAGTACGATTTCGTCACCTATCATCAACGCTAAGGAATTAGACATGTCAGAAGGAGGCTTACACGTTCATGGGCCGCACGATCACGCCGTCGAGCATGCGGCGCAAAGCGGCGACAGCCTGGCCTCGCGCATAGCCGTGATGACGGCGATCCTGGCCACGGTCGGCGCAGTCGTCGGCTACCAGGGTGGCTCGACGCAAAACGAAGCCATGCTGTTCAAGAACGAGGCGGTGCTGAAGAAGACCGAGGCCTCGAACCAATGGGCTTACTACCAGGCCAAGAGCAACAAGCAGAACCTCGCCGAACTGGCCCTGGCCCTGGCGCCTGCGGCCAAGCAGGAGTTCTACCAGCAGGAGGTCGAGCGCTACAAGAAGGAAAAAAACGAGATCAAGGTGGTGGCCGAAACGCTTGAAGCGGCTTCAAGCCACGCCAATGAATCCTCCGAGGCGGCGATGCATCCGCACCATCGCCTGGCTCAGGCGCTGACCATGATTCAGGTCGCCATCTCGCTCGCCTCGATCACCGTGCTGACGCGCAAGAAATGGCTGTTCGTGGCCGCGCTTGCCTCCGCCGCCGCGGGCGGCGCGATGTGGCTCTCGACCTTCTTCATCCACTAAACGGATTTCACACAGTCCACGTAGTAGCGGGTCTTGCCGTTCTCCCCGCCTTTCACCAGGCCGTGAATATCGCTCTCGAAGCCGGGGAAACTGTCGTTGAACTCGCGGGCGAACTTCAGGTAGCGGACGATGGTCGAGTTGAAGATTTCACCGGGAATCAATAACGGGATGCCCGGCGGATAAGGCGTCAGGAGCACGCTGGTGATGCGCCCTTCGAGTTCGTCGATCGGCACTCGATCGATCTCGCGGTGCGCCATACGGGCGAAGGCGTCGGCCGGCTTCATCGCCGGCTCCATGATCGACAGGTACATCTCGGTGGTCAGCCGCGCTACGTCGTTGGCCTTGTAGATGCCGTGGATCTGTTCGCACAGGTCGCGCAGGCCGATCTTCTCGTAGCGCGGATGCTTGGCGACGAATTCCGGCATGGCGCGCCACAGCGGCTGGTTCTTGTCGTAGTCGTCCTTGAACTGCTGCAACTCCGTCACCATGGTGTTCCAGCGGCCCTTGGTGATGCCGATGGTGAACATGATGAAGAAAGAGTAGAGGCCGGTCTTCTCGACGATGACGCCATGCTCGGCGAGATAGCGGGTGACAATCCCGGCCGGGATGCCGAACTCCTCCGAAAAATCGCCATCGACATCGAGACCGGGCGTGATCACCGTGGCCTTGATCGGGTCGAGCATGTTGAAGCCGGGGGCCAGGTTGCCGAAGCCGTGCCAGCGTTCGTTGGCCTTCAACATCCAATCTTCGCGCTCACCGACACCCTCTTCGGCGAGGTAATCCGGACCCCATACCTTGAACCACCAGTCGGCGCCCCACTCCTCGTCGACCTTGCGCATGGCGCGGCGGAAGTCCAGCGCCTCCATGATCGATTCCTCGACCAGGGCAGTGCCGCCGGGCGGCTCCATCATCGCCGCCGCCACGTCGCAGGAAGCGATGATGGCATACTGCGGCGAGGTCGAGGTATGCATCAGGAACGCCTCGTTGAACACGTCGCGGTCGAGTTGCCGCGCCTCCGACTCCTGCACCAGGATTTGCGAAGCCTGGGAGAGGCCGGCCAGGAGCTTGTGCGTCGACTGGGTCGAAAACAGCATCGACTCCTTGCAGCGCGGCCGGTCCCGGCCGATGGCGTGCATCCCCTTATAGAAATCGTAGAAGGTGGCGTGCGGCAACCAGGCCTCGTCGAAATGCAAGGTGTCAATCTTGCCGTCCAACATCTCCTTGATCGCCTCGACGTTGTAGAGAATGCCGTCGTAGGTGCTCTGGGTGATTGTCAGGACGCGCGGCTTGGTGTTCGGATCGCGCGCGAGTGTCTCGCGGGCGAAGGGATTGGCCTCGATCTTCTTCCTGATGTTCTCCCAGAGAAATTCCTCCTTGGGTATCGGGCCGATGATGCCGAAATGGTTGCGCGTGGGCATCAGAAACACCGGAATCGCACCGGTCATCATGATCGCGTGCAGAATGGACTTATGGCAGTTGCGGTCGACCACGACGATGTCGTTGGGAGCGACGGTGGAATGCCAGACGATCTTGTTCGAGGTCGAAGTGCCGTTGGTGACGAAGAACAGATGGTCGGCGGAAAATATCCGCGCGGCGTTCCGCTCCGAAGCCGCCACCGGACCGGTGTGGTCGAGCAACTGGCCGAGTTCGTCGACGGCGTTGCAGACGTCGGCGCGGAGCATGTTCTCGCCGAAGAACTGGTGGAACATCTGCCCCACCGGGCTCTTCAGGAAAGCGACGCCGCCCGAGTGCCCGGGGCAGTGCCAGGAGTACGAGCCGTCCGAGGCGTAATGCAGCAGCGCGCGGAAGAAGGGCGGCGCCAGGCTGTCGAGATAGGTGCGGGTCTCGCGCATGACGTAGCGGGCGATGAACTCCGGCGTGTCCTCGAACATGTGGATGAAGCCGTGCAGTTCGCGCAGCACGTCGTTAGGAATGTGCCGCGAGGTGCGCGTCTCGCCGTAGAGGAAAATCGGGATCTCGGCATTGCGGAAACGGATTTCCTGGACGAAGGCGCGCAACTGGATCAATGCGACCCGCGCCTCCTCTGGTGAGCCGCCGCCGAACTCCTCGTCGTCGATCGACAGGATGAAGGCCGAGGCGCGGCTTTGCTGCTGGGCGAAGGAAGTGAGGTCGCCGTAGCTGGTGACGCCGAGCACTTCCATGCCCTCTTCCTCGATGGCCTTGGCCAGCGCACGTATGCCCAGGCCCGAAGCGTTCTCGGAACGGAAATCCTCGTCGATGATGACTACTGGGAATCTGAATTTCATAGTCCCTCCATTCCTGGCGAACACGCCCGGAGCAGTTCAAAACATGGAGTCCCGCAGGGACGAACTGCCGTCACCCCCTTCCATGGGAAGGGGGTCGGGGGGTAAGTAGTCATATCTTGGGCAGCGTCACGCCGGTCTGGCCCTGATACTTGCCGCCCCGGTCCTTGTAGGAGGTCTCGCAGACCTCGTCGGACTCGAAGAACAGCACTTGGGCGATGCCTTCGTTGGCGTAGATCTTGGCCGGCAGCGGCGTGGTGTTGGAGAACTCCAGGGTCACGTAGCCTTCCCACTCGGGTTCGAAGGGCGTCACATTGACGATGATGCCGCAGCGCGCGTAGGTGCTCTTGCCCAGACACACCGTCAGGACATTGCGCGGGATGCGGAAATACTCGACGGTGCGCGCCAGGGCGAAAGAGTTGGGCGGGATGATGCAGAAATCGGCATTGACCTCGACGAAAGAATTAGGATCGAAATTCTTCGGGTCGACGATGGTGCTGTTGATGTTGGTGAACAGTTTGAACTCGTTCGAGCAGCGGATATCGTAGCCGTAGCTGGAGGTGCCGTAGGAGACGATCTTGCGGCCATCGACCTCGCGCACCTGGCCGGGCTCGAAAGGCTCGATCATGCCGTGCTGCTCCGCCATGCGGCGGATCCATTTGTCTGCTTTTATGCTCATGTGCGGTGAACAGTATAGGGTGGGCGATGGGGAGTATATGACAGGACACACCTTCCTGCTTCGGAGCGCGATTCCATGGGGATATACAAGGGACAAGGGGAGGGTCTCCCCTTGTTCGTACCCTTGGCCTTTCCGGCCTGACGGTGTGCCCTTGATCGCGCCAGGATCAAGCCGGATTAGGTATTTTGCACCACGATATTGGGGAACTTCGAGGTCATATCCTTGGCCTGCTCGGCGATCTTGACCGCCACCCGGCGGGCGATGCCGCGATAGATCTCGGCGATGCGGCCGTCGGGGTCGGTGACCACGGTCGGTCTGCCGGCGTCGCCCTGTTCACGGATCTGGATGTCGAGCGGCAAGGCGCCGAGCATCTCGACCTCGTAGTCCGAGGCCATCCGGTTGCCGCCGCCGGTGCCGAAAATATGTTCCTCGTGGCCGCACTTCGAGCAGATGTGGGTGCTCATGTTCTCGACGATGCCGAGGATCGGTATGCCGACCTTCTCGAACATCTTGAGGCCCTTCCTGGCATCGAGCAGTGCGATGTCCTGCGGCGTGGTGACGATCACCGCGCCGGTCACCGGTACCTGCTGCGCCAGGGTCAACTGGATGTCGCCGGTACCCGGCGGCAAGTCGATGACCAGGTAGTCGACATCGGCCCAGCGGGTATCGTTGAGCAGCTGCTGCAGCGCCTGGGTGACCATGGGGCCGCGCCAGACCATGGGCGTCTCGACATCGATCAGGAAGCCTATGGACATCGCCTGCAGGCCATAGGCCTCCATCGGTTCCAGCGACTTGCCGTCGGAAGATTGCGGCTGGCCGCTGATGCCGAGCATCTGCGGCTGCGACGGACCGTAGATGTCGGCGTCAAGGAGACCGACCTTGGCACCCTCGGCGACCAGCGCCAGGGCAAGGTTCACGGCCGTGGTGGACTTGCCCACGCCGCCCTTGCCCGAAGCGACCGCGATGATGTTCTTCACCCCGGGAATCAGCTTGACGCCCCGCTGCACGCTGTGCGAGACGATTTTCGAATAGACATTGGCGGAGACATTGCCAACGCCGGCTATCGCCTTGACCTTGCTGATCACCGCCCGGCGCAGCGCGTCGATCTGGCTCTTGGCCGGGTAGCCCAGTTCGATGTCGAAGGACACGTCGGCGCCTGCGACCTTGATGTTCTTCGCCGCGCGACTGGTGACCAGATCCTTGCCGGTGTTGGCATCGACGACTTCCTTCAGTGCGGTCTGCACCTGCAATTCCGAAATGCTCATAGCTTCTCCAGTTTTTGATCTCAATAATACTTGAGTTACTTAGTCTAGTATAACTTACCCGGGTCCGTTTGCTACAATGCCCCGTTACGCCACGCCTAGCCCCCATGAAGCCGCGCCAGATCCTCGTCACCAGTGCCCTGCCTTACGCCAATGGTGCCATCCATTTAGGCCATCTGGTGGAATACATCCAGACCGACATCTGGGTGCGCTTCCAGAAGCTCTCGGGACACGAATGCTACTACGTCTGCGCCGACGATACCCACGGCACGCCGATCATGCTGCGCGCCGAGAAGGAGGGTATCACTCCCGAAGCCCTGATCGCGCGGGTCCATGCCGAGCATAGCCGCGACTTCGCCGGCTTCCACGTCGCCTTCGACAACTACCATAGCACCCATACGCCGGAGACCCGCCATTACGCCGAGGACATCTATGCCCGGCTGAAGGTTGCGGGCCTGATCGAAGTGCGCACCATCGAACAATATTACGATCCGGTCAAGGAGATGTTCCTGCCCGACCGTTTCATCAGGGGCGAATGTCCGAAATGCGCCGCCCATGACCAGTACGGCGACGCCTGCGAGAGTTGCGGCGCCGCCTATGCGCCGACCGAACTGGTCAATCCGTATTCCGCCGTCTCCGGCGCGACACCGGTGCTGCGCGAATCCGAACACTACTTCTTCCGGCTCTCCGACCCGCGCTGCCAGGACTTCCTGCGCGAATACACGCAGCGCGTGGGCGCGCATGGGCCCGTGCTGCAAGCAGAAGCCGCGAACAAGATGCAGGAATGGCTGGGCGCGCCCGGAGAGAACAAGCTCACCGACTGGGATATTTCGCGCGACGCGCCGTATTTCGGCTTCGAGATTCCCGCCGATGACGGCAAGAGTAGCGGAAAATTTTTCTATGTCTGGCTCGATGCGCCGATCGGCTACATGGGCAGTTTCAGGAACCTCTGCGACAAGCAGGGACTGGACTTCGACGCCTACTGGGGCAAGGACTCGAACGCCGAACTGTATCACTTCATCGGCAAGGACATTCTTTACTTCCACGCCCTGTTCTGGCCGGCCGAACTGGCGCAAGCCGGCTATCGCACGCCGACGAAAATATTCGCCCACGGCTTTCTCACCGTCGATGGACAGAAGATGTCCAAGTCGCGCGGCACCTTCATCACCGCCGAGAGTTACCTCGCGCAGGGCTTGAATCCGGAGTGGCTGCGCTACTACTACGCCGCCAAACTGAACGGCAGCATCGAAGACATCGACCTGAACCTCGACGACTTCATCGCCCGGGTGAATTCCGATCTGATCGGCAAATACATCAACATCGCCAGCCGCTGCGCCGGATTCATCACCAAGCGTTTCGACGGCAAGTTGTCCGACATGGAAGCTCAATTCGATTTCGGCAGTTCCCATTTCACGCCGAACAAGGACAAGCCGTTCGGAGAGTTTTCGGCGAAAGCAGAATCTATAGCTGCCCTTTACGAGTCGCGCGAATACTCAAAGGCCTTGCGGGAAATCATGGCGCTGGCCGACTCAGCCAATCAGTTCGTGAACGACAAAAAGCCATGGGAAATTGCCAAGAATCCCGATAGAAACGAGGAGCTTCAACAGGTTTGTAGCATCGCACTGAACCTGTTCCGTATCCTGACCCTGTATCTGAAGCCGATACTGCCGAAGCTGGCTGCCGAAGTCGAGTCTTTCCTGAATATTGCGGAGATGAAGTGGGCCGACGTTAACAATCCGCTACCGGCAGGCCACAGGATCAGCGAGTACAAGCACCTGATGGCGCGCATCGAAGGCAAGCAGGTCGAGGCCCTGGTCGAGGCCAACCGCGAGTCGCTCAACCCCGTCGTCGCCGCAGTCGACAATTCCCACTCGCAACAGCGCCACGCCCAGCACCAGCAGGCCAGCGAGGACCGGACACAGCAGAGCCCGTGGGAGCCGTTCATCGCTATCGACGATTTTGCCAAGGTGGACCTGCGCATCGTCAGGATCGTCGACGCCGCCCATGTAGCCGGCGCTGAGAAATTGCTCAAACTGACCCTGGCGCTGGGCGAAGGGCCGAACCCGGAGACGCGCACCGTGTTTGCCGGGATCAAGTCGGCCTACGATCCAGAACTCCTGGTCGGCCGCCTCACCGTCATGGTCGCCAATCTCGCTCCGCGCAAAATGAAGTTCGGTCTGTCCGAAGGCATGGTGCTCGCCGCCTCGGATGCCGACAGTCCGGGGATATTCCTGCTCTCACCGGACAGCGGCGCAGTGCCAGGCATGAAAGTGAAATGAGGCCGGACTGATGGCGAACTGGCCGGGACTGCTCTCCATCGACTGGATGCTCTCGGCGGTCTGCGCCTGGCTCGCGATCGGCATCGCAGCCATTATCGCACCGCGGAATTTCCGCTATATCGCCCGCACTCTCTACCCGGCGGGCGCACTGGTCGGCCTGTTGCTGGCTATAGCCGCCTTCGCCGCCCTGAGCGAAACGCCGGAAGTCGTGGTGCTGCCGCTAGGCCTGCCCGATCTGCCATTCCACATGCGCCTGGATTCGCTCTCGGCCTTGTTCCTGATGCTGCTCGGCGGGAGCAGTGCCGGCATCTCGATCTTCTCCGCCGGCTATCTGAGAAAGGCCGAAGGCACGGCGCCCGGCGTGCAATGCCTGCAATATCATGTTTTTCTCGCCAGCATGGCCCTAGTGCTGCTCGCCGATGACGCCTACGCCTTCATGGTGGCCTGGGAATCGATGGCCCTGTCGTCGTTCTTCCTGGTCACCTCCGACCACCGCATCCCCGAGATCCGCCGCGCCGGCTATCTCTATCTCTTGATCGCTCATGTCGGCGCGATCAGCATCCTGCTCTGCTTCGGCGTGCTGCAAGGCGGGGGACACGAAGGTATCGCCGGCTACACCTTCGCCAACATGCGCAACGCCGAGCACAGCGCCTTCTGGGCCAGCGCCGCGTTCGCCCTCGCCCTGTTCGGCTTCGGCGCCAAAGCAGGCCTGTTGCCGCTGCACGTCTGGCTGCCCGAGGCGCACCCGGCCGCCCCGTCGCCGGTTTCGGCGATGATGAGCGGGGTCATGCTCAAGACCGCGATCTACGGCGTACTCCGGGTTGCCTTCGACCTGCTCCATCAGCCCCTGTGGTGGTGGGGCGTCGCGGTCCTCGCGCTGGGCCTGGTCACGGCGCTGTTCGGCGTCATCTTCTCCGCCGTGCAAAGCGACATGAAGCGGCTCCTGGCTTATTCCTCGATCGAGAACATCGGCCTGCTCTTCGTCGGCATCGGCCTGGCCCTGACCTTCCAGTCCTTCGGCATGACTGCGCTGGCGGCGCTGGCGCTGACATCGGTGCTCTACCATTGTCTGAATCATGCCGCCTTCAAGAGCCTGCTCTTCCTGGTCACCGGTTCGGTGCTGCACGCCACGCATACGCGCAGCCTGGGCAAACTGGGCGGCCTGATCCACCACATGCCCTGGGTCGCCTGGCTGGGTCTGCTCGGCGTGCTTTCCAGCGCCGGCCTGCCGCCGTTCAACGGTTTCGTCTCGGAATGGCTGCTCCTACAGGCCTTCCTATTCACCCCCGGCCTGCCGCACGGCTACATCAACATGATGATCCCCCTGGCCGCCGCCGCCGTCGCGCTGACCGCGGCGCTGGCCGGCTATGTGATGGTCAAGTTCTTCGCCGTGATCTTCCTCGGCCAGCCGCGCGAGGCCTCGCTCCACCATGCCCACGACGCTGGCTGGTTGGAGCGGGCCGGTCTGGTCTGGCTGGCCGCTCTGTGCGCCGCGCTCGGCCTGTTTCCGGTCTTCGTCATCGAGAAGCTCGACGCGGTGACCCGGCCCCTGCTCGGCGCCGGCATCTACCAGGCCGCGGGTGCGGCAGCACGCGAGCACGGCTGGCTGTTCCTGGCGCCGATCAGTCCCGACCGCGCAAGCTATGCGCCGGTGGTGTTCCTGCTTTCCATCGTGCTCATCGTCGCCGCCACCTACTTCATCGTGCGCCGCTTCTGGCACATGCGCGTGCGCATCACCGGCGCCTGGGACTGCGGTTTCCCTATGCAGACGGCACGCATGCAGGATACCGCCGAGGGCTTCGGCCAGCCGCTGCGCCAGGTGTTCGAGCCGTTCTACCGGATGACTCGGGAGCTGCCCAGCTCGTTCGACAAGAAACCGGTCTATCGCGTCGTCGTCGAGGACCACTTCTGGTACTGGCTCTATCTGCCAGTGGCCAAGTTGGCCGAGTTCGGCGCCAGAATGGTCGCCTTCCTGCAGCAGGGACGGATCTCCATCTACCTGCTGTACAGCTTCGTCACCCTCGTCGTGCTGCTCTTCCTGATCCGCGGATGAAGAGATGAGTACCGCATCCTCAGTCCTCCTGCAGTTTCTCGAACTGATCACGGCGCTGATCGCGGCGCCGTTGTTGACCGGCTGGGTGAACCAGTGCCGCGCCTGGCTCGGCAACCGCAGCGCGCCGCCGCTGACGCAGTTCTATCGCCAGTTGGCCAAGCTGTTCGAGAAGGAGGTGGTGCTGGCCGGCAACGCCTCCAGCCTGTTCCGCGCCGCGCCTTACATCATCTTCGCCTGCATGGTTTTGGCCTCGACGATCGTGCCGACCCTGTCCACCGACCTGCCCTTCGGGCCGGCCGCCGACGCTATCGCCCTGGTCGGCATCTTCGCCCTGGCCCGCGTATTCACCGCCCTGGCCGGCATGGACATCGGCACCGCCTTCGGCACGCTGGGCGCGCGGCGCGAGATGCTGATCGGTTTCCTGGCGGAGCCAGCCTTGCTGATGGTCTTCTTCACGACCTCGCTGATCTCGCAATCGACTTCGCTCTCGACCATAGTCGAAACCCTGGGGCAAAGGGAATTCGCCATTTATCCCAGCCTCGCTTTCGCCGGCGTCGCCTTCACCATGGTCTCGCTGGCCGAGAATGCCCGCATCCCGGTGGATAATCCGACCACCCATCTCGAGCTGACGATGATCCACGAGGCGATGATCCTGGAATACTCCGGACGCCATCTGGCGTTGATCGAATGGGCCGCAGCGCTCAAGCTCTACGCATACTCCTGCCTCGGCCTCGCCCTGTTCTTCCCCTGGGGCATACCCGAGGGCACGGGCATTTTCAACCTGCTCGTAGCCTTGCCCTCCCTGGCGTTCAAGCTGGCCATCGGCGGCTTCCTGCTCGCCGCGATCGAGACCGTCAGCGCCAAGCTGCGCATCTTCCGCGCCCCCGAATTTCTCGGCACCGCCTTCATCCTGTCGGTGCTCGCGATGCTCGTGCACCTTCTCCTGGAAGCGCCGAAATGAGCGACAACCTTCACCTCGCGATACCGCTTTACGCCCAGGTCATCAATCTCCTGGCGGCGATACTGCTCCTGCTCTCCTTCGCGATGCTGGCGCAGCGGCGCATCCTCTCGCTGATCAACCTGTTCATGGCCCAGGGCATGGTGCTCTTCGCCTCGACCGCGGTCGTCGCCGCAGCCACCGATCAACACCATCTCTACTGGTCGGCACTGATCACCCTGGTGCTCAAAGTGTTCTTGCTGCCGTGGATCCTGCACCGGCTGATCCGTCGCCTCAACGTCAAGTGGGATGTCGAGACGCTGATCAACATCCCCACCACCATGATGATCGGACTGGTGCTGGTGATCTTTTCCTTTAACTTGGCCCTGCCGATCTCCGAACTCGCCGGCACCATCACCCGCTCGACGCTGGGCATCGCCATGGCGGCGGTAATGCTCGCCTTCCTGATGATGATCACCCGCTCCAAGGCGGTGCCGCAGGTGATCGGCTTCCTGGCCATGGAGAACGGCCTGTTCTTCGCCGCCACCTCCGCCACCTACGGCATGCCCATGGTGGTCGAACTGGGCATCGCGCTCGACGTGCTGGTCGGGATGGTGATCCTCGGCGTGTTCTTCTTCCAGATCCGCGAGCAATTCGATTCGCTCGACATCCGGCATATGGAAAAGCTGAAGGACGACTGACGATGGAATTCCTCCTGGTTCTAGGCATTCCCCTGGCGGGCGGCATCGCACTGGCGATCTTCGGTCACAGGACGCGCGCCGCCGAAATCAATTCCGCGTTCAGTCTGCTCACCCTGGTGGCCGCGATCAGCCTGACGCTGCGCATCGTCGAGCACGGGCCGCAACTGCTCTTCGACGAACAGATCTTCGTCGACCCCCTGAACGTCTTCCTGGTCGCACTGACCGCCTTCGTCGGCTTCACCACCTCGCTGTTCTCGCGGCCCTACATGCGCATCGAGCACGACCACGGACGGCTCTCGGCGAACCGCTTGCGCCTCTATCACAGCATGTTTCAGTTATTCACCTTCACCATGCTGCTGGCCTTGACCACCAACAACATGGGCATCCTCTGGGTGGCGATGGAAGCGGCGACGCTGACCACGGTCTTGCTGGTGTCGCTGTATCGCACCGCCGCCTCGCTGGAAGCGGCATGGAAGTACTTCATCCTCTGCGGCGTCGGCATCGCCCAGGCGCTGTTCGGCACCATCCTGCTCTACTTCGCTGCCGAGAAGGTCCTGGGTCACGATGTGGCATTGCTGTGGACCCATCTCGACGCGGTCAAGGAGCAACTGGAGCCGACCGTGCTCTCCCTGGCCTTCGTCTTCCTGCTGGTCGGCTACGGCACCAAGGTCGGCCTGGTGCCGCTGCACAACTGGCTGCCCGACGCCCACGCCGAGGGCCCGACGCCGGTCTCGGCGGTGCTCTCGGGTCTCTTGCTCAACGTCGCGCTGTATGCCGTGGTGCGCTGCAAGGTGCTGGCCGACGGCGCCCTGCACAGCAATCTGGCGGGCCTGCTAATGATGGGTTTCGGTCTGCTCTCGGTGGTCGTCGCCTCCTTCTTCCTGTCGCGACAGCGCGACATCAAGCGCCTGTTCGGCTACTCCTCGATCGAGCACATGGGCATCGTCACCTTCGCCTTCGGCATGGGCGGGCCGGTCGCGAGCTTCGCCGGCCTGTTGCACATGACGGTGCACTCCTTGACCAAGTCGGCGATCTTCTTCGCCGTCGGCCATGCCGCGCAGAAATGCGGCTCGCAGATGATCGAGCAGATCCGCGGCCTGATCAAGCAGAGCCCGACCATAGGCTGGGGCCTGATGCTCGGCACCCTGGCCATCCTCGGGATGCCGCCTTTCGGCGTCTTCGCCAGCGAGTTCCTGATCCTGACGACGGCGATGAAGCAGCAACCCTGGGCCACCCCGATCCTGCTGATCTCGCTGGGCGTCGCCTTCGCCGCCATTTTCGGCAAAGTGCAGCCGATGGTCTTCGGCGAACCGACGGCCAAGCGGCTGCCGCACAAGCCGGCGATGCTGCCGGTATTCCTGCATCTGGGACTGGTGCTGATGCTCGGCCTGTGGATCCCGCCCTATCTCGCCGAATGGTATCGGCAAGCGGCGAAACTGATCGGGTAAAGATGAAACTCCTGGACCAGGATCTCTCCTTCGAAGCCTTGAACGGCGCTGTCGCGGCATACGCCGCAACGGCCGACGAAGCCGGCCTGCTGGCCTTCTGCAGCGCGGTGAAGGAATCCGGCGGCCGCCTGGTCGCCCTCTGGGGCTGCGACGAACGCAAGCGCGGGCAGGGTTTCGTTCTGAATGTCGCCTGCGGCATCGAAAAGGGCATGGCGATCGTCTCGCTGCCGCTACCGGCGACCGATCCCGAATATCCCGATCTGTCGGAAATATTCCCCGCCGCCAATCGCCTGCAGCGCGCCGTATTCGACCTCCTCGGCATCCGCGCCCGCGGCGGCGATCCGCGACCCTGGCTACGCCATGCCAATTGGCCGGCGGACTTCTTCCCGCTGCGCCGGGACTGCGACGCCAGCCAGCGCTTTCCGGCCCGGAACGAAGACTACGCCTTCGTCCGCGTCGAAGGCGACGGAGTCCACGAAATTCCGGTCGGTCCGATTCACGCCGGCATCATCGAGCCCGGGCACTTCCGCTTCTCCATCGTCGGCGAGAAGGTGCTGCGCCTCGAACAACGCTTCGGCTGGACCCACAAGGGCATCGAGAAACGCTTCGAACAGATGAGTCTGGCTGACGGCTACCGGCTTGCTGGCCGGGTCTCGGGAGACTCCACCGTCGCCTACGCCTGGGCCTACTGCCAGGCGGCGGAAGCGCTGACCAGCACGCAGGCACCGGCGCGGGCGTTGTGGCTGCGCGCCCTGTTCCTCGAACGCGAGCGCGTCGCCAATCACCTCGGCGATCTGGGCTATCTCGGCAACGACGCCGCACTGTCCTTCGGCCTCTCCCAGTTCATGCGCCTCAAGGAAGACTGGCAGCGACTTTCCGGCGCCCTCTTCGGCCACCGCCTGATGATGGACGCCATCGTTCCCGGCGGCGTCGCCTGCGACCTTTCCCGAGACGGCGGCGAACAGATCTCCAGCCAGTGCGACGCCATCGAGCGGGAAGTCCTCATCCTCAAGAACATCTACGACGAGCATGCCGGATTGCAGGACCGCTTCCTCACCACCGGCAGACTGGATCCGGCGCTGGCCGCGGAACTCTCCGTGTGCGGTCTGGTCGGCCGGGCCAGCAGCCAGGCCTGGGACCTGCGCACGCAGAATCCGGTCGCGCCCTACGACCAGCTTGAGACGCAAATCGTCACCCATCGCGCCGGCGACGTCGCTGCCCGCGTCGCCGTGCGCTTCGAGGAACTGATCGAGTCGCTGCGCCTGATCCGCCGGATCGTCAGCCAGTTGCCGCAGGGAGAACGGATCCTGCCTTTGGCGGCGCCGGGTGCGGACACCGGGATGGGCATCGGCTGGGTCGAGGGCTGGCGCGGAGACGTGCTGGTGGCCCTGGCAGCCGATCCTGAGGGGAATATCCGCCGCTGCCATTGCCATGACCCCTCATGGCTGATCTGGCCGGCGCTGGAGCATGCCATCATGGGCAACATCGTGCCGGACTTTCCGCTGATCAACAAATCCTTCAACCTGTCCTATAGCGGTCAGGATTCATAGCATGTATCCGATCTTCAAGCAGATTCTCAAGACCGGCATCAAGAGCGAAGTTCCGCCCCAACCCGACCAGGCTTTGCGCGTCACCGCCGCCCGGCTGGAAGACGCAATGCTGAAGACCCTCGGCCGCGCCCTGGTGATCCGCCACATCGATGCCGGCTCCTGCAACGGCTGCGAAGTCGAGATCCATGCCTTGTCCAACCCCTACTACAACCTCGAGGGACTGGGCATCAGGTTTGCCGCCAGCCCCAAGCACGCCGACCTGCTATTGGTCACAGGCCCGGTGGCGAAGAACATGGAGACGGCATTGAAACGCGCCTACGAGTGCACACCCGCCCCCAAGCTGGTCGTGGCGGTGGGTGACTGCGGCATCAGCGGCGGCATCTTCGGCGAGAGCTACGCCAGTTGCGGCCGCGTCGCCAACGTCATCCCGGTCGATGTCATCGTGCCCGGCTGCCCGCCGACGCCCGAGGCCCTGCTGACCGGCATCCTCACCGCGATCAGCGCGAGATAGGATTTTGGAAATCCGCCGCCTCAAAATCACCGGCCTGGTTCAGGGCGTCGGCTACCGTTATGGCATGACGCGCCAGGCGCGGCAACTGGGCATAGCCGGCTGGGTCAGAAACCTGGCCGACGGCAGCGTCGAGGCCACGATCGCAGGCCAGCCCGAAGCCATCGCGGCGATCATCCATTGGGCCCGGCGCGGCCCGTCCCGCGCACGCGTCGATCATATCGCGGTGGAACTGGACGAAGGATCATTCGCAGGCTTCGAAGCGCGGCCCGACGCCTGACCCTATCGCCCCCAGCTATCCTCCCGATAGCGAAATGCAATCGATAGCGCCGTTCTCATCGTAATGCCATGCAGTACAATTGACGGCGAAGCGGCATGAGAATGGAATATGACGCTCCCGCCGCTCCGGCTGGCAACCAGTCGAATCGCTCAAACCTCTATCGTTGAAAGGAAATCATCATGGCCGTTCTCGTCGGAAAACCCGCGCCGGATTTCACCGCCACCGCAGTGCTGGGCAACAATGAAATGCAGGAGATCACCTTCTCCAAGGCCAGCAAGGGCAAATATGCCGTCGTCTTCTTCTACCCGCTCGACTTCACCTTCGTCTGCCCCTCCGAGCTGATCGCCTTCGATCACCGCCTCGACGAATTCACCAAACGCGGCGTCGACGTGTTTGGCGTCTCGATCGACTCCCAATTCACCCACCTCGCCTGGAAGAACACGCCCGTCGATAAGGGCGGTATCGGCCAGGTGAGATACACCCTGGTCGCGGACATCAAACACGAGATCTGCCAGGCCTACGACGTAGAAGCCGCTGGCGGCGTCGCTTACCGCGGCTCCTTCCTTGTCGACCGCGCCGGCGTCGTGCGCCATCAGGTGGTCAACGACCTGCCGCTCGGCCGCGACATCGACGAAATGCTGCGCATGGTCGACGCCCTGCAATTCACCGAAGAGCACGGCGAAGTCTGCCCGGCCGGATGGAAGAAGGGCAAGGCGGGGATGAACCCCTCCACAGCCGGCGTCGCCAAGTTCCTCGCCGAGCACGCCAAGGAACTCTAGGCGACAGCGTCAGAGTACTTCAGGCCCCGTTGCCGGGGCCTGAATGCCGCTGCTGCACGTTCAGCCTCTTCATTTTTTCCCAGAGATTCTTCCGGCTGATCCCGAGTGCCGCCGCGGTCTCGGCGATGCGGCCGGACTTGGCCCGCAGCGCTTCCACGATATACCGCCGCTCGTGCGACTCCAGGTAGTCGCCGAGAGATTCGGTGACTTTGACGTCGGGCTCGGGAGGCTGCCCTTCGAACAACAGGTCCGCGGTCAGGACGACTTGGTTCGACAGCACGCATGCCCGCTCCAGGCAATGTTTGAGCTCGCGGATGTTTCCTGGCCAGGTGTAGTCGAGCAGCGCATTTTCTGCGGCAGGCGAGAGGCTGCGTCGCGGTCTGCCATGTTGCGCGGCCTCCGCGTCCAGGAGCTGTTCTGAAAGCCACAGGATATCCTCCTTGCGCTCACGCAACGGCGGGATCTGCAACTCCACGACGTGGATCCGATAGTAGAGATCCTCACGGAAATCCCCTTTTTCAACCAGGCTTTTCAGGTCCTTGTTGGTGGCGCAGACCAGGTGGATATCGACTGGAATCGGGACCTCCCCGCCCACGCGCACGATCTTTCGTTCCTGGATCGCGCGCAACAGCCGCACCTGCATCGGCAGCGGCATGTCGCCGATCTCATCGAGGAACAGCGTGCCCCCGTTGGCCTGCTCGAAGTAACCCTTCTTGTCGCGCACCGCCCCCGTGTACGCTCCTTTGACGTAGCCGAAGATCTCCGCTTCCAGTAGCGTCTCGGTCAAGGCCCCGCAATTGACCGTCACAAACGGCAGCTTCCATTCAGGATCCCTAGCCCGGTGCAGCGCCCTCGCCACCTCTTCCTTGCCGACGCCGGACTCGCCGGTGATCAGCACCGTGGTGTTGCCCTGCACGAGTCTCGGCAGTATCGCTTCGACATTGCGCATTGCGCTGGAAATTCCGAGCACAGGATGATGCGAACTGCTCGGCCGGGTCTTCACGCACAGCGAGCGCACTTTCTCGATCAAGGCCCGGACGTCCAGTGGCTTGGTCAGATAATCCTCCGCCCCGAGTTTGAGCAGGCGGACGGCGCTGTCGATGGCGCCATGGCCGGTTATGAAGAGATAGGGAGGGAGCGCAACGCCTGCGCTTTGCAATTCCTCGAACAAGGTCTCGCCGTCGATGTCCGGCAAACTGATGTCACTCACCACGACCTGGAAATCGCCGAGGGAAAGGGCTGTTCGTGCCGCCTCGCCGGACTTGAACCATTGGCAATCAAAACCCTCAAGGCCAAATCGATCCACGATGGCCTCGCCCATGATCTCGTCGTCCTCGATCAGACAGATGCGGTACGGGCTCGCGCTCATACACCGGCGCCGAAAGGCAGCGTGACCGAAAAGCGCATGCGGCCATTGTCGCACTCCACGCTGATCGCCCCGCCGAGTTGCTGGACAATTTGATAGGTCATCCACAGCCCAAGACCGTGACCATCCTCGCTCAAAGGTGAAAATGGTTCAAAGAGATGCGCCATCTGGTCCGGCGTCAACAGCTTGCCATCATTCTCGACACTCAAGCGCAAGTCGCCGCCATCGAGTTCGACCGAACAGGCCACCAGCCCCTTCGAATCGGCGGCATGGATGGCGTTGAGCAGCAGATTGATCAGGATCTGCCTGACCAGACTCGCCTGAAGCGGCAACGACTGGGCCAGACTGGCGCTCCAATTGACGCGCAGCCCCTTCTTCCGCGCCTGGGGCAAGACCAGACTCCGGACATCCTCGATATCCTGAGGTTCGAGATCCTTACTCTTCATGCGCGCCTCGACCAGCAGTCCTCCCACCGTATCCCTGATCTGGAAGAGGCCGCGCTCGATCAGGGCGATGGTCTTGGCGGTGCGGGGGTCGGCATCGCCGAAAACCTTTAGTGTATCGATGGCGGTGAGGATGCCGCCCAAGGGATTGTTGATCTCATGGGCCATGCCGGCCGCGAGCCGGCCCACCGCGGCCAAACGCTCCGACTGCATCATCTGCAGCTCCAGCGCTTTTTTTCTCTCCTGCTCCACGAGCATGCGTCGATAGGCTCCGAACAGGCGCCCCAATTCATCCTGATAGGCGTAAATGCCCGGCTCAATCTTTATCGCGGAGCTGCGATCAAGGCTGCCCATCCGGTCGGCAAGCAACAGCAGCGGTCGCGACAGGCGCTGCCCCCAATACCAGTTGATCGGCAGCAGCACGGCCAACACCAGAAAGCCCATCAGGCCGGCGCGCCAGGCAGCCCGGTAAAAACGTTGCAGCAACATGTCCTTGGAATAGACGATAACCAGCGTTCCGAGAAAATCTCCTTCGTCGGCGATGGGCGTCACCACATAGAGTTGCAGCGATTCAGGCAGGTCTATGGTCTGGCTGTCGCCGCCGCGCGATTCTGCGATGCGTGCGGCGAGCGCCGCATATTCCAGGCCGAGTTGGCGCAGGCCGGTCAGCATGGGGATAGTCCGCGGGCTCGTGGAAACCACCACGCGCATCGCTTTGTCGAGAACCACTATGGCTTCCGGTTGCAGCGCGTTGTCCACGCTCGGTTCCTTTAGCGGCGCCTTGATGATCTCTGAGGCGCGCCAGACATCGTCCAACTGCAGGGGGAAAAACAAGGTCTTGGCCAGCGTGCGGCCGAGGTTTGAAGAACTGATGAGCAGGTCTTCCTTGAGGTCATCGTAGTCCAGGAGCATCAGCGAAGCGGACACGGCAAGCGCGGTCGTAACGATGAGCAGACTGCCCCACAAGGGAATCTTGTAGCGGAAGCTGAGATCGAAGGCGCTCTTCATTCTTCGCCGATGGACTTCATCATCTCGGCCGTCCGGGCATACAGCTTCGCGTTGCCTGGAACAAAGCCGTCGAGGTTGAGCCGCTTGAGCAGAGCAACACCCTCAGGGTCCCGCGCCATACCCAGCAGCACGCGCTGCAATGCGCGGAAATCGTCCGCGCTGATCGAGCGATTGGCGATGACGGGTGCGGCGCCATATTCCAGGGACTGTGCGACGACCCGCGTTTGACCGGTCAGATCCGGATGGGTTTTCGCCAGCGAGTCCCAGACGAAGCCGTCCACAGCGCCCCCGGCGGCGAGCCCTTGGGCAACGGCTTCGACCACCGCGCGATTTGACCAGGTGAAAAATGTCTTGCTGAAGAATTGCCGCTCGTCTTCACCCGCCATCCACAATTCGTGACGTGGATCGAGATAGCCTCCCGTCGAATACGGATCGACATAGGCAAACACCATGCGCTTCAACTGCAGCAAGGAAGTGGTTTGGTCGTCTGCCGCCGGAACGATCAGGTAGGAACGGAAGGAAGGCCGCCCCTGGTACAGGGGCACTGCCACCAGGCGCAACCGGCGTTTGAAATGGACATAGGGGTAATCGGAGCTCCAGGCAAAATCCAGGTTCTGCAGACGCAGTTGATCCGTCGTGTCGCTGTCTTTTCTGCGTATGACGAATTCCACCGGACGATGGAGTCTGTTCTGTAGGTATTGACGCCAGTCCGCGGCCAGGACGTACTGCCGGTCCATCAGCACATGGGGCAGACCGATCCTGAGCGGTCGGAGGTTCTGTGCGCCCCAAACGGACAACGATGTCGCCAGCAGGAGCCAGCCGAAGCCCAGCCCGAAACGCCAGTTACCGAAACGTAACATTGGCCAATTCATGCTGGCTCGATGTTACCAAACCGTAACGAGATGGTTCCACGACCCTATCCCCTTCTTGTTTCGGCATTTTAGGTCCGACTGCCGCTTTGCCGGGCCGCGAGCACCGATGCAGATCGCAAGCAGGTGCTCGGACCCATGACTGTTGACAACGACCGCAATAAGCGTGCCGCCAGGGAACTCCTCGCTTGCGACCGCGCTTTAGCGGCACAGGGCCGAACCATCCGTTACCAAAGAGTAACACGAACGGTATTTGGCTTGTTCTAAAGGCTCATTATTTTCTCTGCAGAAGTCCCATGCGGCTTCCTCAGGGCAGGCAAAACCATGTGCCAGAGCCGTATTTCGAGGCCTCTTCAACGCAAGGCGATCATGGCCAGGTTCGTCCGAAAAGCGATGGCACAACTCTTGCAGATGACTCAACTAGAAAGTTACATATGTTTACATTTAGAAACATCTTTGGCTGAATTATTTAAGTTTTATGCATTGCAATGCTATCGCTAAATCGAAGATTCAACCAGCGGGATAGGGAGAAAAAATGAACAAGTCCTTGCAGCAATTGTTGGCCCTGAGTGCATGCATTCTCGGTCTGAACGCGGCCGCTCCTGCTTTCGCGGCCGACGCCAAGACTGCCCTGGATCAGGACAAGGTGTGTACCGCCTGCCATGACGCGTCATGGGATAAGCCGATCCTGTCGATCTACCAGACGCGCCACGGCGTCAAGGGCGACGGACGCACCCCGGGATGCCAGACTTGTCACGGCACGAGCGAGAACCATCTGAAGAGCCCGAGCAATACGCCCGACGTCACATTCACGGCAAAATCGGCGAACTCGGCGGAAGCCAAAGGCGCCGTCTGCCTCACCTGCCATCTCTCCGGCGCCCGCACCAACTGGGCGGGCAGCAAGCATCAGAGCCAGGACGTAAGCTGCTCGACCTGCCACACGGTACACGCCGCGAAGGACAAGGTGCGGGTGAAGGCAACCCAGACCGAAGTCTGCTTCACTTGCCACAAGACCGAGCGTGCCGAGAGCCTGCGGATGTCGACCCACCCGATCGCCGCAGGCAAAGTGGTCTGCTCCGACTGCCACAATGTGCATGGTTCCGACGGTCCCAAGCTGATGTTGGAGCACACCGTCCGCGATACCTGCTTCACCTGCCATGCCGAGAAGCGCGGCCCGTTCTTGTGGGAGCACCCTTCGGCGATGGACGATTGCATGAACTGCCACACCCCGCACGGCTCCACCAATGCACCGCTGCTCAAGGCGCGTTCGCCGTGGCTGTGCCAGACCTGCCACGGCGACGGTGCGCCGCACCCGGGTAATTTGTATAGCGCCGGCCTGCTGCCGGGCGGCAACGCTGCGACGGTCAACAAGGGCGGCACCGGCGTGAATAGCGCCACCAATCCGCTCACCGGCTCGCAAATGTCCGCCAATGCTCCGGCGGCCCAGCTCGCTTTCCGCGGTTGCACCAACTGCCACACGACGGTCCATGGTTCCAATCATCCATCCGGCCAGCGGTTTGTGCGCTAAGACGGCTTAAGAATCGAGGAGAAAATGATGAAAAGCACACAGCAAAGCTTCCTTGCACGTACCTCGGTAATCGCCGTGCGCTGCGCCCTGGCCGCCATCGCGGCGGTGCCAGCAGCATACGCCGGAGAAGCCGACGACGCCCTGATCAATCCGACCCATAGCATCGAGGTCGGCGCCGTCAGCGTCGACAAGGGCTCTTACAAGTTCGGCGAGTACAACGGGCTAGAAAAGAAAGGTATCGTTCCCAACGGCGGCTTTGAAGTCCGCGGCGGCGCACCTTATGACAGCGACAGCGCCCAGCGCTGGAGCGTCGAGGCAACCAATCTGGGTCTTCGCACTCGCACCATGGGCGCAGAGTTCGGAGAGCAGGGCAGGTTCCGGCTCAAGTTCGGCTACGATGAAATTCAGCGCAACCAATACGACGACTACAAGACCCCCTACTCGGGTCTGGGTACGACGACGCTGACGCTTCCCGGGTATCCGGTGGCCGCGGCCGCCTGCGCCGCTGCCCCCGCCGCCAGCAGTTCGCGCTGCAGCACCACGGGTCTTGCCAACTGGAACAGCCTGCAGTCGCCCTACGCTACCGTGACGCCAGCGACCGGCGCCACCCTGGCCAACGCCGTTTATGCCGGCAACGGACCGGGAGTACTGATTCCGGCGATGATGCACGGCGGCTTCAACATCGGCACTTTGCGCACCCGCGAGAATGTCGAAATCAGCACGGTGCTGGCGCCGGGCTGGTCTTTCAAGTTCGTGGCAAAGCACGAAGACAAGGAAGGAACCAAACTCACCGGGGTCGCGCCAGGAACGCGCCAAGGAGCGCTGGTGCCGGAACCGATCAATAACGCCACCAACCAATTCAAGGCAAACCTGAGCTTTGTGGACGCCAAGAGCAATATCGACTTCGGCTATTACGGCTCCTTCTTCCAGAACAGCATCAAGTCCTGGACCATGGCCAACCCCTTCGCCGGTACCCTGCTCGATCCGGTGTTCGGCGACGCGGCGCGGATGGTCGGAGCAGCCCCCAACCAGATGCACCGACTGAACCTCACCGGTGGTTACAACTTCGACAAGACCACGCGCCTGGTGGTGTCCGGCTACTACCAGCGGATGACGCAGGACGAACCCTTCGTCGGCCCGTTCCCGGCGACCTGGATGGTTCCGGTGACTTCGCCGCAAACGAAGGTGATCAACACCAACCTGAACGCGACGCTGACTATGAAGCCGCTCAAGGATCTGTCGCTCCTGGCCCAGTACAAGTACGAGGACCGCGACAATCAGACACCGTCGCACACCTACACCACGGCCTGGGCCGACGGCGCATTTCCGGCCAACGCCAACACCTTCACCAACGAACCGATCAGCCGCAAGACTCAACAGTTCTTGCTTGAAGGCGACTACAAGCTGACACCGAAGCAGTCGGTCAAGCTGGGCTACCAATACGAGCAGATCGAGCGCACCGCCAACACCTCGGTGTCACAAGCGCTCGCGAATAAATATGCGGCTCAGTTCGCGGCAGTCGGCGCCAGCAACGAGTCCGAGTCGGGCTGGAAATCGGACAAGAGCAAGGAACAGACCCTCAAGCTGGAATTCCGCAGCAGGCTTGCCGAAGCGCTCAGCGGCAGACTGGCTTACGATTATTCGCAGCGCCGGGCCGAAGGCTACTCGGATAACGAAGGCGGCGCACCGGTCAATCCGCCGCGCTCCGGCGGGACACTCCCGGTCGGCGCCACCATCCCGCTCGCCGACAACATCTACTTTCCGGCGGCCGATCCAGTTCTTCCCGGTTTCCGCCAGTTCTACGTCACCGACCGCAACCGCGACCGGCTGCGCGGCAACCTGAACTTCCAGGCGAGCGATACGCTGGCGCTGCAAGCCAATGTCGCCTACAACAAGGAAGATTTCAATCAGTCAACCTACGGACTGAAGGACACCAAATCGTCGATGTTCGGCCTGGATGCCACCCTGCAGGCGAACGAGAACCTGGCGGTGAATGCCTTCTACAGTCTGGAGGACAAGAAGTTCGACTACTCCTCGCTGGCTATTTCCCGCGTCACCTCCACCAGCAGCACGATCAACCCGCTGGTTCTGCCGCATGTCTCCTGCGCCGCTTTCCTCTCGGGTACCATTGTCAATGCCACTTATGGCAATGTCACCACTTACCCGACCGACAGCTACACCGATCCCTGCCGCGCTTATTCGATGAGCCAGCAGGACCGGGTCAATACTTTCGGCTTGGGCTTCAAGGCGGCTGGCCTGATGGGCGGCAAGTTCGATCTGAATGGCGACCTATCGTACTCGCGCGCGAAATCGCCGATCAGCGTTACCGGCGGTGCCTACTTCAGCAACGGGGTTACCGCTGCCGGCGTCGCCAACACGGTACCGTTGACGGCATCGAACATGCCGGACATCACCAGCGAAGTCACAACGATCCGCGTTTCCGGAAAATACGCCATCGACAAGAAGTCGTCGATTCGTGCGAACTATCAGTACTCTCGCCTGAAGTCATCTGACTGGCAGTGGGATGCCTACAACTCGACCCCGGGCAGCAGCCTTAGCTGCGGTGTGACGATTCCGGCCTATATCGGAACCTGCATGTCTTCGCCCAACTACACGGTCAACTCCATCGGCCTGAGCTACATTTATAGTTTCCAGTAATTGCATCTGCAATAGCAGAAGGGGAGCGGATGTTTCGCTCCCTTTTTTCATTTTTGATCCGGTACGGGACAGACTTTCACCATTGGTCTAGAATCGCGCAGGCTATTTGCGAACGAACCTTACTCATACAAAAAGAGGTCACGATGGAGACGAAGAATTCTGGCCGGCGGGGTTTTCTGAAGGGCGCGCTAGCCGCCGGCGCCGCAACAATGGCGGCGACCCCAGGCGAGAGCGCCGCACAGGCTGCGGCCAAGGCGCCGGCAACGGCGGCGCCGCCTTCCTCAAGGACTATCGCGGCGGAAACCATGGGCGTGCATTCGGTCCATGATGACGAACTGACCGGACATGTGCATAACCCCGGCTCGGACTTCATGGTCGACGTACTCAAGGCGGCCAGTATCAAGTATGTCGCCGTGATGACGGCCTCGTCGAATCGCGGGTTCCAGGAGTCGATCGTCAATTACGGCGGCAACAAGGCGCCGGAAATGATCGTCTGCTGTCATGAAGAGGCGGCCGCGGGTATCGCCCACGGTTACGCCAAGATGTCGGGCAAGCCCATGGCCTGCATGGTGCACGGCAATGTCGGCCTGCAGCACGCCTCGATGGCGATCTATAACGCCTGGTGCGACCGCGTGCCAATGATGGTGATCGCGGGCAACACCGCCGACGCTACCAAGCGTCGGCCGGGTGTCGAATGGTTTCACACCTCTGTCGACCAGGCGGCGATGGTTCGCGACTTCGTCAAGTTCGACGATGCCCCCGTGTCATTGCAGCACTATGCCGAATCCTTCATGCGCGCGATGTCGGCTGCGACGACGCCGCCAATGGAACCCGTCCTGATCGTCGCGGACGGCGAATTGCAGGAAGTTCCCGCGGAAAACCGGGCGGCCCTGCGGATACCCAAACCGGTCTCGGTCTCGCCGCCGGAAGGCGATGCCCGCGCCGTGGCGGAGGCGGCGAAAATTCTGCTCGCGGCAAAGAATCCGCTGATCGTGGTGGACCGCGCCGCGCGCTCGCAGGAAGGCGTCGATCTGTTGGTCAAACTCGCCGAGTCCTTGAACGCGCCGGTCATCGACCTGCGCGCGCGAATGAATTTTCCAACCACGCACTATCTCAACCAAAGCTCGTTGCAGAGAAAATACATAGCCGCGGCCGATGTCATTTTGGCGCTGGAGGTCGGAGATCTTTGGGGTCTGGTCAATAGCGTTTCCGACACCCCCGGCCGACCATCGAAGGGCTTGATCAAAGCGGAAACGCGGGTGATCAGCATCAGCGTCAATTACCTCCTGGCGAAATCCAATTACGGAGATATCCAGCGCTATCAGGCCGCCGACCTGGCTCTGGCCGCCGATGCCCAGGCGACCCTGCCCTCACTGATCGAGGCGCTCAAGCGCGAGGCCAGCGCGCCGCAAAGCGCCGCCATTGCCGCCCGGAAACAGCCTATGCAGGCGGCTTTCGCGGCGATGCGCGAGGCGGCCCGAAACGACGCCACGCGAGGCTGGGATGCCAGCCCGGTCAGCACCGCGCGACTCTGCCAGGAAGTCTGGGCTCAGATCAAAAACGAAAAATGGGCACTGGTGTCGCAGCCGCAATTCCAGAGTTACTGGCCGCATCGCCTCTGGGATATCACCGAATACCGGCAGTTTATCGGTCACTCCGGCGGCTTCGGCATCGGCTACGGACTGCCGGCAGCCGCAGGTGCGGCGCTGGCCTGCAAGGACGAAGGTCGCCTGGCCGTGAATATCCAGTCCGACGGTGATCTGCTGATGGTGCCATCGGTGCTGTGGACCCTGGCACACCATAAGATCCCCCTGCTCAACATCATGCACAACAATCGCGCCTGGCATCAGGAAACGATGCACCTCCAGCGCATGGGTACCCGGCGCGAGCGCGATCCGGAATCCTGGCGTCACGGCACCTTGATCGAGGCGCCTTACGTCGACTACGCGATGATGGCGAAAAGCATGGGCGTATGGGCCGAAGGACCGATCAGCGATCCGGCGTTGCTGGGTCCGGCGATACAGCGCGCGCTTGCCGTCGTCAAGAGCGGACTGCCCGCCCTGATCGATGTCGTCACTCAACCACGCTAGGGGGCATCATGAATATTCTGAATAAGATTTCCTGCTCCCTGCTGCTGACCCTGATCGGCGCAGCCGGCGTCGCCGGAGAGGCTTATGCCCAGTCGGCGGTGGAGATCAGCCGCGGTCATGAACTGTTCATCAACAGGGGCTGCTATCTTTGTCACGGCACCGTCGGCCAGGGCGGCATCGCCGGACCGCATCTGGTGCCCGACACGTTACCCGCCGAAGCATTCCTGGCCTTTGTCCGAAGGCCGCCGAGCGAGATGCCGCCCTTCTCCGAAAAGATCATGAGCGATGCCGAACTGCACGCCGTCCACGCCTACCTGAGTTCGCTGCCGAAATCGCCCACGGCGGACAGCATCAAGCTGCTGCCAAAACCAGTGGGCAAGTGAGTCTCAGCCGGGGAACAACCGCCGCAACCAGGCGCCGTAGCCTTCCGCTTCGGCGGCGCCTTCCTGCGGCGCCCAGGGCGCTCTCTCTTCCGGCGCGAGCGCCAGAAACGGCCCGGCCTTGGCCTCGAAAAATATCGTACCGGATTCCAGCGCCAGCACCGTATGCCAACTGCCGTGCGGAATATCCACGCCGATCGCGCCGCTGCCGCCTGCTAGCACGGAGGTCTGCAGCACGTTGCCGACAGCATCGAAGATGACCAGTCCCAGGCGGCCGCGCAGCACGATCATGGTCTCGTCCTTGTTCGGATCGAGATGGCGATGCGGCGCGATGTAGGAGCCGGGTTCGACGGCATTCAACAGACGATGGGCGGGGAAATCGTCCGTCCCGTGGAAGTTGCGGTTTTTGCGGCCGCGCCGGCTCTGCCTGGCCTCTGCGCTTACGGCATCGAGCAAGGCGGCGTCGATCAGGCACATGCCGGCCATCACTGATACACCACGTTGACGTTGGCGGGCGAGAGCCAGTCACTGAGCTCCGCGAGCAGCGCGTCGTCGAGCCTGACGCGCCAATTGTCGGGCAGGCCAAGTTCCACCTCGGCCTCGCCGTTCCTGTATTTCACGCGCACCGGGCAGGCGCCGCCGCTGCCGCGGTAAGGGGCGAGCAGCGCGCGCAACTTGCCGGCGTCGGAGCCGCCATTCATGGCCAGATAGAGTCCCTTGGCGAACCGTCCGCGCGCTTCGCCAAGGGTGATCAACTTCTCGGCGATCACCCGCAGGCCGCCGGAAAAATCGTCGCGCTGTATCCTGCCTTCGACCAGCAGCAGTTCATCCTCCTTGATCTTTTGGCGCTCGGCTTCGAACAATTCGTTGAACACCGAGATCTCGACCTGAGCCGTGGCATCGTCGAGCATCACGATGGCCATCTTGCCGCGCCGCGTCATCTGCGTCCGCGTCGACACCACGACACCGGCCATCAGCGTGACCTCGCGACTGGCCTCCAACTGGGCCAGGGATTTCCTGACAAAGGGCGACAGCTCGGCGCGATAAGCCTTGAACGGGTGGCCGGAGAAGAAGAAACCGAGCGCCTGCTTCTCGTTCAGGAGGCGCTCGCGCTCATTCCAGCGCGCCACCTCGACAAGTTGCGGAGCATGCACATGCCCTTCGACGCTATCGAACAGACCGCTTTGCAGTGCATGTTTCTCGGCCTGCTCGGCAGCGGCCAGCATCACGCCGACCGAGGCCAGAAGCCGCGCGCGGTGATCGTCCAGGGTATCGAAGGCACCGCCGCGGACCAAGGCTTCGATGACCCGGCGATTGGCCACACGCTTGTCGATGCGGCGGCAGAAATCGAACAGGTCGAGGAACGGTCCGTCGGCCGCCCTGGCACGCAGGATTGCGCCCAGCGCCGCTTCGCCGGTTCCCTTCAGGGCGCCCAGACCGTAGCGTATGGTGCGGCTGTCGACAGGTTCGAAGCGTATCCCGCCGGCATTGATGTCGGGCGGCAGAAAAGTGATGCCGTTGGCCAGGGCATCCTGGTAGAACAGATGCACCTTGTCGGTGTCGGCCAGTTCCGAACTGAGCGTCGCGGCCATGAAGGCCGCGGGATGGTATTGCTTGAGCCAGGCGGTCTGGAAGGCGATCAGGGCATAGGCCGCCGAATGTGACTTGTTGAAGCCGTACTCGGCGAACTTCTCCATCAGGTCGAACAGATGGCTGGCGAGCGCCGCGTCGACGCCGCGCCCGACCGCGCCCTCGGTGAAGATTGCGCGCTGCTGCGCCATCTCCTCGGCCTTCTTCTTGCCCATGGCGCGGCGCAGCAGATCGGCGCCGCCGAGGGTGTAGCCGGCGAGAATCTGCGCCACCAGCATCACCTGCTCCTGGTAGATGATGACGCCATAGGTCGGCCGCAATACCGGCTCCAGATCGGGATGGAAGTACTCGGCCTTGGCGCGGCCGTTCTTGCGGTTGATGAAGTCGTCGACCATGCCCGACTGCAACGGCCCGGGTCGGTTCAGGGCCATCAGGGCGATGATGTCCTCGAAGCTGTCGCCCTTGAGTCGGCGCTCCAGATCCTTAGCCGAGCGAGACTCAGACTGGAACACCGCCGTAGTGTTGCCAGCAGCAAACAGCGCAAAGGTGGCGCGATCGTCAAGCGGGATGTCCTCCAGGCGGAAGTTCGCGAGGTCGGGATTGAGCCTGCGCACGGAACTCACCGCCTCGTCGAGAATGGTGAGGGTCCGCAGACCCAGGAAGTCGAACTTGACCAGGCCGATCTTCTCGACGTCGTCCTTGTCGAACTGGCTCACCACCGACTGGTTTTCGCCGGCCACTTCGCCCTGGGCCGAATACAGCGGACAGAAATCGGTCAGCTTGCCGGGCGCGATCAGCACGCCGCCGGCGTGCATCCCGACATTGCGCGTCAAGCCTTCCAGGCGCAGTGCCAGGTCCCATAACTGGCGCAACTCCTCCTCCGTGCCAACGCGCTCCTTGATGATGGGTTCCTGCTCGAACGCCTTCGCCAGGGTGATGCCCAGTTCGTTGGGAATCAGTTTCGCGAACTGGTCGACGAAGTTGAACGGCAGGTCGAGCACACGGCCGACATCGCGGATCACCGCCTTGGCCGCCAGAGTGCCAAATGTGACGATCTGCGAGACGGCATGGGCGCCGTAGCGCTTCTTGACGTAGTCGATCACCCGGTCGCGCCCGTCCTGGCAGAAATCGATGTCGAAGTCGGGCATCGAGACCCGCTCGGGATTCAGGAAACGCTCGAACAGGAGGTCGTAGCGCAACGGATCGAGATCGGTGATCGAGAGGCTGTAAGCCACCAGGGAACCGGCGCCTGAGCCTCGCCCGGGACCGACCGGAACGCCGTTGCCCTTGGCCCATTTGATGAAGTCGGCGACGATCAGGAAATAGCCCGAGAAGCCCATCTGCACGATGGTCTTGATCTCGAAATCCAGCCGCGCAAGATACTCCGGCCGCCTCGAATCGCGCAGCGCCGCGTCGGGGAACAGCTGGGCCAGGCGCAATTCCAGCCCTTCCGCCGATTGCTGCGCCATGTAGTCGTCGATGGTCACGCCTTCCGGCGTCGGGGACGGCGGAAGCTTGCTCTTGCCCAGTTCGATGGAAAGATTGCAGCGCCTGGCGATCTCCAGCGAATTTTCCAGGGCCTCGGGCAGATCGGCGAAGAGCAGACCCATCTCGGCCTGCGACTTGAAGTACTGCTGCTCGGTGAACACCTTGGGACGACGCGTATCGGCCAGCACATAGCCTTCGGCGATGCAGACGCGCGCCTCATGGGCGGTGAAGTCCTCGCGGTCGAGAAACTGCACCGGATGGGTGGCCACCAGCGGCAGTTCCAGCTGGCCGGCGAGCGCCACGGTGAGCGAGAGCAGCACCTCCGCCTGAGGCTGTCCGCAGCGCTGCACCTCAAGATAAAAATTGTCGGGGAACAGTTGCGCCCAGCGGCTGGCACTCTTCTCCGCCTGCACCGACTTGCCGGCGAGCAACAATTGGCCGACATCGCCCAGGTGCGCGCCCGAGAGTGCGATCAGGCCGGTGTTGTCGCCGGCCTCCAGCACCGCACGGGAAATTTCGGCCCGGCCGCGGCGACGCGGACCGAGATAAGCCGCAGTGAGCAATTCGCACAGGCGCAGGTAGCCGGAACGGTCCTTCGCCAGAAGCAGCAGGCGGCTGCCGCCCTCGCGGGCCGGATCGCGAGTCTCGCTAGGGTCCTCGGCCACCCAGGCATCGCAGCCGATGATCGCCTTGACCCCACCGCTGCGCGCCGCCGAGTAGAACTTGACCATACCGAACAGGTTGCCCAGATCGGTCAGCGCCAGGGCCGGCATGCGGTCTTCCGCGGCACGCGACACGGCCGCGTCGATGCGCACCATGCCATCGCTGATCGAGTATTCGCTGTGGAGCCTGAGATGGACGAACTGGGCTGAGGGCATAGCCGATGATTTTACCCTCAGTCGGCAAAGCCTCAGGGCAAATCGAACAACAGCAGCTCGACGTCGCTACGGGCAATGATCGCGAGCGCCGCCTCGTCGCTGATCTTGGCGCCATCGCCGCCGGCAAGCCGCGCGCCGTTGACCTCAAGATCGCCGCTGACCACATGCAGATAAGCGCGCCGGCCTGGGGCCAAGCCATGGCTGACCGACTGCCCTGCACAGAGCAGGCTGGCGTAGATCTGCGCATTTTGATGGATGCCGAGACTGCCGCCCGCCCCATCCGGGGACGCGATCAGACACAGGCGGCCGCGCTTGTCCAGGTCGGAGAACTCCTTCTGTTGATACTCGGGAGGGATGCCGCGCACATCGGGCTCGATCCAGATCTGCAGCAGATGCACACCTTCACTGGCGGAAGGATTGAACTCGCTATGCTGTACGCCCCGCCCTGCACTCATGCGCTGCACTTCGGGTCGGCGGAACACCGTGCCGTTGTTCATGCTGTCCTTATGCTCCAGCGGTCCTTCCAGGAGATAGGTGATGATCTCCATGTCGCGGTGGCCATGCTCGCCAAAACCGGTGCCGGGTTTGATGAAATCCTCGTTGATGACGCGCAACGGCCCCCAGCCCATCTCGGCGGGATCGTAATAGTCGGCGAAGGAGAAACTGTGGAAGCCGCGCAACCAGCCATGGTCGGCCTGGCCGCGAGCGTTCGATGGACGTAACCGGATCATGAAGTGCTCCTGTTGGTTGAGGGTTCTGCCGCGATTCCGGGTGCTACTTGCGCGGGTGAGGCTGAAGTATGCTTACGCGGTTACCCTCGGTATCGATGATAGAGACATATTGGCCGATGCCGGGAATCTCAATCGGCTCGCCAAGCACCTTGCCTCCCGACGCGATGATTTGCTGCATTGATTCCATGACATCCTCTACCGCAATGACGACAGAAGGCGTTTGCGCCGGCCAGTCTGGCTTCTTCTGGAAAAAGCCACCGTTAATCATGCCTGGCTGTGGCGTCCCACCCTCTCCAGCTTCCGCTGTGGTTGCAAGAACGTAATTCTCCATGTCCGCGCCCAACATCTGCGTTCGCCAGCCGAAGGCTGCTTCATAAAACCTGGCCATCCGCTCCCGATCTTCATACGGCAATTCAAAATGAACGACAGGATCCATTCCTATTCTCCACGATAGATTACCTCGCTGCTACCTGGCTCACGGAACATGCCGTGTCGGACCGTTAATGCCATCACCATGTCTCCAGTCCTATTGGGGCAAGGCTTACGACCGAAATTGGCATTTTTCGCATTTGATCTGCGCGCATCAACTATTGATCTAGCATATAATTCATCTGCCAATGCCATAGGCATAGGCATAGGCATATTGTCAAGAAGCGATGAAAGCCTGGCCGCGTCAAGATTCATGAGAGCCTAATGAGGATCGTTACAATGAACTATCCCTCGGCAGTTAAAGAACAAGGCTCATTTAGCGAATGATGTTGTTGAACTCATACCCTGACGGCGAGAGCGAGCAACTGCACGGGATCCGGGCTGAATCGCGGCGACCGGTCGAGCGCCCTGAACCAACCGAGATAATTTGCGAGGTATTTCGTG